>CAYVRR010000003.1:0-87200 GCA_964453215.1 uncultured Spirochaetaceae bacterium | reverse complement strand
ATGTGTAGAAATATTATTTTAATTAGCATTACCTATCGTATTATTAAACTGTTATATACTATTTTTTTATAGTTTAAATAGTAAATCTTCATAACTTGGGAAAGGCCATTGTCTTGCATCGCAATAGGTCTCCAATAGATCTATATGAGAGCGCAACATAGACATGTGCTCTTTCACAACATCATGGTAATAGTGAGCTTGTTCTTTAACATCATCACTCATCGCTAGAGCTTTTGCTATTTCAATGTGGAGTGTATCGATTGCTTTAATAGATGCATTGAGCTCCTTGCTTATAAGACTCGCAATTTTCTCAATCTCACACGTATCAAAACTGAGTGCTTTTTGAGAAGAAATATCATCACATAATTCACTTAAATAACGAGTTACTGCTGGAACAATGCTCCGCCTAGCCATCTCTACCATCACACCAGCTTCAATGTTGATTTGTTTGCTATATATTTCTAAGTAGACATCTACTCTTGAATAGAGCTCTTCCGGTGAAAAAACCCTTTGAGAAGTGAGCATTTCTATATGCTTTTCTTTAATGAGTTCACCAATAGCATCAACAGAGTTAGTAATTATAGGTAAACCCCTCTTCTTCGCTTCAACAACCCATTCTTCATGATACCCATTTCCATTAAATATAATTCTCTTATGATTAATGTAGAACTCTTTTATGATCGTAACTGCTTCCTCTTTTGGATCACTCGCTTGTTCGAGACGAGTTGCCACTTCATCAAATATTGCTGAAAAAGAGGCGTTAATTAACGTGTTAGGACCAGCTAGTGATTGAGATGAACCAACCATACGAAATTCAAACTTATTCCCTGTAAAAGCAAGTGGACTTGTTCTGTTACGATCTGAAGAATCTTTTGGGAGGGTAGGGAGGGCATTTACACCAACTTTAAGAGTTTGTCCATCCCGCTTCTTATATGGGGTATTTGTTGAAATATGTTCTAGAATATCTGATAGGACTTCCCCAATGAAAACAGAAATAATAGCAGGAGGAGCTTCATTTTGACCAAGTCTATGATCATTTCCTGCTGTAGCTACACTTGCTCGAATTAAAGGAGCATACAGGTCTACTCCTTTAATGAGAGAAGTGAGGACAAGAAGAAAGATTAGGTTATCTTCAGGAGATTCCCCTGGACTTAATAAATTAACTCCATCATCTGTACTTATTGACCAGTTATTGTGTTTACCAGAACCATTTACCCCATAAAAAGGCTTTTCATGCAACAACGCCTTAAACCCATGACGACGAGCAACTGATTTTAGTATCCTCATTAATAATTGATTTTGATCTGTTACCAAATTTGCTTCACTATGAATTGCAGCAACTTCAAACTGACCAGGGGCGACCTCTTTGTGTTGAGTTTTGGAAGGAATTCCTACCTTCCACAGCTCATAATTGAGTTCATTCATAAAACAAGTTACTCTTTCACTGATAGAGCCATAATAGTGATCATCAAGTTCTTGCCCTTTTGCTGATAAATTTCCAAATACAGTACGCCCAGTGAGTCGTAAATCAGGCCTTTTTTCAAAATAATTTCTATCTACTAAAAAATATTCTTGCTCAGGACCAACTTGGACTTGCACTCGTCGAGTTGTAGTGTTACCAAGGGCACGAAGCACCCTCAACGTATGTTTTTCTAATACATCTAAACTTCTTAATAGAGGAACTTTCTTATCTAATGCCTCTCCATTATAACTAAAAAATGCAGTTGGAATATATAAGGTTTTTACCCCCTCAGTATCCCGAATGAATGCTGGAGAGGAGGTGTCCCATGCTGTGTAGCCTCGAGCTTCAAAGGTTGCCCTTAGTCCTCCATTTGGAAAAGAGGAGGCATCACCCTCACCTTGAAGCAATGCACTACCTGTAAATTCGAGACTCACAGAGCCATCAAGAGCTAAAGAGATAAAAGAATCATGCTTTTCTGCAGTACTCCCTGTAAGGGGCTGAAACCAATGAGAATAGTGAGTTGCTCCTTTATCAATAGCCCAGGACTTCATTGCTTTTGCTACTTCATCAGCAATGAATGGAGTTAAATCTTTATCTCCGTGTTTAATTTGTTGCAACTCTTCAAATACAGAAGGAGATAATAGAGTTTTCATCACCTTCTCATTAAAACTATTAGAGGCAAATACTTCAATTATAGACTCTTGATTGTTAGAAAAATGAGCTCTCATCGTCACTCCTAAAAAATAATGCACACGCGGTGGTTACTCACCATGATCCTAGATACTTTCATTACTATACACCTGCCTAGCTTAGTTGTTCAAGTTGTTATGCCTTACCCCCCTCTTTTGCTTCAAGTAACTCTCTAAAGGCTAAAAGAGTAGATACATGCTCCTCCTTACTCATCTCTTTTTCTTCAACAGGGAGTGCAAAGAGACCTTTTTCTATCTCATCGAGAAATCTAGATGGACTCGTTGAGATTATTTCATCATGATTTTTACGAGTAGAAGCATAAGAGACAAAGAGCTTTCGTTTAGCCCTTGTTATAGCTACATAAAAAAGACGACGCTCCTCTTCAATATTTTTTTCATCCTCAGTAATACTTCTTTTATGGGGAATAATATGATCTTCTACTCCAGCAAGGAAAACTGTATCAAATTCTAATCCCTTTGCTGAGTGAATTGTCATCAAAGAAACTCTTTTTTCACCCTCTTTTTTATCATTATTATCACGAAGTTGAAGCATTAATCGTTGAAGGTATTCAAAAATATTATTCTCAATATTATTTTCATCCCTCTCCCATCGACTAAAAAGCTTAATAAAATTTCCAACAGAACCATATCTGTACATAGCTCCTGTTTCATTGCCAGGATATTCACCCAATAAATATGACCTATATTCAATTGCCTCTACTAAAGAAGTGAGTACTTTATTTCTATTTCTTCCCCCCTTCATGAACAACTCTTTATATGTAGTGATAAGATCTAAAAACCTCTCTAAAGCTTCAACTTGCCTTTTAGAGTAATTGTTTTGGTTCTTTATAATATATTCTATACATGAGAAATAGGGCAGGTGAAGAGAATCTTTCACTCGGCGTAATAAAGCAAGAGTTGAAACTCCTATCTTCCTTCTAGGGGTATTAATAATTCTAAGAAGGGCAATATCATCATTTTCATTAATGAACAATCTCATATAGGCAATAATATCTTTTACCTCTTTTCGTTCAAAAAAACTCATTCCACCAGAAACTTGAACAGGAATATTCTCTAACATCAACGCATTCTCAATTTCTGGAAGAAGATGGTTTGTTCTCACTAAAATTCCAAATTTATCATAGCTAAGATGATGAGTAAAACTCTCTTTTCTCATTTCAGTAACAATATTTTTTACCTCATCTTTTCCATCTTCACTTTGAATAATTACAATAGAATCTCCACTATCAAAGTCTGTCCACAACGTCTTATCTTTACGAGCACTATTGTTTTTTATTAATTGATTTGCTGCAGTGAGAATTGTTTTGCTTGAGCGATAATTTCGATCTAAGAAAATTTCTAGTCGCTCGGGAAAATCTCTCTCAAAATTTACAATATTTTCATAATTAGCACCACGCCATGAATAAATCGATTGATCATCATCTCCAACAACAGCAATATTTCTGTGATCTTTTGCAAGCAAGTAAATTAACTTATACTGATTTATTGAAGTATCTTGAAACTCATCAACCATAATATATGAAAATCTATTTTTCACCTCTTCTAAAATATCTGGGAAATTATCAAAGAGATAGAGAGTGTGCATAATCAAATCATCAAAATCGAGTGCATTATAGAGCTTCATATGGTGATTGTAGAGTTCAAAAAGAGATTGCATCTCTTTTGTGTAGAGGGGATGAGTAGAAGAGCGTTTGGTCTTAATTTCACTATGGACCTGCAACAACTCTTGAATATTAAGGGTAGTAAAATCAATATCTTGCTCTCGTAAGACCTCTTTAAAAACTGAAATACAATCTTGTTGATCATAAATAGTAAAATTATTGTGAAAACCCAAGTGGTGGATATACTTCTTTAGGACACCTAAAGCGAAAGAGTGAAAAGTTGTTGTAAGTAGGTTTTTAAGTGGCTTTCCTGTGAGCTCCTTAATCCTCATAGCCATCTCTTTACCTGCCTTATTCGTGAAGGTGAGGGCAAGAATCTCCTCCTCCTTCACACCCATCTCTAATAGATATGCAATTCTGTGAGTAATCATATTTGTTTTACCAGACCCAGCTCCAGCAATAATAAGAAGAGGACCTGTTGTTTGTAGCACAGACCTCCTTTGACCCTCATTCAAAGAGGAGAGAAGAGATGAACTCATGTAAGACTCCAAAGTTAGTTATATTTGTTTAATAAAAAGGGAAAAGGTAGAATTTCCAACAAGTAAAATAGTTGTAACGATAATAGTAGAAATAAGAACTCCTAACGATACAGCTAAAAACGATTTTCTTATTGGAAGACCTAACACCCAGGCTCCTAAAGTTCCCGTATAGGCTCCTGTTATAGGGAGGGGAACTGCTACAAAGAGAGTTATCCCTAAAAGACCATATATGGCTACCTTTTGAGAAAGTTTATGACGAGTTTTTACGACAGTTTTGTCAAAAAGAGAGATATACCACGCAAAGCGTGAATAGAAAAATGAGTGAAAGTAGGTAAGAAATAGATAGGCAAAAGGAAAGACTAATAAATTTGCTCCCCCCCCAATAATAGCGGCAACACCAAGGGGAATATCATTAAAATAGGCAAATGGAATTGCTCCACGTAATTCACTTATAGGAAGAACCCCCAAAAATATCGTCACCACTATCGTATGAAAAAATTCCACTATTTTACCCCCATCATTTCAATATCTATTGCATCAGCTGGACACACCTCGTGACAACAATAACATCTAATACATCTATTGTAAGATGCATTAATCTTTTTATTCTCATTAAAACTTAACGCTTTAGCGGGACATATTGTGATACATTTACCACAAGAAATACACTTATCATCATTAAATAAAGGTTTTGGCTCTTTTCTTTGGTGCCTAAATTTAATATGTTTTGTGAAAAGTGGTCCTAGTAGAGAGCTAAAAAGCCTTGTTTTTTCATCAACCTGTACCCTCTTATAATCATTTATCACAAGATCTTTAGCACGTAGTAATGGGTAAGAAATATCATCTAAAGTATGAAAGCTTGTTAGCTCCCTCTTTGCTAACTCTTTAAGAAGGGGAATCTCATCAATTGCATACCCCATCACACATGCCATAGAGGCATCTATAGCAGAAGCATCACGAGAAGCAAATAGGAGTCCTGTATGACGAGGAAAGCCACTTGCAGGACCTGGTCCTTCCATACTCACCACACCATCTAAAATATTAAAATCAGGTTTAACTAATTGAAACAACCCAGCTATCATCCTTGAAAAAGATTCACGAGTAGGATAGAGCATATGAGAGTGACTCTTGTGGAGACCTGGAACTAAACCAAAAAGATTCTTTACACACCCTGTTATATACATGAGTTGGTGAGTTTTCATTTTAGCTACACTAAACACATAATCAACTTCATCTAATAGGGTAGGAAGAGGGAGCTTTTTCCCATACGTGAAAGGTATTTTCTTCATTACAGTGCTACGAGAAAACTGAACCCACTCCCCATTATTCTTTTGACACGCTTCATAGATACCAGAGTGTTTAGGGGTAAAATTATTGCCACTAATACCAGGTGAATCACCTACATAAATTTTACTCGCACCCATTTCATATAATATCTTAATGAGATTGCCAATGACCTCCCCACGAGTAGTTATCGCTTTGTTAGAGTGAGCATCTGAGAGAATGTTTGGTTTAAGAAGAATACTCTTACCACTCACATCAGGCATTTTCCCATGAAGAAGAACTTCTTGTAATGCAGGATAAAGATCTTCATCACTATATGTGTTGCAAGAAGTAATCGCTACACACTCACCTTTTTTCATCCCACTCACTCCTTGCCATCATATTTATTATTGAAGAATTAGTTATTTGACTACAGGTTCACACTGTATAACCCTTTTATCTTTTTTGCAAGTTTATGAGGTATTCTCACTATAAGAATATGAGATTTATAATAAGGAGATATTACAAGAAATGAATTACAAAACCTGTACTAAACGTACCACTTGCTAAGAGGCAAAAAATGTGCCAAATAAGATGAGCATGAGGCATCTTTTTTAAAGCATAAAAGATGACACCAACAGTATAAAGTAGCCCAGCAACAATAATAAAATAGAGCATATTCCCTGGAAGATTGGGGACAACTTGATCCCACACTAACACAATAGCCCAACCCATCATAAGATAAATAAGGACATGAAGTATTTTAAATTTACCCCAAAATAAAATATTCGTAACAATCCCCACCACCAGCAAGATATACAACACAAGGAGGATAATGTGAGTTTCAGGTGTATTTATAAAAAGCATGATAGGGGTGTAGGTTCCAACAATAAGAAAATAGATCGTTGAATGATCTAGAATTCTAAATAATCGTTTTGCATCACCTTTTTCAAGATAATGATAAATTGTTGATGAAGTAAATAAAATAAATTGACTCAAAGAAAAAATCACCATTCCAGTGAATGTTAAACGAGTGGGGAAGGAAGATTTTTTAACGAGTATAAATATAAGAAACCCAAAAGAGAGGAGGGTGGCAATAAGGTGAGAAATTGAATTTTCTTTTTCACTTACAGGGTCGCTGTAGGTTGGTAGGCTAATGTGGCGAGTGAGCCAAGATGTGGAGTTTTTCATGGCTCCTACCATACAGCGCAACATAAAAAAAGAGCAATAGTAGAAACCTACCATTACCCCTCTATTTTGCCATTATTATTCACTATTATCGTAATTACTAGAGAATATTGTCTAAAAATTTCTTTGTTCTTTCCTCTTTAGGATGATTAAATAACGTAGAAGGAGTATCAATTTCTATGATTTCTCCCTCATCCATAAATACAACTCTATCTGCTGCAGCAGAGGCAAACCCCATTTCATGAGAAACTATGAGCATTGTCATTCCACTTTTTGCAAGATGTAGCATAACATCAAGAACCTCTTTAATCATTTCAGGATCTAGTGCACTTGTAGGTTCATCAAAGAGCATCACCTTAGGATTCATCGCAAGAGAGCGAGCAATAGCAACCCTCTGCTGTTGCCCTCCAGAGAGTTGAGATGGAAAACTTAACTCCTTCTCAGCAAGGCCAACCCTCTTTAGAAGATCACGTGCTAAGAGAGTTGCCTCTTCTTTACTCATCTTCTTTACTTTCAAAGGAGCTAGCATAATATTATCAATTACTGATAAATGAGAAAAAAGGTTAAAAGATTGAAACACCATTCCAACATCCTCTCTCACCCCTCTAATATCATGAGTTGAAGTAACTTCAACATCATCAACAAAGATCTTTCCACTTGTTGGGATTTCAAGCTTATTTACACTTCTTAATAGAGTGCTCTTACCAGAACCAGAAGGGCCTATAATGAGGACAACCTCCCCCCTCTTAACACTCAGTGTTGCATCCTTTACAGCATGGACAATGGTACCATCATTCATCCGATAATCTTTATAAAGATGCTCAATACGTATTCTATCCATTTTTATGTAACCTCTCTTCAAGAATTCCAACAAGTCTACTCAGTAATAGTGTGATAACTAAATAGATAAGAGCAACAATAAACATCGTCTCTAATGACAAGAAAGTTCGAGAGATATATTCTCTTCCTTTTCTTAAAATATCACTTAGTGCAATTGTTGAAACGAGGGAGGAATCTTTTAACATAGAGATAAATTCATTCCCAATAGCAGGTAAAATTACCTTGATAGTTTGAGGGATTATCACATAACGAAATGCTTGACCTCTTGAAAGACCAAGAGCTATAGCCGCTTCCATTTGACCTCTTGGAATCGCTTGAATCCCAGCTCTCACAATCTCTCCCATATATGCGCCAAAACAGATAGAGAGGGCAATAGTAGCTGCAAAAATACCCTCTATTTGAAACACTCGTCCCATCGCATAATAGATAAAAATAAGTTGAACTAAGAGGGGAATACCACGAATAAATTCAACATATACCCCACTTAGCATATTAATAAAACGATTTTTACTTACCGAACCTAATCCTACAAATAACCCAATGAAAATTGCACCGAGAATTGCAAAAATTGTGACTTGAAAAGTTGTAGGCAGCCCTTTAATAACAACAAAAAATATTTGCCGATACGGATCAGGCACAAAAATGACAAGCATAGATAATGTAATAATTGCAAAAGCAAAGGTAAAACGCCATGCATTAAAGATAGAATTATTATTTTTAGTTGGAATAAGAACCCCATCAGTCATTTCTAAACGTAAAGTCGCTTGATCTTGTTTTTTTATGATATCTGGATGTGGACTAATTGCCTTAACATTTTTAGATTTAGGAACCTTTTTTATAGGCTCTTTTGTTGTAGATGTTTCCATGAGACCTCAACTTCTCTACATGGAGGGGATATGCCCCTGCAGGTAGAGAATGTATTCTTTAATTTTTATAGGATATTATATTTTGCTTTTAGTGCATCAACAGTGCCATTTTCCATCATAGCCTTAATACCATCATTAAAAATTTGAAGTAACTCACTATTTCCTTTTTTCACAGCCCAACCAATTTGCTCCTTGTCCCCTTCAACAGTTCCACTGACAAGCAATTTTCCCGCATAATTCACATTTGCAAGGACAAAATCTGCTGCAATAATAGAATCAGCAACAACAGCATCAAGATTATTATTTAATAAATCTTCAACCGCAAGACCAATTTCATCATAACTCTTAATTGTTACACCACCAAGAGCTTCTAAGGCAAATTGACCTGTTGTTCCAATTTGAACACCAACTTTTTTCCCAACAATATCACGAGCTTTTGTAATATTCTTATTCTCTGGTGTTACAAGGATTGACTGAGTAACCTCTAAAATAGGAGTTGTAAAATCCATTACCTTCTTTCTTTCATCTAAAATAGTAACACCCGAAACAACTGCGTCGTAGGCACCATTAGAAAGACCTGCAAAAATGCCATCCCATGCAACGTTTCTAATTGTCATTGGAACTTTAGAATACTCACTAATTGCTCTCACTAAATCGATTTCGAAACCAACAATATCACCATTTTCATCAACATATTCAAAAGGAGGCCATGTACAATCACTCCCTATCACATATCCCTCTTCCTTTTGCCCACCAGCAAACAAATAAGAACTCACCATCAAAACAAGTAGCATTGATACAACTATAATCTTTTTCATACTCTCTCCATACTTTTAAGATGGTTTAACTTACATAAATATGCGTGGAAAGTCAATATTTGATGTATAAATATTCAAGAAAGATAGGTAAAGAGTAATCCACTTGTAATTCCAATCACCAATCCCCCCATAACTTGCGTGAAAGAGTGACCGAGCATCGTCTTTAAATTCTCCGGAGTGAACTGACCATCATCATGGATTTGAGTAAGGAGAAGACTCCACTCATTAATAATCTCTGCTTGCTTTCCAGCAGCCCTCCTTATCCCCATAGCATCATGAATTACAATAGATGCAAAGGTAAAAGCAATTGCAAAATAGTAACTTTGAACACCTTCTAGGATAAGAAGAGAGGTGCAAAGCGCTATTACACCAGCTGTATGAGAAGAGGGCATTCCACCCGTTGAGAAAAATAGGTGAACATGAAACTTCTTCTCTAAAGGGTACAAAAGAAAAGGTTTTAAGAACTGAGCAAACATCGCAGCACAAAAAGCGGCTACAAGGGGTCTATTTAATAAAATTTGTTCCATGCATATACAATAATCTATAAAGAGCAAATGATGCAACTTAAATTGAAACCCATTTTACGAAAAAGACTTGATAATCTTTCAAATATCCCTAAAGATGTTGGACAAATGAAAATAAAGAGACCAACACCCCCATCTGTTATAGTTTTATCTATCACCTCATTTATTGGACAATTTACCATCTCGATGATAAATCTTGCTTTAGTCTATTACCTCAGATTCCAATTCTCCCTTTCAGCTCAAATGATTGGCATCTCTGCAGCGCTCTACACATCGGCATACTTTATCTCATGTTTTGTAGTAGACCCAATTGCATCTAAGATAACACCATCATTATCGGTGCAAATATCACAAGTAGGAATGCTCCTCTCATTATTACTAATATTAGGGACCAATAACATTACAGTAGTATTTATTGCCCTTATCCAGTATGGATTTTTCATGGCATTCTTGTGGCCACAATTAGCTGCGTGGATTACAAGAGGGAAAGAAGGGGCACAACTGTCAAGAGCAACTGGGGCTTTTAATGTGAGTTGGTCATTAGGAGCCGCCTTTTCCCCCCTGTTAACAGGACTCCTTGTTGAAAGTAGCACACGATTGAGCCTGTATGTCTCAATTGCCCTCTTTTTCGTTGTAATCCTTCTACTTAATATCACAAAATTATTCATACCAGAGATGAAAAAAGTCGTAAGTGAACACAAAAGAAAACAGCAAGAAGCCACAATAGACCAATCAACACCCCTTCGCTACGTCTCCTGGATAGGAAACCTTACCCTCTACATCGCACTCGCTGTTGTCCTCACTATCTTTCCTCTCTATGCATTAGATGCACTCCCTTTTTCAAAAAGCAGTGTAGGAGTCTTACTCTTCATAAGGGGAATAAGCACAGTGCTCTTCTTCTATATTCTAGGAATAACAAGCTGGTGGCATTTTAATAAAAAAGCAATATTTCTTACACTCATCTCCTTCTCAATTCTTGCTCTTATAGCCACCACCATATCTTCATTCATTGGATACGCCCTCTTTTTTATCATATTTGGGGCACTATTTGCGACAATGTACACATTTTCTATATTCCATGGAGTAAGTGGGAGCCTACACAGATCACAAAGAATGCTCATCCATGAAGCAATTCTCACAGTTGGAACAGTTATTGGAAGCACCCTTGGAGGAACACTTTATCAACAATACGGTTTTACACAAGTACTCTACATGTGTGCGTTGTTTGTATTACTTCCAGTACTCTTTCTCATCATTCAACATGTGAGAAATAAGAAAATAACAACATAGAATTAATAATAAGTACTACATATACTAAAGTAAGGAGAATAAGAAAAGAATGGCACTAACACTCACCTATAAGATTTTAAAAGAACACCTTGTAAAAGGCGAGGTAATAAAAAATAAAGAAATAGCTATAACAATAGATCAAACACTCACTCAAGATGCTACTGGTACAATGGCCTACCTACAATTTGAAACATTAGGCATAGACAAAGTTCAAAATGAACTTGCCGTTTCCTATGTAGATCACAACACCATCCAAGTTGGTTTTGAAAATGCAGATGACCATGCCTATTTAGAAAGTGTCGCTAAAAAGTTTAAAGTAGTATACTCAAAACCTGGCAATGGAATATGTCACCAAGTCCATCTAGAACGATTTGGAGAACCTGGAAAAACTCTTTTAGGAAGTGACTCCCACACCCCAACAGGTGGAGGACTTGGGATGATCTCAATAGGGGCAGGGGGCTTAGATATTGCAGTAGCTATGGCTGGTGGCCCATTTCACCTCATATGCCCCAAAGTTGTAGGAATACACCTCACCAATCGCTTAAGAGACTTTGTGAGTGCAAAAGATGTCATCCTCACCGTATTAGAAAAATATGGGGTAAAAGGGAACGTAAATACCATCTTTGAGTATTACGGAGAGGGGGTGAAAAACCTCACCGTGCCAGAAAGAGCTACCATTTGTAATATGGGAGCTGAGTGTGGCGTTACTACATCAATTTTTCCATCTGATGAAATCACTAAACAATTTCTCACATCGCACAATAGGGGAGAATCCTATAGACCACGAAGTGCAGATGTAGGGGCAGTGTACGATGAAATATTTGAAATAGACCTAGCAACAGTAGTCCCTAAGACAGCCGCACCTCACTCACCTGGAAATGTTGTAGATGTAAAAAGTGTAGAACACCTAAAAGTAGACCAAGTACTCATAGGTTCATGTACTAACAGCTCATATGCAGACCTTTTTCTTGTTGCAAAGCTCCTTAAAGGGAAAAAAGTACACCCATCAGTCTCACTTGGTATAGCACCAGGATCAAGAGAAGTACTCACCATGCTTTCAATGGATGGCTCTCTCACCTCGATGATACAAAGTGGAGCAAGAATATTAGAATCAGCATGTGGTTTTTGCATAGGAAACCATCAATCACCCTCAACAAACGCAGTATCATTGAGAACAAATAACAGAAACTTTGAAGGTCGTAGTGGAACAAAAAGTGCCCAAGTATACCTAGTGAGCCCAGAAACTGCAGTCTTAAGTGCAATTAACGGCTACTTTACAGACCCACTTTCAAACCATGGATTTACCTATCCAGAAAAACAAATACCTACCCAGTTTTATGTAGATGACAGCATGCTCCATTTCCCAAATAAAGAAGACTCAAGCGTTGAAATTGTTAGAGGTCCTAATATTGGAGAGCCTCCGTATGGAACTCCTTTAGAAAACACGATAGAAGGGGTTGTTACCCTCAAAGCAGGAGATAAAATTACCACTGACCACATCATGCCAGCTGGGCAAAGATTAAAATATCGCTCTAACATCCCACAATATGCCCATTATACATTCGAAGGTGTTGACCCAACCTTCCACGACAGATCAAAAGAGTATCAAAAGAGAGGGATGCATAACATCGTCGTTGCAGGAAGTAGCTACGGACAAGGATCCTCAAGAGAACACGCAGCAATATGCCCAATGTATTTGGGAGTAAAAGTGATTATCACAAAATCCTTTGAACGAATACACCATACAAATTTAATAAATTTTGGAATACTCCCTTTAGAGTTCATAACAGAAGAAGAATACGACATGATAGATCAAAAAGATATTCTTACTCTAGAACATATATTTGAACAAATAGAATCACACCTAGAAAAAAACAGCCCTATCATTGTGAAAAACATCACAAAAAATAGAGAAATAGAAACAACAGCAAGAATCTCTCACCTACAAAAAGAGTATTTAAAAGCAGGTGGACTTTTACAATACACTAAGAAAAACAATCAATAAAGGAAGAAAAGAGGCTAGCCAATTTGGCTAGCCTTACGTATTTATCTCTCTTTAATATCATGAACCTTTCTTACAAAAGGACCATCATAGACTTGACGAGGCCTACCAATCTTTCCATAAGGATCTTTTTTCCACTCCAACCAGTGAGCGATCCATCCAGGAAGACGACCAATTGCAAATAATGTAGTAAACATATTTGTTGGAATTCCCATTCTTCTAAAAATTAGTCCAGTATAGAAATCAACATTAGGATACAAACCCCTCTCAATAAAGAACGGATCTTTTGTTGCAACATCCTCTAACTCAAGAGCTAATTCCAATAAAGGATCAGTCTCTCCACTTTCAGCAAGAACCTCTTTACAAAGACGCTTCGCAATTTTAGCTCTAGGATCAAACGTTTTATAGACACGATGACCAAAACCCATTACAAGATAAGGGGTCGATTTATCTTTAGCCTTTTCAACCATATCATGAGCACTCCACCCATTATCATGAGCCTCTTGAAGCATCTCAATCACAGCCTGGTTAGCACCACCATGCTTATACCCCCAAAGGGCACAAATACCAGCAGAAACAGAAGCATAAAGGTTCGCTTCACTACTAGCTGTAAGCCTCACAGCAGTTGTAGAACAGTTCTGTTCATGGTCTGCATGGATAATTAACAACTGATTAAGCGCCTTCACATGAAGAGGATTAATCTTATAATCGAGTACCGGTGAACTAAATAACATATTCAAGAAGTTCTCACAATAACTCAACTTATAGGAAGGATTAACAAAATCCTCTCCCCTCATATGCCTATATTGGAAAGCAGTAATTGTTCTAATTTTTGAAACTAAACGAGTCACTGCAAAGTCAACCTGAAGCTCAGGGTCAATATCATCCATCTCTGGATAGAACGCACTTAGAGAAACACTCATAGCAGCTAACACAGACATTGGATGAGCATCAAAAGGATACCCTCTAAAGAAACTTTGCATATCGTAGTGAAGTAGGGACTCTTTATTGAGTAATTCAGCATATCGGCGCCTCTCTTTTTCATCAGGAAGCTCACCTTTAATGAGTAAATATGCAACCTCTACAAAATCACATTTTTCAACTAAATCTTCAATATCATACCCTCGATAGCGAAGAATTCCCTGCTCCCCATCAACAAAACAGATACTACTTGTACAGCTACCAGTGTTTACAAACCCCGGGTCATACGTTATATACCCAGTTTGCTTTCGAAAGGAGCGGATATCAATAGATTTTGCCCCCATATTATCGGTGATAACTGGTATCTGGATTGGCTCCTTCCCTGGAAGGGTGAGAGTTGCAAATTCCTTATTTATTTCCATAGCATACCTCCTACATAGAAAATAGATGCGTATCATTGATACGATCAAGTGCAAGAACAAGAGCTTGAGTTCCTAAGTGACCTTGATGAGAACTCTGAAGAGCAATATAGAGTTGTTCTACTAAAGCTAAAGAGGGGAGAGAAAGATTCATCTTTTTTGCCTCTGCTAAAGCAATACCCATATCTTTTACAAAATGATCAATCATAAACCCAGGATTGTAATTGTTATCAATAATTCTTGGAGCTAAGTTTTGAAGCGACCAGCAACCAGCAGCCCCCTTAGAAATAGTCTCTATAAGAGTTTTTCCGTCAAGCCCAGCCCTCCTTCCGTACAAAAGAGACTCACACACACCAGCCATAGTTCCAGCTATTACAATCTGATTACACATCTTCGTGTGTTGACCACTACCTGGTCCCCCTTGTAACTTTGAAGTCCCCATAGCATCAAAAAATGGTTGCGCTCTCAAATAACTCGCTTCATTCCCACCTACCATAATGGTAAGACGAGATTCTTTAGCACCAACATCTCCTCCACTCACTGGCGCATCTAGTGCATCACATCCAAGAGAATGAGCCTTTTGTTCAATTTCAATAGCAAGGCTCGGTTCGGTAGTTGTCATGTCTATAAACAAAAGCCCCTCACGAAAGACGCGAAACAACCCCTTCTCTCCAAAATAAACATCCCTCACATCTTTTGGATGACCAACTATTGTAAAAATAACATCAGCCCTCTTGGCAACCTCTTGTGGACTATCTACTACAATAGCACCTTTTTGAGCTAAAGGAAGAGTTTTTTCAACAGTTCTGTTATATACAACAGTTTCTGTAAAAAGAGGCATAATATGTTCACACATCCACCTTCCCATCACACCAGTTCCAATCCAACCAGCGACTAACTTATTCATCGTATTAGACACATTCTCACCTCATTATTACCTGATAGTAACGTTTGTACAAAAAATTAGACTATTTTGCAAGAGAGATTCATATTGCTACATAGATACTCTCCATGATAAGATATTTCTATATGAAAGAGAAAGAAAATCTGCATATCCCACCAGATGAACATATATATGAAATAGCTTCCTTCTTTAAAGTCTTTGGAGACTCAACACGATTAAAAATCCTTTTTCTTCTCCAACATGGAGAGTTACCTGTGTTAAGCATCGCCCACACCCTTGAAATGCAACAATCTACTATTTCACAACAATTAAAATTATTAAAAGCATCAAGACTTGTTCATAGTAGAAAAGAAGGACGCAGTATCTACTACCGCCTTAACGACGATCACATAGAACGCATCCTTGCTCTTGGCGTTGAACACTATGAAGAACTAATGTAACTCTTATACCTTATTTCTTTCGAGCATCATCCAATTCTTTTGCTTTTAACCAGTAATGGTGAGCTTGTAATCTAATCCCATTAATATTAATAAACCCTTTACAATCGACAGGCTGATACCCACCCGAAACTTCCATACTTCCAAGCTTTTCATTATAAAGAGAGTAGGGACTACTCACACCTGCACTAATCATATTCCCTTTAAGAAGGGCAACCTTAGCAACACCTGTTATCAATTCTTGGCTCTTATTAAATGCAGCTGAGAGAAAATCAAACTCAGGACTAAACCAATACCCATTGTAGATAATTTCAGCAAATTTAGGCATTAACATATCACGTAAATGCATCACCTCTTTATCCATACAAATACCCTCTAGATCACGATGGGCAAACCAAAGAATAGTTCCACCTGGAGTTTCATATACCCCACGACTCTTAATTCCAACATACCTATTTTCAACCATATCAACTCTGCCAATAGCATTGTCGTGACCCAATTGGTTTAAATAGATAAAAAGTTCAAGAGGAGTATCAATAACAGTTCCATCATTCTCATTAGTAACCTTCACAGGGATACCATCAACAAACTCTATTGCTACAACAGTTTCTTCATCAGGGGCATCTAGAGGACTTAATGTGTGACTAAATACCTCTTCAGGACACCTCAAATCTGGGTCTTCTAAAATCCCAGCTTCATGGGAAATATGTAGAATATTTTCATCCTCACTATAGGGTTTTTTAGTAGAGGCTTTAATAGGAATGTCATACTTAGAGGCATAATTAATCATATCACTTCGCCCCTCAAATTCATTCAACCATTCAGGATCTTTCCAAGGAGCAATAATTTTCACTTCAGGCATAAGGGCGTAATACCCTAATTCAAAACGAACTTGATCATTACCTTTTCCAGTAGCACCATGGGCAACATAGAGCGTATTCTCTTTTTTAGCAATTTCTATATGACGTTTAGCAATAATAGGACGAGCAATACTCGTTCCAAGTAAATATCTACCCTCATACATCGCATTAGCTTTTAGTGCATGAAAAATATAATCTGTTACCAGCTCTTCACGAAGATCTTCAACATAAACTTTAGAAGCACCGGTCGCGAATGCTTTTTCTTTAATCGCTTCAAAATCCTCTTTCTGCCCAACATTAGCAACATATGCAATAACATCAAAACCCTTGTTAGCAAGCCATTTCAAGATTACTGATGTATCAAGACCACCACTATATGCTAAAATCACCTTATCTTTTGCCATTTTTTTATCCACCTTAAATACCATGTTTAGTATATATACTCATGTAATACCAGCAATATTGCATAATAATTAACAATATTCAAGAGTTTATTGCATAAATATACATGAAAATAAAAAGATTAATCTGCCTTTAACATAATATCAATAGGATTGCTTAATTCTGATTCTTTAACCTTTTGACTCTCTGCAAACAAGTAAGGTTTACTCTCTCCCTCCTTATAAAGGGCATAAGAGATAGAAAAAAGATTAGAAGAGTTCACCTCTTCAGATAAATAACGAAGTGTATAATTTACAGGAAACCGTTGTGGATTATTAATTACTTGAGAAACTACAAAATAGGACTCTCCATCATATCTATTATGCTCATGAAGGGTAATCTCTAAGCGAACGCGTGATGGAAAGTACAAATTCCCAGGATATCGCACAATACCAGTAAACAAATTGTAAGAAACCAATGAATTCTTATAATTTACATTTGAAGTAGAGCATCCTGCTACAAATATGAGTGAAAGTAGTGAGATAATAGCAATGTAGATAAGAGAACGATATTTCATCAACCACTCCATGTAGTACTATAACGAACATTGAGGAGTTGAGGAAGTGTAATATGTGGTAAATTGGAATTAGATAAAAACAATAATAAATAAAGTTTCCACTTTATTATTTTCTTCTTATCTCGTATGATGAAGAAGAAGTTAGTAGTGACATAAGGGAAAGACTTTATGTTTAATAATCGGAGGTATACATATGGGAACTTACTGTTATAACGAAATTTCACAACTTAAAGAGCATGGAATAAGGCCTTTAAATCATAGAGTTGCAGTTCTAGAGTATTTAAATAAGAACAGAGTCCATCCAACCGCTGATGACATATACAATGGATTAAAGAGTTCGATGGCATCAATATCTCGAACAACAGTCTACAACGTCCTTCATCTATTAACTGATAAACATGTCATTCAAACTGTAGGAATTGATCCCCAAGAGATGCGTTACGATGCTAATATTACACCCCACTTGCACTTTAAATGTGAAAAATGTGATACCATTTATGACATCTTTGATGTCTGTATTCCAGAAATATCCCTTAAAGATAATTACACCATTAACGGAGTAACAATCTATTTAAAAGGTGTATGCCCATCTTGTAGTTAATTGCATCACCCAAAAAACAAAATAGGCCACTATACACATGTTGCATAGTGGCCATTATCTTGTTTGAATAGATTAATCAATCAAACTATCTGGTGAATATAAGAAATTAAAGTAATCCATATCAGTACTAAGAATCTTATTAATAGAAGGAATAGTCTTCCTATATGACTCTAAGTTTCTCCATAATGTAAAGAAAGTAGGATCTGCTTCATAACTTTTTGAATAGATATTCGTTGCTGTAGCATCTGCTATACCCTTAATTTCTTCACTTTTAGCATACGCTTCACTGATAATACTCTTTTTATCGTTCTCAGTTTTACCAACCCAACGAGCTTGCTGCCCTTCACCATATGAACGGTAGGCTTCAGCTATCTGATTTCTCTCTTTAATCATTCTCTGATACACACTTTGAGTTAAATCATCACTGTATCTAATTTGCCTTATTACAATATCAAGAACTTCAATACCAAACTCTGATGTAAAGTTTCTTGCCATAGTGAGCATTTGAGCAGAGAGCCCTTCACGTCCAATATAGATAGATTCTTGATTTATTTCAGTACGAGTAAGATTTCTTAATTGCTCAGCATCTTCTAAACTTTCAACATTAGCAACCTGATCTTCAATCTTTAAATTGTTAATTTTATTAGAATTTCTTACAGCCTCATTAAGGTAATTCTCACTTATAACAGTTCGAATAGTTGAATCAATAACATCATTTAATCGTAAAATCCCATTCTCTAATGTACTTACTGATTGATAGAAAATTGAAGGGTCAGAAATTCTCCATCGTGCTGTAGTATCAACCCAGATAAATTGATTTTCTTTGGTAGGAATACGTTGAGCATCACCATCCCAAGAGAGAATCTTCTTTGGATACTTAATAACATTATCAACTACAGGAACACGAATTTTTAATCCCGCATCTTCATAGGTATTTATTATCCTACCAAAACGGGTAATAACGGCTAATTCACCCTCTTGGATAATGAAGAATGGACCAAGTAATAAAAATATAATAGCAAGGATTAATACCACAACCCCTGTTGTAATTAATTTCTTCATTTTGCACCTCCCACTGAATTAAACTGACTTACAGGAAGGAAATTCTCTAAATTTTTATCTATGAGAGTAATAGTACCCGTATTCGCACTGTTAAGAACCTGTTCCATCGTTTCAATATATAAACGACGGGCTGTTATCTCCTTGTTAGAAGAATAAGCCTCTCTCACAGAGTTAAATCGTGCAACATCACCCTTAGCATTATTTACTCTCTCTGCTGCATACCCTTCAGCTACTTGGAAAATCTTCGCAGCTTCCCCTTGTGCTCGAGGAATCTCTTTATTATACGATTGTTTCCCTTCATTAATATATCTATTCATATCTTGAATAGCCTTGTTTACATCTTCAAAAGCATCTTGAACTTCACCAACTGGGGGAACAGTATTTTGTAACTTCACAGTAACTATTCTAATACCTAAACCATACGAATCAAACGCTTCTTGCATACGTTCTTGAGATTCAAGTTCTATCGCAGTTCTTTCACTCGACATAATGGCAAGAATTGGAAGATCTCCTACTAACATATTGAGGACAGATTGGCTAATATCACGAATAGTTTTATCCCGTTCTCTCACATTAAAAAGCCATTTAGCAGGGTCTTCAATTCTATATTGAATAATCCATTGTACATCTACAATATTTAAATCACCTGTTAACATGATCGATTCGCCAGCTGTTGATCCCGATGGAGAGTTCATGAAATTTGAATTGAAACTACTAGGAGTAGTTTGACCAAAAGTCATTGTCTGTACCACTCTTGTTGGAATATTGAAATTTTTATCGATTCCTAAAGGTAACTTTATTTGTAACCCAGGACCTACTGTTCTATTGTATTTTCCAAATCGCAAGACAACTGCTTGCTCACTCTGATCCACAACAAAAACGCTACTCATCACCAGTGCAAAAAGTATAATAATGCCTATGATAGCTATTATAAGTTTCGGACTAAGGCGAAACTTACCTTGGGACGCATCCGAATTGTTCATTGCATCTCCTCCTTGAGAATTCCGATTATATCGGTACTATTTAAATGTATAGCAGATACAATCTATCGTCAATGAACCCGATAAAAGAAGATATAAGTAATTTCTTCAATAAACCCTAAATTTCGCTTCAATGATTGAAAAAATAGGATGAGATAAGGTATAGTGGTGTTTATGAAAAAAAGACTTGTAACCTCAGCCCTACCGTATGTAAACAATATTCCTCATTTAGGAAACCTCATTCAAGTACTATCAGCAGATTGTTTTGCCCGTTTTTGTCGAATAAAAGGGTACGAAACTCTCTACATATGTGGAACAGATGAGTATGGAACAGCAAGTGAAACAAAAGCACTTCAAGAAGGAATTTCACCAAAAGAACTCTGTGACCGTTATCACGTCATTCACAAAGAAATATATGACTGGTTTAATATACAATTTGATTCATTTGGTCGCACAAGCAGTGACGAACAAACAAAAATTGTTCAAGATATTTTTCACCTTGTCGATACACATGGCTACATAAGTGAAAAAGAGATAGAACAACTCTATTGTGAACATGATGAAAGATTTTTAGCAGATAGATTTGTGGTAGGAACATGCCCCAAATGTGGATCAATTGGAGCAAGGGGGGATCAGTGTGACGCTTGTCAAACTCTTTTAGACCCGAGTGATCTCATCGAACCAAAATGCTCTGTATGTAATAACACACCAATTATTAAAAAAACGAAACACCTCTATATAGACCTCCCTAAAGCACTTCCCTTACTTCAAAAATGGATAGACAGAGCAAGTGTAGAAGGATTTTGGGCTAAAAATGCAATTCAAACAACAAAAAGCTGGATTCGCGACGGCCTTAAAGAGCGAGCAATTACAAGAGACTTAAAATGGGGAATTCCAGTTCCAAAAGAGGGATTTGAACATAAAGTATTTTATGTTTGGTTCGATGCCCCTATAGGATACATCTCTATTACAGCAGCGTATACCGACGAGTGGAAGAAGTGGTGGTTTGATAATGAACATACCGAGCTATTTCAATTTATCGGAAAAGATAATATCCCATTTCATACAGTAATCTTCCCATCAACACTCCTTGCCACAGGACAAGATTGGACAATGCTCCATCATATGTCTAGTAGCGAATACCTAAACTATGAAGATGGAAAATTCTCTAAAAGCTTAGGAATGGGAATATTTGGAAATGATGTCCAAGATACTGCAATACCAGCTGATGTGTGGCGATTCTATCTCTTTTATAACCGTCCGGAGAAAGCTGATGTACTATTTACTTGGAAAGACTTCCAAGAAAAAGTTAACAAAGAACTCATTGGAAATATTTCTAACCTCGTAAACAGAACACTCTCATTTATACATCGATTCTATGATGGTTCCTTAGATACTACCACAGTAGATACACAATTACTTGATCAGATAAAAGAGACAGAAACCCGAATAGATCAACACTTTGAGCGAGCAGAACTACGTGATGCAATTCGAGAAATACTCACATTATCATCAATAGGTAATAAAGCATTTCAAGATGCAGAGCCTTGGAAATTGATGAAAGTAGATAATGAGAAGACAAAAACACTATTGTTGACACTCACTATCTTAATTAGAGATATTGGATACTTACTCCATCCATTCATGCCAGAAACAAGTCACAGAATACTACAATTTCTCCAAGCAACAGAGACGACCTATGAAATGCTTGGGTCTTTAGAAGGGATAGGGAAACTCCAGCCTATAGAGCATTTATTTACTAAATTAGAAGATAAAAGAATAGAAGAATTAAAGTTAGCATATAGTGGAACACAAAAAGAGAGAAACGAGGAGAGAACGATGGAAGAAGAAGTACAACAGATACGTATAGCACAAGAATTTGCAAATAAAGTATCCCTTAAAGTTGCAAAAATTGAAGAAGTTGAACAACACCCAGGTGGAGAGAGATTGTATATTATTCAACTTAATACAGGAAGTCCTGAACTCACACAAATAGTCTCTTCAATTGTTCCTTTTTACACAAAAGAAGAACTTCTTGGACAACACATAATTCTTGTTGAAAATCTAAAACCTGCTAATTTTAGAGGTGCGAAGAGTAGGGGAATGCTGCTTGCTGCATCAGACCCAAATCAAGAAGAGCATACCACTTGTGAAGTAATATTTGCTCCACAATTTGAAGTTGGAACACAACTAAACCCACTAGGAGTAGAAATTCCACAAAGTCGAACTCAGCTTAAAGCTGATGTGTTTTTCTCATTTAAGATGTATAGTGAAAAGGGAATCGTGAAAATTGATGATACAATTATTGGATATGGAGAGACACCATTAACAGTATCAACATATCTAGATGGAGAAATTGGATAAAATTATGGAAGAGTTTCATCTTGAACCAATAGCAATAGATGAATTATCTCAATCAGCACACCCATTTCAAACTGCCACATGGGCATATATAAAAGAGAAAAATGGGTGGAAGTATCACGCCTATAGACTCATAATTAACTCAAATGAAAAACCCAAAGATTTACTCATTCTTACTAAAATACTTCCCCCTATATTCTCCTTTGCCTATATACCATTTGCAGACCTGTTAGATATCTCTAGTATACCTCACACAAAACTTGTCCAATTATTAGCCAAAAAGATAAAAGAAAAATTGCACCTTAATCTCCTTTTTTTACGCTATGATTTTCCTTTCACCTTTACAGATGAGAAAGAGATTGTTCATATAAAAGGGAGAAGACTTAGAGAGTGTAAAGACTCAGTCCAACCTGAAGCTACTAATATTATAGATTTAACAGGTGGGTATGAAAACGTCAAAGAGCAATATAGACAAAGAGCAAAACGGGCAATGAGACGCTCTGAAAATGATGAAGTAACAATAGTTGAATATAACCAAAAAAGAGAACTCTTTGATCAATGGTACACTATGTATTCAATTACTGCAAAAAGAGATGGGTTTTCAACAAGAAGTAAAGAATATATCTCATCATTGTTACATG
Source organism: uncultured Spirochaetaceae bacterium (assembly GCA_964453215.1). Taxonomy (GTDB): domain Bacteria; phylum Spirochaetota; class Spirochaetia; order Sphaerochaetales; family Sphaerochaetaceae; genus SABI01. The sequence continues at coordinate 63,953 of CAYVRR010000003.1, read as the reverse complement.
ATAAAAAAACAAAACAACACACAGACCTCATCCTTGCCATGTACAACAAAAAAGTAGTGGGCGGTGCTATTACCATATCAAGCGACAACTATGTTGTATATTTATTTGGAGCTTCGATAAGAATCCAAGGCATCACCCCATCATACCTATTACAAGATTATTCAATCCAAAAAGCCTGCCGTGATAAAAAACAATATTATGACTTGCATGGAATATCTGGACCTGGTAAGAAAGGGGGTAATTTAGAGAGCCTCACACTCTTTAAACAATCCTTTGGTGGAAAGCGCTACTATAGACCACCAAGCACTGATTATGTCTATATCCCAATTATACATGCAATATATACTTTTTTAGAGAACGTACGCTACGCCCTCATCAGAAAAAGTAAGCCAACAGTCAATAAACAGCAATATGGTATCTCTCAAGATAATTGAAGAACACACTCTTTAAACTTATTTCCCCTCTCATCAGAATGTCTGAATAAACCAAAAGAAGCAGCACCAGGTGATAGAACAACTGAAATAGGTTTACCAAACTCCTTTGCTTTATTATATCCCTCTAATACAGCTTCGTTCATTGTAGTAAAAGGTCCACTAAAAGAAATAGCATGAAAAGATAAAAGTGGAATAATAGAAGAGTGAGTAAATGAGCCATCAAGAAGAACAAGAGAAGTTGCTTTTTTAATATAATGTAAAGAAGCTTCAATATTACAATTTTTATCAGAACCTCCAAATATGAGGATATAAGGAGTCACAATTTTACTTAGAGTATAATTCATCGCTTCAGGAATAGTTGCACTGCTATCATTAATCCACACAATATGAGCTATAGAGCGCACAACCTCACCCCTATGAGCTAATTTTTTAGATGCTTGTAGAGCTTTTTGGACACGACTTATATCAAAACCCATATCAACAAGAGGCCTTATGATAATTTGATCATCTGCTAACCAGGTACCATCAAACGAGCCATCATCTGTAGATTGTTTTGCTTGTATACTCATATACTTAGATGTTGCCCTCATCGATAAAATTTGTAATTTTTCTTTATAGTATGCCTCTACATCACTATAATAATCTCCATGATCAGGGTACAAAGAAGTAACAATAATTGAATCAAATGTCAGATCAATATCATCTCCATATATACATAAATCCCTAATTTGCCAACTAGAAAGCTCTAGAACAACATAAAGGGGAGAATTCATGTCCACCTTCTCAATCTCTTCGATAAGAGAAAATCCACTAACACCAATATTGCCACCCATAAAGACCATACATTCAAATTTTTCCAATATTTGAGCTATAGCATAAGTCGTTGAACTTTTTCCTTTAGTTCCAGTAACAACAATAATATGAGAGTGGGGGTATGTAGTTAGAAATTTTAAAAGTTCAATAATATCTGTCGTGATATAATCTTTGCTGGTAAAAAAAGGATTATGTGGTGGAATAGCAGGATTTTTTATAATAATATCTGCCCATAAAAAATCATCTTCTCTGTGCCCCCCTACATGTAAAACAGCACCTGCTTTTTGTAAAGAGTTAATCACTGAGCCAAACGAATTTGCTCCTTGTATATCAGTAACAATAACCTTATGGTTACGACGAAGATAGTACATTGCAGCACTAAGGCCCCCATTGTGAAGACCAAGACCAAATATGAGAACATTCATAATTAGATAATCTACTTCATAAAAATAGTTTATTCTAGCACTTGACCATTATAGCCTAACCATACATAATAAAATCTGTAATTACACGTAGTATCTTATCGATAAGGAGTTTTATAGTGCCCTGTGGAAGAAAAAGAAAAAGACATAAGATTGCCACTCACAAGCGAAAGAAAAAGCTTAGAAAAAACAGACACAAGAACAAAAAATAATCGTTCTTAGATGCAATCTTTATAAACCGTCGGTCGCTCCGGCGGTTTTTCATTGTATACGAAGCAATATCTTTCCATACTACGTAGATTGTAGTATGAAACAATTTAAAGCACAGAAGATAAGAATCTACCCAAACAAAGAACAAAAGAATTTCATAGATAAAACACTAGGAGCAACCAGAGCCCTTTATAACATGATGTTGCATGAAAGAATTTCCCATATAACCCATGAGAACATCCATGAGCTCCTTCAACCACATCTCACATATAAGACAGAATTAGATTATATGAGAGAGTATGAGTGGCTCAAAGAGATAGATACTATTGCACTCATTCAAAGCAAAAAGAATCTAGAAATAGCATTTTCTTTATTTTTAAAAAAAGTAAAAACCACAAAAAACAGCAAAGAACTCTCATTTCCTCGTTACAAGAAAAAGATGATGCACAGTAGCTACAAAACAACATATTCAAACAACAACATCACAATAGATTATGCTACACGACTCGTAAAACTTCCAAGACTTGGTTTTGTTGCTTTTAGAGATAAAAGACTAGAAGGTTTTGGTGAAATTATATCAGCTACAGTCTCAAGAACCTCTAGTGAGAAGTACTTTGTTTCACTCCTTTTCTCATCTACTAAAATCATTATTCCAAAAAAAAAGGTAGTCGATCCCCAAAGAGTTATTGGAATAGACATGTCCCTCTTTCATTTTTATGTTGATCATGAAGGAAAGTCACCACATTTTACGAGAAATACAAAAAGATATGAAAAAAGATTAGCTTTAGAGCAAAAAAAACTCCGAAGAAAAGAGTATCAGTCAAAAAATTATGAAAAAAACAGAAAACGTGTAGCAATTATTTATGAGAAAGCTGCAGATTCTCGTATATATTTTACACAAAACATCATTCACCACCTTGTAACCAATTACGACGCAGTGTGCATAGAGAGACTCGATTTAAGAAGCATGATGAAAGATAGGAGAATGGGTAGATCAATTAGTGATGTTAAATATGGAGAGTTTGTAGAAAAGTTAAAACAAAAAGGGCAAGAGTATGGAACACATATCATACAAGTAAGCACATTCTTTCCATCATCCAAACTTTGTAGTACATGTGGATATACATATGAATTTTTAGATATATATCAAAGAGAATGGATTTGTCCACAATGTAATGAAAGACATCATAGAGATGTAAATGCTGGAAAAAATTTAAGAAAAGAGGGATTGAAATATTTGGGGTTGTTGTAATCCTGTAAGCTTGTGGAGAAGAAGTAAGACATATACAGTAACATGTAGACGCATTCTTCGATGAAGCAGGAAATTGAGGACTATATAGATGAAGAAGAGAGATAGACTCATCTTGACACTTTGTTGTCATCATGTTAGGTTTTCTTGACCTCTTTATCCACTTTTAGTTTAGTGGATCAAATAGTCCACAAGGAGGAACTATGAAACAGTACGAGCTAACTTTCATTTTTGACTCGAATGAGGAAATGAATAGCAAAGGTCTTGAGCTTGTTGAAAAAGAATTTTCAACAAACCAAGTAGAAATCATCAAACATGATGATATGGGTGTTAGAACTCTCGCTTATCCCATCAGAAAACAAGATAAGGCACATTATCACTATTATGAACTCAACTGCGACCCACTAGTGGTCAATACAATGAGTTCAACATTTAGATTAATGCAGCCAATCATGAAGTTTTTATTTGTTGTAAAAGACTAATAAAAGAACAACTGGAGAAAAATTGTATGGCAACCGACATCAACAACGTAGTACTAGTAGGGCGTCTCACTCGAGATATAGAGCTCACAGACTTTGGCAATGATAGAACTTTAGGGAAATTTTCACTCGCTGTAAATCGCGTTAAGGGGTCAGGCGATCAGAGAGAAGATGAAGTAAGTTTCTTCAACGTTATAGCATGGGGTAAATATCTACATTATATAGAGAGATCCCTTACAAAAGGTACCCAGGTGTGTATAAGTGGTGAACTTAGACAAAACCGTTGGGAACAAGATGGACAACCTAGACAACGAGTTGAAATTGTTGCTTCTTCAATACAATTATTATCTAGCCCAAGTGCACCTAGTGCACAATCGAATCAATCAGAAAAGCGTTCATACAGTCAAAACAGAAGTACTAAACCAGTCACAAATGATCGAGCACCTGGAGATAATTCCTATAATAATGCTCCCTCATTTCCTGGACCTGAACAATTTGATGATGATATTCCATTTTAAACAATTGATGAGGAGTAATAACTATCATGCGAGATGACCAAGATAATTCAAGAAATTATGACAAAGACGACAGAGATCGAAGCGGTTCGAATACTCGAGACCGTCGTTTTTCTTCAAAAAGAGGATCTTTCAAGAAAAAGGTGTGTAAGTTCTGTACACAGAATCTCACTGCCGATTATAAAAACCCAGATATGTTAAGAAGATATGTTACTGAAAGAGGTAAAATCCTTCCTAGCAGAATTACTGGAAACTGTGCAAAACACCAAAGAGCCCTCACAACAGAAATTAAGAGAGCAAGAGTGCTCGCATATCTTCCTTTCGACAGAAAGTAGATATTGATATGGAACCACTTAGAAGTAATAAGAGACTACAAACAATAGCAATACCAATAGCAATAGCTATTGCACTTTATTGGATTACATCTTCAACGTTTTTATCAACAATAGTCTTATTATTAGCTTCATCTAAAGTGGAAACTGTACAAAAAGGACTTATGCTAGTCCTTGCAGTGATGCTATTTGTAATAGCTTTTCACTTTATACAGTTAAGAGCCCTACTTAATAAAGGGGATGGATTTGGATTACTTATAATAGGATTATATCTACCAATTTCGACCCTAATTGCTGGTGGTGTGTGGATTGCAACAGAAAAGAAGAGAATGTTTTATAAATTACTATATGCTTCTCTTTTTGCATTTGTTTCAGGATTTTTGATAATAATATGGCTTAGTGGTAACAGCGAATCTGCTGTGAATACCCGATTAGTATATCAAAATTTGATATCATCCCTTGCATCAAATGTGGTGATGAATCAAGTACCAAATACTGATCTACATGGATTAGCTAAGATCGTTACATCAGTCATAACCAACATTGGACTCATGTTCTTTGTTGCTCAATTTGGGACAGCAGTCTTTATAAGTGAGATGATTGTGAACCGATTTAATAGCGAGTATCAAGAAAGGATGCTAAAATGGAGTATTCCCCATGAAGCTATCTGGTTCCTTTTAGGAGGAATGAGTCTCATATTATTATCGTTTTTGGCAGATTCTATACTTATTAAGAGTATAGCCTACAACGTTTCAGCTGTGGTAGCATTGCTATATGCAGTGCAGGGTATTTCGATTGGAGCCAACTTTTTGGTAAAGAAATTCCCCCACATCAGACCAAGTAGAATCTTCTTTTTAAGTGGAGCATTGATGATGCTACCAGGAGCAAATGTAGTGTTTGTGTTAGGCTTCCCTTTGTTGGGAATAAGTGAGACATGGATTGCGTATAGACAGAACAGGTAAGGAGAAAAACTTATGAAAATTATATTAAACCAAGATGTACAAAATCTAGGTGAAGAAGGGGATGTTTTAGTAGTTAAAAACGGCTATGCACGAAACTATCTACTCCCTAAAAACATTGCTGTAATATTTAATAAATCAAATCAAGCATTATTTGCTGGAAGAGCAGCAGCAATTGAAAAAAGAAAAGAAGAAAAAAGAAAGGCTGCCTCCTCAACACGAGATAGATTAAATGAACTTACTCTAACTATCGTCGTTTCAGCAGGAGCTAGTGGTAAATTGTTTGGTTCAGTTACCAATACTATGGTACAAGATGCACTTGCTAAAGAAGGTATCGAAATTGAGCGAAAACGAGTTGAAGTAGCTTCTCATGAAATCAAGAATACAGGAAATTATTCTGTAAGAATTAGATTGTATGAAGGAGAATCTGCACAAGTTAAACTTATCGTAAAGAGCGAAGAAGAAGTTAAGCAAGAAGCATTAGACGCTAAAGTAGCTGAAGATAAAGCTAAGAAAGAAGCTATGAAAGCAGCAGCTGAAGAAAAAGCTAAAGAAGAAGCTAAAGAAGAAAGTGTAGAAGTTTCAGAACCACAAACAGAGGAATAATAGATCAATGGCATCAGCTTACAGTGGGGGTAGAGTCCCCCCACATAATGAGATCGCCGAAAAGGCAGTACTTGGTGCAATACTTTTAAGTGCTGACGCTTTTAATGAGATAATAATGACTCTTCGTAAAGAAGATTTCTATATCCCATCTCATGCCGCTCTCTATGATGCCATTATATCATTTCATCAAGACCATAGTGGTCAAATAATAGATTTGATTACTATGAGTGAATATCTGAAAAAAACAGATATGCTCGATTTAATTGGTGGTATGGGTTACCTTGCATCACTCACAAGTGACGTTCCAACCACAACCAACGCTATTTATTATGCAGATATAGTCCGCTCTTTATCATTAAGACGGGCTCTTATCGCATTTAGTGGCACTCTCTATGAATCAATTTTTGATGAATCTAAAGATGTTTCCCTCTTGTTAGACGAAGGGGAAAGAGTTCTTAGTGATTTACAAAATTCAACCTCAAGTTTTGCTGACAATTATGAAGATGCCTCTGTATTAGTTAAATCAACAGTTGATTTAGTTATGGAGCGCATTAAACATGGAAACCCTAGTGGGATAAAATCGGGATTCAGCCAACTAGATGATATGACCGGAGGATTCCAACCAAGTGAGTTTATCGTCATTGGAGCTCGCCCATCTGTTGGTAAAACAGCCTTTGCAATCACTATCGCCTCTGATATCGCAATCAGACGGAAAATACCAGTTGGCTTTTTCTCAGCTGAAATGACAAGTATGGCAATCATGGAGAGAATACTCGCAGCAGAAGCTAAAGTAGATTCTAAACGAATACGATCAGCTCTTTTAAGAACCCAAGATACCAACTCTATAGTAGACGCTGCAGGAAGAATTTATGAAGGAAAACTCTATATCCAAGATACTCCTCATATCAAATTATTTGACCTAAGAAGCCAAGCAAGAAGAATGAAAAGGGAAAAAGATATAAAAATCTTATTTATTGACTACATAAGTTTAATAAACCCTGAATCAAATGCAAACGTTCCTCGGCATGAACAAGTCGCTGAGATTTCAAGGAGCCTAAAATCTTTAGCACGAGAACTACAAATCCCAGTCGTTGCCCTCTCCCAGGTCTCTAGAGATGCTGAAGGAAAAGAGCCAAACCTAGCAAACTTACGAGAATCAGGATCTGTAGAACAAGATGCTGACGTTGTAATCCTTCTCCATAGAGATCGTTTAGTAGATCCTGAAAGCACAGAAAACAATAAAAAGCAAAATGAACCTGTTATCATGTTAAATGGATTTGCTGTTCAAGAAACAAAAGTAATCTTAGCAAAACAGCGTAACGGAGAGACTGGAATAATTAAAATGGGATTTCAGCGACAGCTTGTTAAATTTGTTGAACTAGAAAAACATTAAGATAACAAAAACCGTGCATCACTAAAAAGAACTACCAACATCAACATCCCTAACAACACCACACCCAAGGTTTGAAAACGAATGTATAATTGGGGAGAGAAAGATTTTCTCCGTATAAGCTCAATTACACTTAATACAATAGCTCCTCCATCAAGACCTGGGAGTGGCAAAAGATTAGCAATACCAAGAGAAATACTAATCATAGCCAATAGCTGTAAAAATGATTTTGCACCAGAGCTAGAAACCTGCCCAATAATATACGAAATGCGAACAGGACCAGCAAGAGAATCACTAAAAGAAAACTTTCCCCTCACCAATTGCCCAAATAGACGATAAGTCTCTTTGATAGAGTAAAAAGTCTCCTTGAGTGATGAAAATATAGACAAGAAGAGGGATTGTCCCTTAAAACGCTTCACATCAGTGTGAAAGATGATATTACTTTTTAGATTTCCTTTCCCATCTTTTTCTGGAGAATAGGAGACTAATCTTTCTGCACCACTTTCATCAATAACACCCAATTCTACAAAATTTGGACTTGTAACAAGTTCGTTGATAACATCAATAGTGTATAAAACGTCAACTCCATTCACCCGAATAATAGTATCACCAGAGGTAAGACCTACTAGATGTTCTGGTGTTAGGGGAGTTACTTCCCCAATGAGTGGAGTGATTGCACTTGTTACTCCCACTATATATCGATCACTTAATTCATCATAGGTGGGGTTAAGAGAGAGGGTTAGAACATCAGTCGAGTTTCGTAACACACGGATTTGAAGAGGTTTATTTTTATAGTGCTTATTAACCAATTCACTAATTTGACTAAAATAGGTAACTTTTTCCCCCTCAATGCTTAAAATAACATCTTCACTACGTAATCCAGCATCTTTTGCACTAGTGATCATCTCAGTATAAAGACTTGGGTAATCAGTAGTAAGTAATACCTTTGCAGGATTGCTTATGGCAGTATAGTCAAGCATGAAAAAAGGGATAAAAAGGATAAAAGCAAATAAAAGATTTACAAAAGGCCCCCCCATATAGGTAATTATTCGTTTAAAAGGGTGGGCTGTAAACAAAGAACCTTGTTCACTCTTATCAAAAGAACTACTTTTATTCTCTACTGCCCTTATTAAATCATCAGCGCCCTTAAGTTTACAATATCCCCCCAAAAGAAAGAGATTAATCCTATACTCTACACCACCAGCATACCATTTCTTTATTGCTCTACCCCAGCCAATAGCAAAAACTTCAACATCTATATGTGCAATTCTAGCTCCAATATAATGACCAGTTTCATGAATCGTAATCATAAAAGCAATAGAAGCAAAACCTATTAAAAAGGAGAACATACTATTCAAGAATATACCTCTTTGATGTTTCTACAACACGTCGATGAATAAGTGCATCGATTTGAATTATTTCATCTAATGATGTAGGTGTAAATGAGTGATCCTTTTGTAGCACTTCATCAACTATTTTACTGATAGAAAGAAAATCAATTTTATTATCAATGAATAAGTTTACCGCATCTTCATTCGCTCTATTATATGCAATAGGGTATGAACCTTGCTGGTGGGCACAGGTATATGCATAGTGCAACATAGGGAAACGAGTCTTATCATATTGTTGGAACGTAAGAGTGAGATGAGAAAAATCAAGCGGCCTCACAATATTTTCAACCTTAATGTGCCCATTACTTAATGAATCAAGAATAGGGAGAGTCATATCAGGTGGAGACATTTGAGAATATATCGCACCTGATTTTAATAATACCATAGAATGGATAATACTTTGATGATGGATAATAACATCGATGTGGGAAGGGGGGAAATTAAACAAATAGGAGGCTTCAATCACCTCAAGCCCCTTGTTCGCAAGAGTCGCTGAATCAACAGAAATTTTTGGCCCCATTTTCCAAGTAGGATGATTTGTTGCCATTTCAGGAGTAATGTGGGACATCTCATCAAGAGAGTGATTACGAAAAGGGCCCCCTGATGCAGTTAAGATAAGTCTCTCGACTTGATCTAACTCGTGAGCTTGTACAAGCTGTTGAAGAGCATAATGTTCAGAGTCAACAAAAAGAAGAGTACAGTTGTTCTCCTTTGCTTTTTTCATCAAAAGCTTTCCTGACATAACAATACTCTCTTTATTTGCGAGGGCAACATTTTTATGATTCTCTATCGCAATAAAAGTGGGAATAAGTCCAGCTGAACCTGAAATACCATTTAATACAACATCAGCTTCTGTATCCTGAATCATCTTTAAAAGACCATCTTCACCAGTATATAACCTCGTATAATCAGAAATCTCTATTAAATCATGAGGATTGTAATTATAGGAAGTAATACAGATGTTAGTAACATTCCAAGACTTCGCAACTTCAACAAGACGCTTCGTGTTCTTGTGAACAGAGATAGCAACAACCTCAAACTGATCTCGAGCCATTTCAAGCCCTTGAAGAGCGGTAGAACCGATACTACCTGAACAACCTAATAAAATTACTCTCTGCTTTTTATGTGCGCTAGCTTGCATGCATCCCTCCAAAATCTAGATATCACACATGATAAATAGTAAGAGAACAGGTACCAAAGAAAGATATGATAGACATTTACATGAAACATGTACCATTAATTATCTAATTTTCTTCGTCTTTCTCTGAACATTCTCCATCATGTATTTACTTGACTTTACCTGAATTCGAAAAAAATTCAGGCATGGAAGGAAGCCTAAGTATCTGTTAAGTTTAATAGTACACACCTTTGTTTTTGGTGTCAATATAATAAAGGTTTTCATCAATATATTAGTCACATATTTGTAAATAGAGGCACCTCATTACCATTTCATAAGAAAACTATAATTTATAAAAGTGTTTTCACACTCTCCCTCTCTACAAGAAATCCACCTACTAATAGCTTCATCGGAGGCAATGGTTTTACAGCATCAACCTTCTGAAGTAATAATCGAAGAGCTTGCTTACCCATCTCATGTTTAGAAACATCAATCGTTGTGAGGGGTGGGTTACTCATTGACGCCATAGGAAGATTATCAAACGCAATGATAGAAACATCATCTGGAATATGATATCCATTCTCTTGTAACGCTTTCATACAACCTAAAGCTACAATATCATTTACCGCCAAAAATGCAGTAGGGAGGGGGGGGTGATTCATTAAAAAAGAAGTCATACCCTCATATGCTCCAGTGAAAGTTGAATCAACATCAATGATAAACTGACTCTTGATTTCAAGATTAACCATCTTCATTACACTATGAAAAGCTTCTTCTCTATCATGGAAATTCTCTGTTGGAACAGAACTCGTTACCATTCCAATCTCTTTATGCCCCTTAGCGACAAGGTCTGAAATAATCGTATGAATACCATCAAAATTATTCATCACTACAAAATCTGCTAAAATACTCTTTTTCAAAGTATCGATGAATACCATTGGTTTGTTTGTAGAAAGAAGATCTAAAATATCACGATCGCTCAATTCTGTAGCAATAACCAAATAACCAAAAACATGGGTATCTTCGAGAATGTGCTCATTAAGGGTAGATAAAAGAACATGTTGATCGTAGGTTCCTATTTCAAGGTGAATTCCAACTTCTTTTGCTCCAGAGTTAATTCCATCAATATATGTATCAATAAATACACTATGATTGTTGTTAATTGTTTTACCATGACGAAGAATTTTTAAAACTTTTACAATCTTTTTAGAATATGAGCTCTTCTTTTCACTTTTTCCACTATATCCAAGGGATGAACAAATCGTAAGAATCTTCTGCTTTGTCTCCTTACTTACACCTGGTTTATCATTTAGTGCGAGTGAAACAGCTGAAATTGAAACTCCAGCTTTTTTTGCAATATCTTTTATAGTGATAACACGCTCTTTATTCATCATACTTTATTATTCCTAGAAATCAGCATACATGATACTTTCTTATAAAACAAGAACTAAATTTTAAATAAAATATGACTAGATATTACCCCTTATTCACTATACATAGGATATTGCAACAATATCATGTAGCGATAAAAGAAAAATTAACTGATAAGAAAAGCTGCTATATATGTCGAATAAAACTATTATCACAAACAATAAAGAGATGATTTAAGAAATAAATCATTACTTTAATGTAACTTACACAAAACTGCATCATCATAGATGTATGTATTGCAGTATCTTATCACTAAATAAAAATGAATCTATTATGAATCGGTTATGATTTTTAGTTTTTATTACTATATTAGAACATGAAAATTAAGAAAAACCACAATTAATTCATCTCAACATATATTTTTCTTTTAGTAACAATACGGATAATAAAATAATATCTGTATCATGCTACTAGGTAATTAAGTTGTTTACATAAAACCACATAGAGAATATTTAGAAGTAGCCCCTTACTACATAATACGTATGTACATCGTGGAATAGTACCTCTTGTATTATCCCTAAAATGGATTAAAAGAACACATTTAGAATGGAAAGCGAACATATCACATACCAGAACTTATCCCCTTCCATCACGATACACATCAATAAAATATAGAGTCGTATATAAAAATATTTTACTAAAATAAGTATCATATTCTAGTAGTATTTTAGAATAGTATTATGCATAAACAACAAATATTGCAGATAAATTTAATCAGGTGTTACGATATTACAAATTAGTTTTACAATTGTATCAAATATTTATATAAAATTTTCGTTTGACAAACTCAACAAAGTAGATGATACTAAAACAAGTAGAGAATAATTCTCTAAACAATTTTATAACCACATCGTGGTTCCACATTTATTAGGGAGGGTGTCTTATGAAGAAAATGATTGCTTCAGTATTAGTACTGATGCTACTATTATCGTCTGTAGCTTTTGCAGCAGGTTCAAAAGAAGCTGATCAAGCAAAAGATGATAAGTTCGAAATTGTAATGGTAGTAAAACTAGAAGGTGTTGCATGGTTTGATAGCACACGTGTTGGTATTGAAAAATTTGCAGCTGACCATCCAGATGTAATTGCTTACCAAATTGGTGCTGACACAGCAGACCCAGCAGCTCAAGTAGCCTTAGTTAATGACCTCATTGCTAAGGGTGTAGATGCTATACTTGTAGTACCTAATGACCCAGAATCACTCGTGCCTGCATTTAAGAAAGCTGCTGAAGCAGGAATTCTTACATTCACTCACGAAGCTTCAAACCAAAAGTCAGTTAATTATGACCTAGAAGCATTTGATAACCGAGCATATGGTCGTCACATGATGGACGTAATGGCCCAATGGATGAATTATGAAGGTGTATGGCAACCATTTGTTGGATTCTTAACAAGTCCAACCCACAACGAATGGGTCGATGGTGAAATTGCACAAATGAATGAAAAGTATCCAAAACTTGTTAGACCTTCAAGCAGAGAAGAAGACCAAGAAAACCAGCAGATTGCTTATGAAAGAACCCTTGAAGTAATTAAAAAGAATCCAAACTTAAAAGCTATCATGGGTAGTGCGATGAGTACTGTTCCTGGCGCAGCTGCAGCAATTGAAGAGAAAAATTTAATTGGTAAAGTTGCTGCATTTGGTACATGCTTACCATCAGTTGCAGGTGATTACCTCAAATCTGGTGCTGCACAATCAATCCACTTCTGGGTACCAGCTGATGCTGCCTATGCAACTGCTAAACTTGCATACAATATGCTTAATGGTATCGAAATCAAAGATGGAACAGATTTAGGTGTTGATGGTTATAGAAATATAACAATTAAGAAAAATGCTTCTGGTGTACCAGTTGTCTATGGCCAAGCTTGGGTTGACGTAACAAAAGAAAACCTTAGTGATTGGACCAATGCTGACGGCAGCTACAAGCTCTAATTTCTTTGATGTAACACACACAGAAGGAGATCTATTACAGGTCTCCTTCTTAGGTACGTAATCACAGCAAGATTAAGTTAGAATTATTTAGGAGACCAAATGAGTGAAGTATTTTTGGAAGCAAAGCACATCTGCAAATCCTTTGTAGGGGTTAAAGCACTAGATGATGTGAGTGTTTCGATAGGGAAGGGACAAATTCATTGTCTTATAGGTGAAAATGGGTCAGGAAAGTCAACCTTGATTAAAATTATAGGTGGCGTATTAAAAGCTGATTCTGGAACAGTATCCATTTTGGGAAAAGATCTACAGGGGTCAAAAGCTATAGAATCAATTCGTGCAGGAGTTCAGATAATTTATCAAGATTTATCACTCTTTCCAAATCTTAGTGTTGCAGAAAACATCTCAATAAATCAGATGCTCGAAAGTAACCAACAAAAAGTGAGTTGGAAAAAAATACATCAAAATGCACAAGCTGCCTTAGAAGAAATTGGTGAAACTGATATAGATCTCAATGAACGAGTAGAAAACCTCTCTATGGCAACTAAACAAATCATAGCCATCTCTCGTGCACTTACTCAAAATGCTAAACTCATTATTATGGATGAAGCTACCTCTGCTATAACAAGAGAGGAAGTTGACCATCTATTTACAATCATTCAAAAATTAAAGAAAAAAGGAATTAGCACCCTTTTCGTAAGCCATAAACTTACTGAAGTCTTTGAAATCTCAGAAGAACTTACTATTATTCGTGATGGTAAAATGGTAGGAACATATCCTGTAAGTGAACTCAATCAAGAAAAGCTTGTATTCCTCATGACAGGAAGAAAGTTAGAATCAGAGCCATATATCTACAACACAAAGCAAGCTACTAAAACACCTTTATTAGATGTCCAATCTCTTTCAAAAATGAATCAATTCAAAAACATCTCGTTTCAGTTACAACCTGGTGAAATCCTCGGGATTACAGGCTTAATAGGATCTGGGAGGACAGAGGTTGCACAATCTATATTTGGATTAAACCCAAGTGATAGTGGAAAAATTTATATTAATGGAAAAGAACTCGTCAATAACAAAGTAATGGATAGCATTACCGAAGGAATTGCACTATTACCAGAAGATAGAATAAATCAGGGACTTTTTCAGTATCAATCAATTAATGATAATATAGTAATTACAGTGTTAGATGAATTAGTCGAAAAATCAGGTCTTATTAATTCACAAAAGAGAATGCAAAAAAGTGAAGAATGGATAAATTCGTTAAGCATCAAAACTCCTGATGGAGCTAATCCAGTTAATAGCCTCTCTGGTGGAAATCAACAAAGAGTTGCACTTGCTAAATGGCTTGCTACAAACCCAAAAGTGTTTATTCTTGACGGACCAACTATTGGAATAGATATAGGTTCAAAAAATACTATACATAAAATAATAAGAGACCTCGCAGAGACAGGAATGGGAATCATCATGATATCTGATGAAATTCAGGAAGTACTCGATAACTGTAACCGAATCCTTGTCATGTCAAAAGGGGAAATTATTACTGAAATTACCAACGTTGAAGAGACTAATGCAGAACTAGTCTATGAAATTATTACAGAATCTAGAAAGACAAAGGCGAAACTATGAACTTAAAAAAAATATTTTCACACAATGAAACATATATCCTCATGGTAGTAATTGCATTCGTTGTTGCATTAACAATAATAAATCCAGTGTTTTTTACACTAGAGAACCTTTTTGACCTATTAAAAAGTAGTAGCGGAACAGCTATTCTAGCATTAAGCGTCTTTGTAGTATTACTTTCAGGTGGAGTTGATGTATCATTTACTACTATTGCAATCATCGGCCAATATATTTCAGTAAATATTCTCATCCGCAGTGGAATAGATAGTATTGCCCTTGCATTTGCAATTTCAACTGGATTAGGTATTATGCTAGGAGCAATAAACGCCCTGTTTATCTCCTATTTTAAACTTCCAACTTTAATTACAACACTTGGGACAAGTAGCTTATACCATGGACTCATGCTTGAGTTCTTTGGAACGAAAGCTGTAAACATTGGATCTCTTCCTGAATGTTTCAAAGTTCTTGGCAAACTAGATATTCTTACCTTAACTAAAGCTGATGGGTCTACATATGGACTATCTGTATTCTTCTTATTCTTAGTATTTTTTGTTATCCTCACATGGTTTATCTTAAAGTACACAATGATAGGGAGAGGAATTTATGCTATTGGTGGAAACATGGAAGCAGCAAAAAGAACTGGCTATAACATTCGAGCGATACAATTTTTTGTCTACTGTTATGCTGGCCTCTTATCAGGAGTAGTAGGGGTATTACATTTATCCCTCATCAGATATAGCAATCCTAACTATTTAGTTGGAACAGAACTTGGTGTTATTGCAGCAGTTGTGCTAGGGGGAGCTCGAATTAGTGGTGGCTCTGGAACCATTACTGGTACATTAATTGGAGTTACACTCATCACATTACTACAAAAAAACCTCATATTAATGGGTCTATCCTCCTATTGGCAAGAATTATTTATCGGGGCGATTATAGTACTTGGAGTTACATTTACGTATGCGCAAGCTAATTATCGTCAAAAACGAACCTCGAAAGTTTAAAAAGGATTAAAAATATGAATATATTACACATACTAAAAAAAGGGTTTACAAATCCAAAAAATCGCACGCTGTTTATCATATTAGTAGGAATCCTTTTTATCATGCTGATTCTCTTACCTGGTAAATTCTTTACAGCAGCTAATCTTGGATCAATGGCCTCTCAATTCCCAGAGTTTGGGTTTCTTGCCCTTGCAATGATGCTCGCAATGATTACAGGGGGGATTGACCTCTCTATTGTTTCTATTGCTAACTTCACTGGAGTTATTGCTGCCCTTATCCTTACAAAAGTTACAGGATTACCAACCTCCCTTACCATCATAATTGCTATTGTGGCAACAGTATCCATCGCAGCTTTGTGTGGTCTCATGAACGGATTACTCATTGCTAAAATTGGAGTTCCACCCATTCTTGCAACCCTTGGAACACAAGGTTTGTTTATGGGCCTGGCAATCGTAGTTACAAAAGGGTATAGCATCAGTGGATTTCCAGAACTTTTTCTTACAATAGGAAATAGTAGCTTTTTAGGTCTACCAATAAGCTTTATTCTATTCGTCCTTGCCTCTATTGCAGTACACATCATATTAACAAGAACTCGACAAGGCTTTAAAATGTTTATGATAGGTAGTAGCCCAGTTGTTTCACGATTTAGTGGAGTTAATAATACAAAAGTACTCATAAGAACCTATATGATAACAGCTATCCTTGCAGGAATTGCAGCAGTTATTATGGCAAGCAGAGCGAATTCGATGCGACCAGGATATGGAACTGCATATATACTTCAAGCAATTCTTGTAGTTGTACTTGGTGGTATCGATCCTGATGGGGGATTTGGAAATATTCCAGGAGTAGTTATGGCAATATTTATCCTACAGATTACTCAAAGTGGATTTAATATTCTTGCATTTAGCCCATTCTTTAGAAAATTCATATGGGGATTTGCACTCCTTTTTGTTATGACACTTAACTTCACCATTCACAAATATAATGAGAAAAAGTTAATCAAATTAAAAATAAATAGCCCATCTACGGCACAAGGAGAATAATATGCAAAAATTTATAAATAAACCAGAAGATTTTGTTGATGAAATGATACAAGGAATTATTGCAGCACACCCAACTAAATTAACATACGTAAACGATGATCCTCGATGTATCGTTACAGCAAAAAAAGTTGATGGAAAAGTTGGAATAGCAACAGGTGGTGGTTCTGGGCACCTTCCACTATTTTTAGGATATGTGGGAGACGGAATGCTTGATGGGTGTTCTGTTGGAGGAGTCTTTCAATCCCCAAGTGCCGAACAAATGTTAGAAGTCACCAAAGCTATTGATAGTGGAAAAGGCGTTCTTTACATTTATGGCAATTATGGTGGAGATGTCATGAACTTTGATATGGCATCAGAGATGGCTGATATGGAGGATGTTGAAGTTCTTCAAGTAGTAGCTGGTGATGATGTAGCCTCTTCAAAGAAAGGGGAAGAGCATAAAAGACGAGGAGTCGCTGGAATTTTCTTTGTATATAAAATAGCAGGAGGAGCAGCGGCATCACTACTTTCCCTTAGTGAAGTTAAGCGAATAGCAGAAAAAGTTGCAACAACTGTACGAACTATGGGAGTTGCACTCTCACCTTGTATTGTACCAGAAGTTGGAAAACCCTCATTTACTATAGACCAAGGAGAAATGGAAATAGGCATGGGGATACATGGCGAGCCAGGAATAGAGAGAGAAGCCCTACAAACAGCTGATGAAATCGTGCAAAGAATGGTTGATGCAATCTGTAATGACTATGAATACAAGAGTGGAGATGAAGTTGCTATTCTCATGAATGGCTTAGGGGCAACTCCTAAAGAAGAGCTTTATATCATGTACCGTAAAGTTGATGAAATTCTAAAAACAAAAGGTATTAAAGTATTCCATGTATATGTTGGAGAGTTTGCTACATCAATGGAAATGGCAGGCGCATCAATATCTGTACTAAAGCTTGATGATGAATTAAAGAAGTATCTTGCGATGCCAGCTCATACTCCATTTTTTGAACAAGTACAACTTTAGGAGGCATCATGGAAAAACTTACCTTTAAAGATATTCAAACACTCATCACTCAAATAAAAGATATGACTGATCAAAAAAAAGAGTACTTAATTGAATTAGATAGTGTTATGGGAGATGGAGATTTAGGACTAACTATGGCTAAAGCATTCGCTGCAGCTAGTGAGTATGCTACTAACTCTACAGATAGCGACATTGGAACACTCTTAATGAAATCAGGAATGGCAATGGCTAAAGCAGCCCCCTCTACCATGGGAACACTCATTGGAACAGGATTTATGAGAGGTGGAAAAGCCTTAAAGGGGATTCAAGAAATTGATTTACCCACATATACCACATTTTGGAAACATTTTGTTGAAGGAATAATGGAAAGAGGTAAATCTAAGGTGGGTGAAAAAACCATAGTTGATTCACTCTATCCCTCCTATGAAGCACTACAAAAAGCTACCGATGCTAACCTGCCATTAGTTGACGGGGCAAAAGCCTCATCTATTGCAGCAAAAGAGGGAATGGAGTTAACTAAAACAATGGTAGCTCAACATGGCAGGGCAGCCTATTACCAAGAAAAATCAAGAACTGCCCAAGATGCTGGAGCTACATTTGCTTCACTACTGATAGACGAATTTACCTCTTATATTACATCTACATAAAAAATAGGGTTTCCACTCTATGTTTAGAATAGGAAACCCTAAAGACACATCACAAAACTCTTATTTAATTAAGAGTTTTTGTGTATTCATAGAGATTTCTAAACTTCTTAAACCCTTCATCATACTCACTTTTATACTCTTTTTGTGGAACATATTCGTGCGTAATCTTAACCCAACGTGAAATTTCAGAAATATCAGAAAAATACCCAATACCAAGAGCAGCTAAAAAGGCATCTCCATAACACGCACCAAGGGTGATATCTGGAATTTGCTGAGGACAATCAATAATATTAGTTACCCTTTGCATCAATTGTTTATCTTGAGCTGCCCCACCTATTGCAACAATTCTGTTCACACTATTTCCAAGTGTTGAAAGCTCCTCAAGATTATGACGTATTCCATAACCAACTGATTCCATGAAAGCTGTGTAGATATCACCAGCTGAACTTTGTAAGGTGAGACCAAACATAGCACCCTTAGCTTTTGAATCAAATAATGGTGTTCTCTCTCCTGCAAAATAGGGGAGAATTGTAAGACCATGTGCACCAGGAGGTACATCTTCACTCAGCTGTTGCCATTGCTCAAAAGTTCTCCCTGGAAACGTTGTATTTAACCATTTAAACAAATTCCCTATGGTAGCCATGCCACCTGTAAGAACAGTAGAGCCTTTTTGAAGGAAATGGGATGCCCAAAACTTAGAAGTAGGTTGAAGTCTATCTGTTGGCATAATGAAAAAGTTGGAACTCCCATACATCATCATCATATCTCCAACGGACGCTACTCCACACGCGATAGCTTCAGAGGCAGCATCTGCTGTTCCAACAATTACAGGAGTACCCGGCGCGAGGAGAGTTTCAATAGAAGCTTCCTTGTGTATAGTTCCACAAACTTCACTACTCCATTTTAATTCTGGCAATAAAGAGGTTGGAAAAAGAAGATCTTCATACCTACTATCCCATTTGTGGTTAGCAATATCATAAAGTGGTGCATATGCAATTCCATCATATATATCTACAGTGTATGAACCTGTTAAACGAAACGCAACATACCCAGTTGAGGTGAGAAATTTACTTGTATTACGAAATACATCAATTTCATGCTCTTTAATCCAAAGAATCTTTGGGACACAAGATTGAGAAGAGAGCTTTTGTCCACTAAGCTCAAATATTGCCTCTTCGCCAATCATCTCTTCAATTCGGGCTATTTGCTCTTGAGCCCTCGTATCTATTCCATATAATATTCCATTACGTAAGGGCTTCCCTTTTTTATCAACAGGGAGGACGCACGGGGCAATAGAGCTTACACAAAGAGCTTTAATATCTTTTTCGCTAAGCCCCTTATCATATAACTGAGATACTACATCTCGAGAAATACTTACTACATCATTCCACCACACCGTATCTGCATTATGTTCATATGCACCAGGGAAAGGGGTTTCAGTAGTATGACTTATACTACTCGTTGCTAACACGTTCCCATTTGAATCAACAACAACCCCTTTGGATGAACCTGTACCAATATCAATACCTAGAAATGTATCCACTTTACTCTCCTATGAGATAGATGGCAGTACAATGACCCCATCTTTTATGATAGCTTTTCCATCAAGAGTAACCTCTCCACCATCTCTTAAATCTTTTACAATATCCCAGTGAATAGCTGAAGAATTTGTACCACCACACTCAGGATAGGCTCTTCCTAGAGCAATATGAACAGTTCCAAGAATTTTCTCATCTAACAAAATATCATTAGAAAAATGGGTGACCCCTTTATTTGTACCAAACGCAAACTCCCCAATAAGGGACGAGCCACTATCTTTTTCTATGATTGATGCAAAATATTCTTGTTCACTTGAACTCTTGTAATCAACTAACACACCATCTTTCCATGTGAGAGTGATCCCTTCTATTAATCGTCCTCCTAAAATACCAGGACGCTCAAAGAAAATAGTTCCATCTATTGTAGAGGTAATAGGAGCAGTTGCTATCTCCCCATCTGGCATATTATTGATACCACTAAATGGAATCCACGTTCTCCCCTTTACAGAGAAAGAGAGATCTGTATTGTTACCTGTTATTCTAATTTTATCCCCTTTGTTGAGAATATCTGCCCAATGTCTCCATTGAACATCTTCGTTTTCCCAATCTAAGAAACAAGAATCAAAAAACATATCTTCGAGGACTTCATAGCTCATCTTCGCTTGCTGAGCCAATGCTTCGGATGGAACCCTAATGAGGCACCATCTCGTGTTTTCCCATCTTTTGGTAGAGACAACACCCATTGCAGCTTGATTTTTAGCTAATGTTTGGGGAGAGATATCTTGAAGTTCAAAGATATTATTTGCACCCCTTAATCCAATATATACATCAGCCCACAGGGTAGAGTGAGTCTCTAATTCTGGCACCCAGGCAATTTGTTCATCATTGCCATGGGTGAGAATTTCTCTTCTAAATTTTTCTGAAAGAAGTTGGACCTGCGGATAGGCCCCCGCCTTAATCACAGCACGATAGACAGCTAAGGCTAAGGGGAACACAGCTGGTTCTGTCATGGCAATGATGACTCGTTCATTCTTTTTAACTTTTGTTGAATAATTTACTAGTAGTGATCCTAATTTTTCCCATCTTGGGTCCATATCTTTCTCCAATTATTAGCGAATACTCTTTACAGCATCCATAAATTCTTTTACACGCTTACCATCAACTTCATTATAGAAGTTTCCATCTCTCTTAAATGTAGTTGCTGTAACAGCACCATCGGCAACAGCGAGTTGCTCTTTTACGTTAGCTAATCTCACCCCAGTATTTGCAAAAACAGGCGTATCTGGCACTACATCTTTTACCCTTTTCATGAAAGAAGCATCAGTTTCAGCACCAGCTGTTAAACCAGAAACACATAAGGCATCAGGACGAGCATTAAATACAGTAGATTTAGCAACTGATGCGATATCCCTCTCACCAAGATACACAGCAGCTTCAGGAACAATATTAAAAAGAAGTTTCACATTATTGCCACCGATACTTGCTCTGTGACGAGCAACTTCACCATAGTTTGTGTTCCATAATCCAAAATCACTCGCATATACTCCAGTGAAAATTTCTCTTACAAATAGAGAATTAGTCGCTACAGCTAAATCAATAGTTGCCTTTGGATCCCAAAGCACATTCACACCATGAGGAATTTTGATCTCATGTTTGAGTTCACCAATAATACGAGCCATCGTTACATAGGTAATAGGCTCAACCTTAGTGAGATAGGGGAGGCTAAACTCATTAGAAAACATTACACCATCAACACCATTTTCTTGCAAAGCTAAAAGGTCGTGACGGGCAGCTTCAATAATATAATCTAACCCTTTTTCCTTATCATACATTGGGTCGCCAGGGAGCGCCTGGAGGTGACACATAGCAATAACAGGCTTTTTAACGCCAAACACTTCTTGAATCCATTTCATGAGAAACTCCTTACGTGGTTGAAACTAATTGTATATCAACCTTATTATCTTTTAATGCCCTCATAAGGGGCCCCTGTGGCCACTTATTTGTAATTAGCATATTTATTTCCTTTAAAAAACATACCCTCGCAAAAGCTGTTCTATTAAACTTATCATCAGTCATTAACGCTATCGTAGATTTAGATTGACTAATAATGTTATTTTTAATTGTTGCATCATCAATATCATACTCAGTAAGACCATATTCATGGTCAATACCAGCTGAGGACATAAAAAATTTGTCAAAGTGGAGATTTTCAAAGAATTTCCGTGTTTGATCTCCAACTAACGAACCTTCATGTTGTCGTAATTCTCCACCAGAGAGAAAAACTCTCGTACTTGGATGGTGTAAAAAAAGCATCCCTATATGAATGCTTGGGGTAACAATGATAAGATTATCCATTTTTACAAGTTGCTGTGCAAAAGCAAGGGCAGTAGAGCCACTGTCGATGGCAAGAGTATCCCCTTCACGAACCATATTAACAGCTAACTTACCAATAGCATTCTTTTCTGAATGCCTATGAGTGAGGCGCATAGAGAATACCGGCTCAAGATTCTTACCAACCTCTTTGATAGCGCCACCGTGAACCTTTCTCAGTACACCAAGACGTTCAAGTTCTGTTAAATCACGCCGTATGGTCATTTCAGATACTTCAAGCTCTTGTGATAAAGTAGCTACTTGTACTTCCTTCCCTTGAGCAATGAGATGTTGGATATATTGAATGCGCTCTGTGTGTGTACTCATCGATACTCCCATCTATGTTTAATCGAACAAGAATATTGAACTTATTAACATAATAGCACATCCATTTCGTTCTGTATAGTCTCTATGTTTGAGAAATCTCACTACCTAAAAGAATAGACTCATCAAGGTGGGAAAAGAGAATCTCAATACTCCATTTTGAAGCGAGAGCTACTACAGATGTACATACTGTAGTGTGAGCACCAAGTATTTCAAATTGATCCTTATCTTCTTGATTCGTTAAATCAAATGTTCTATTAAATAACGATGAGTGAATTTGATTACATATTACAGACCCATATGCATCGACAAACCTTTTTTCCAATTCTTGGCTCATAAGGTTGCATAATCTCTTATTAGGAGTATCATCATCAAAAAACTCCCTTCTTCGCCCACAAAAGTAGCCAAATACCAACATCCCTCCAACAAAACCACCACAAGAGCCAGAACATGTGGCACCACCACCAGCGGCAAGGCCACTTGCTGCTTGAAAGAGCTCCTTGTGAGGTTGTTGCAACGTTTCAAGAACTGCAGCAATAGTGCACTGAGCACACCCTTTGTACTTCTTTTCGTAATGAAACCCTAAATCGTATGCCTTTTGCGCTAATTCATGTATTTGTGTAGTATTCATATCTCATATTATCATCTCTGTAATGAAATAGTTCAATACAAAAGATGATAAATGTAAAAAAATGATACTATTATTAACAAATGTAACGTTATTGTGGTATAATATGAGGGTGATTTTTATAATAAGGAGCAATAATGGAACTGTGTGCGTCAGTTTTAGCAGCGAACCATGCTCATATAGCACGAGATATGAAAAAGGTTCAATTACAAGGTATTTCTAAGTTTCATTTTGATGTGTGTGATGGATACTTTGCACCCAATATGATATTTGGTCCCCAAATAATTAATGAATCGAAAATAGAGTGTGAAGGGTTTTATGATGTACACCTTGCAGTAATAGATCCACTCCCTATTGTCCCACTATTTACATCATCAAAAGTAGATATGATTTTATTACAATATGAGAGTGCAAAAAATCTTACTTCTTTAATACAAGAGGTGAAGGCATCTCATAAAAAAGTTGGACTTTGTTTAACACTAGAGACTCCCATCGAAGTAATTCGCCCCTTCCTTTTTGCTATTAGCCAGCTTAATTTACTTGCAGTACACCCAGGGGTCGGGGGACAGAATATGAATAAAAATATTCTCACTCGTATAGAACTTTTACGTGGAATTATAGAACAAGAAAATTCTAATTGTATAGTTTCAGTAGATGGGGGCGTAAATAAAAGTACTATAAAAGAGATAAAAAGTGCAGGAGCCGATATCGCAATACTTGGAAGTGGAATTTTTAAAGGAAATATAGAAGAGAATATTGCTACATTATCAGAAATTATAGCTTAATAATAATTACAATGGAGAGTGTTATGAAAAAGTATGTTATGGGAATTGATGCAGGGACAGAGAGTATTCGAGCTGGTATTTATGATGAGTTAGGTGAATGTTTGAGCTTTGGACTCTCTGAAAATACCCTCATACACAGAAATCCTGGCTGGGGAGAGCAAAGCATTGAAGCGTGGGATAATTCATTAATAGAAGCAATACAAAATGCATTTAAAGATTGTGATATTAAACCAGAACAAATCGAAGGAATTGGCCTTGATGGAACAAGCTGCACAGTTGTCTATTTAGATGAAATGGGTAAACCACTTCGAGATGCTATCATGTGGATGGATATCAGAGCCGCCGATGAAGCAGTTGAAATAGCTCAATGTGGTGATGAAGCCTTAGAATATGTAGGTTTTAGTAAAGTCTCACCAGAGTGGTTTCCATGTAAAAACCTATGGGTAAAAAAATGGGAACCAGAGATCTATACACAAGCTGCCACAATTTTTGAACACACTGACTACCTTGCATATCGCCTCACAAACCTCATAACAGCCAACATAAACACCGTCTCAATTCGATGGTTCTATAATGAGAATAAAGGGGGATTCCCTGTTTCTTTGTATGAAAAAATAGGACTAGGTGATATCTTTGAAAAACTTCCAAAGAGGATAGTAAAGGTAGGAGAAGTTGTTGGCCCCCTTAGCAAAGAAATAGCAACTCTTACAGGACTAAAAGAGGGGATTCCCGTAGCTGGGGGGGCCGCAGATGCTTATATGGGGGTAATAGGGGTTAACGCATTAGAGAGTGGAAAACTTGCCCTCATTACAGGTTCTTCTCAACTACACATTGGAATAACTGACAAAGAACTTCACAAACCAGGCCTATTTGGAACATTCCCCAATGCCATCATTGATGGATATGAAGTAGTTGAAGCTGGACAAATTAGCACAGGGTGTATTTTAAAATGGTTTAAAGATAACTTTGTGAACGAGAGAATCACTAAAGAAGCACGAGAAAGAGGCATATCTGTCTATAAACTCCTTGATGAAATGGCCTCTACTCTTCCACCAGGGTCCGAAGGACTAGTTGTGTTAGAGCACTGGCAAGGAAACAGAACTCCCTATGTTGATCCCTATTCAAGAGGGGTAATACGTGGACTCTCCTTACGACATACTCCTAGCCATATCTTTAGAGCAATTATGGAGGGGGTAGTATATGGAACCAAAGTCATTCTTGATGTAATGGAAGAGGGTGGAATCTATATCGATGAAATCATCATCTGTGGAGGAGCTGCCCAAAGTCCACTTTGGTTACAAATCCATGCAGATGTACTTGGGAAAAACATCATTGTTCCAAAAGAGCAACAAGCAGTAACACTCGGTAGTGCAATTGCTGCAACTGTTGCTGCAGGAATTTACCCATCGATTCAAGAAGCTGCAAAAACCATGGTCGAAATAGAAAGGGTAGTTGAACCAAATAAAGAATATACTGCCTTGTATGAACTCTACGTCAATCAATATGTAAAAACGTATGAACACCTAAAAGATGATTCATATGAATTAGTGAAAAGCCTACAAAAATAGTAGGATAAAAAGGAAATAATTATGAACATAGCAATTCTAGGAACTGGTACAATGGGCCTTGGTATAGGAAATACCCTCCTCTCTAAAGATCACACGCTCACTATCTATAATAGAACAAAGAAACATGCTCAACCATTAATAGATAAAGGAGCTACCTACCATGAAACAGTGAAGGAAGCAATACAAGGGGCAGAATTTATTATACTTATGCCCTGGGATAAAGAAGCTCTAAAGGCAATGTCACAAGGGGGGAGTGGTACATTTGAGAATGCTACAAAAGATCAGATATTTATTAATATGAGTACACAACTACCTGATACTGCAATATGGGAAGCACATAACTACTCTCAAAAAGGGGCTCATTTTCTCGACTCTCCCGTACATGGAAGTAAAGGTGAAGCATATAGTGGAGGACTGTGGGTAATGATTGGAGGAGATAACGAAATCTATAGATCAACAATACCCCTTTTTGAAGAGATTGCAGAAACTCACCACTACATGGGTGGACATGGAAATGGGTATGCAACAAAGCTGTGTGGTAACCATCTCGTTTCAACAATCGTTGCAGCACTTGGTGAATCAATGACACTCGCAAAAAAAGCAGGACTTGATCTTACTGAAGTGTTAAAAGTCTGGATGAATTCAGATTTTCGCTCTCCAGTTGTGCAAGGAGTAGGGTCTTCTATGATTAATAGAGACTTTGAAGTCTCATTCCATCTACGAACAATGGTAAAAGATACCGAATTAATTAGAAATTTCTCTGAACAGCTAGAAGTGCCAGTTCTCCTTTCGAACATTGTTCATGAAGTGAATAAAATTGGATTACATATGGATCTTGGTGAAGAAAACGCATCAGCTGTTGTAAAAGTGTTTGAACATATGGCAGGTATAAAAGAGTAGATAATATACGTAATAATATTGCTTTTAGGGGATATGTTTTACTACACGCTTTTACATATGTAATAAATATAAAGAAAAATTTACAATTGATTAATTCCACGTTGCACTATATACTATATGTATGAGGATACAAGACCTCATAGTTGCAAATATGATCAAGATAAGGAAACGGGAGAAGAAATATGAAGCTGACCAAAGAAGTACAAAAAGAACTCTATTATAAAATGGTTCTTACAAGAGAATTTGAAGAGATGGCTGCTAAATTATTTGTACAAGGATTGGTGCATGGAACTGCCCATTTCTGTATAGGTGAAGAAGCAACAGGAATAGGTGTATCATCAGCACTTGAGAAAGAGGATTATATCCTTCAGACCCATCGAGGGCACAACCAAGGTATCGGAAAGAATATGGATGTGAATAAGATGATGGCTGAATTTTTAGGAAAAGAGACAGGGTATTGCAAAGGGAAAGGGGGCTGTATGCATATTGCAGACTTTTCAGTTGGAAGCCTTGGTGCAAACGGTATTGTAGGTGGAGGAATCCCATTGGGGGTAGGTGCTGCCTTTAGTCAAAAATATCTAAAGAAAAATAATGTCACAGTCAGCTATTTTGGCGATGGAGCTACGAATGAGGGCTCATTTCACGAATCTTTAAACCTAGCTTCTGTGTGGAAACTTCCCGTTATCTTTGTATGTACCAATAACTTTTATGGAATGTCTACATCTGTAAAAAAATCAATGAATATTGATGACATCTCTATTAGGGCAACAAGTTATGGAATAAAAGGACTTGCTCTCGATGGAAATGATGTAATCAACATATATAAAGAGACAAAAAAAGCTCGTGAATATGTCTTAGAACATGGACCTATGCTCATGGTGCTCAATACATATAGATGGATGGGACACTCAAAAAGTGATGCACAGCTTTATAGATCAAAAGAAGAAGTAAATGAATGGAAGGCAAAAGATCCAATTAAACGCCACAGAGAATACTTGGTGGATAATAAAATATTTACAGAAAAAGAGATCGAAGCGATGAATGAACAAGCTAAAGTTGAAATTGAACAAGCTGTAGAATTTGCTAAAAACAGTCCAGAGCTTTCAATAGATAGAATATTTGATGACGTATACGAGTCTTAGGAGATCAGTATGAGAGAGATTACATATGCCCAAGCAATAAATGAAGCGATGAGTGAAGAGATGGAGAGAGATCCAAACATTGTATTCATGGGAGAAGATATTGGAGTTTACGGTGGAGCTTTTGGAGTTTCCCGTGGAATGATAGAACAATTTGGACCTGAAAGAGTACTCGATACACCGATATCAGAACTTGCAATCGTTGGAGCAGCTACTGGCGCTGCGATGACAGGACTTAGGCCCATTGTTGAATTAATGTTTAGTGACTTTATGGCCCTCGCTATGGAACCATTAGTAAACCAAGCTGCCAAGAATAGATTCCAGTTTGGAGGACAAGGATCTGTACCTATGGTATTAAGAACTCCAGGGGGAAGTGGAACAGGAGCAGCTGCACAACACAGTCAAAGCCTTGAAGCATGGGTTGCCCATGTACCAGGACTTAAAGTAGTAATTCCTTCAACACCGTTTGATGCAAAAGGATTACTTAAAGCTGCTATTCGAGATAACAACCCCGTAGTATTCATAGAACAAAAACTCCTTTACAGAGTAAAAGGACCAGTACCTGAAATTGAAGATGATTATGAAATTCCTTTAGGTGTTGCAGATGTAAAGAGGGAAGGAAAAGATGTTTCTATTATCACATATGGACGGATGGTAGGAAGGTGTTTACTTGTAGCTGAACAATTAGCAAAGGAGGGTATTGATATCGAAGTTGTCGATATTAGATCTCTTGTCCCCCTTGATGAAAAGTGTATTATAGAATCAGCTAAAAAAACTGGAAAAGTCCTCGTTGTCTATGAAGCTTGTCAAAGAGGTGGGTATGGAGCAGAACTTGTGAGTGTAATTGCTGACAGTGAAGCATTTTTCTATCTTGATGCTCCTATAAAGAGACTTGGTGGACTCGACGTTCCAATTCCATATAACCCAACTCTTGAAGCACAAGTTGTTCCAACTGAAGAAAAAATTATTCAAGCAATCAAAGAGCTTACCTCATAATAAGGAGAATATCATGGCTCAAGAAATTATTATGCCAAAAACTGGAATGGCTATGGAAGAGGGAACTATCATCGAATGGTTTATAAAACCGGGTGATAAAGTCTCCAAAGGAGATATTCTCGCTGAACTCGAAACAGATAAATCTACCATGGAGTATGAATCTGATTATGAAGGGACTGTGTTAGAAATACTCTACCCAGCTGGCTCAACAGTAAAAGTAACCCTCCCCATAGCATGGCTAGGAGAACCAGGAGAAAAAGTACCACACACAGATACTCATCCTGTTGAAACTAGAGGGGAAGAACCTCAAAAAGAGAGCATATCTGTCCCTAAAATAGAAGAAGATGTAGTAGATGGGAAAACAAAAGCAACTCCAGCTGCAAGAAGAGTGGCAAGAGAGAGAAACCTAGATATTTCCCATATTCCTCCATCTGGATCTCATAATGAAGTAAAAGAAATTGATGTAGTAACGTTTGAAGCGACCAAAGTAAAAGCAACACCACTTGCTTCACGTATGGCTCATGATAAAAAAATACAACTTGACCACGTTAAGGGAAGTGGGTATCAAGGCAAGATTTATTCAACAGATCTTCCAAAAGAACATCAACCTACTTTCATCGGTAATGAAGTTAGAGAATCTACTACAATTCGATTGAATAAAGTGAAAAAAATCACAGGCGAAAGAATGGTATACTCTCATACAACTATTCCAATGGTCACAGAACACGCAAAAGCTGATGTTACTGATTTACTCAAGATTCGAAAACAGATTAATGAAACAACGAACCTCCACATCTCAATTAATGACCTCATAATGCTTGCAACAAGCAAATTACTTCCATCTTTCCCCATCATGAATTCATCTATTGATAAAGATATAGTTACTCTCCATGGCAATGTACATCTTGGAATGGCAATAGCATCCGAAAAGGGATTACTTGTTGCAGTGATAAAAGATGCCGATCGAATGAGTTTATCACAACTTTCTAAACACGCATCTCTCCTTGTTGAAAAAGGGAGAAAAGGTGAATTGAAAAGTGATGAGCTACAAGGCTCAACCTTTACGATTACAAACGTTGGCAAGTGGGGTATTCTCTCCTTTAATCCAATAATTAATTCTCCAGAGGCTGCAATTCTTGGTGTGTGTGCTATTGAGGATGTCCCTGCAATACAGATGGGCGAGCTTGTAGTGGTAAAGAAAATTGGATTAAGTCTCACATTCGACCATCGAATAATTGATGGCTCTGAAGCTGCAGAGTTTATGCAAGCTTTAATTCACAGCCTCGAACATCCTTACTCATTTCTCGTGTGATTAAAAAAGTGGAGATATATAGATGAATACATATGATATTGTCGTCGTAGGTGGAGGCCCTGCAGGATATAGTGCTGCAATTAAAGCATCTCGCCTCGGGGCAAAAGTTGCCTTAGTAGAAAAATCGGAGATAGGAGGCACCTGCTTAAACCGTGGGTGTATCCCAACAAAGCATCTTCTTCACACCGCTCATTTGATAGATTCTCTCTCTGCTTTCAAGAAAAGGGGAATACAAATAGATCCCTCGTTTGAAATTGATATGAGCCAAGTACATAAAGAGAAAGATAAGGCTGTAAAAAAGTTAGTACAAGGAGTGAAAGCTTTATTAAAAACGAATAACATTGAAGTGTTTCATGAAAGTGCCACAATAGAAAATGCTACAACTGTAAAAGTTGGCGAAAAAACCATGTTAGAGTGTAAAGCAATTATTCTCGCAACTGGAACTCATAGTAGAGTAGTTCCGATTCCTGGAATTGAAAATGAAAAAGTTCTTAACAGTACCCAGATACTTGAAATCCCCTACATCCCAAAAAGTCTCGCTGTGATAGGAGGGGGAGTTATTGGGCTTGAAATAGCAACAATATTCTCATCTTTCGGGTCTCAAGTAACTGTCATTGAAGGACTTCCTGATGTATTGTCTTTTATTGATAAAGAACTACGAGATACCCTAGTAAAGAAATATAAAAAAAAGGGGATAGAATTCATTTGTGACACCTCAGTAGTTGAAGTGCTCGATAATGATGATGGTATCAACCTTGTTCTTTCTAATGGTTCATCTATAACGACCTCTAGAGCTTTACTCTCTATTGGAAGAACTCCAGATGTATCAGCAATACAAAAAATTAGCCATCTTATTTTAGAGAACGGTTTTGTACAAGTAAATGAGTATATGGAGAGTAGTATTGATGGAATCTTTTGCCCAGGTGATATGAATGGGAAAAAACTCCTTGCCCACGCTGCCTACCATATGGGGGAAGTAGCTGCAATTAATGCTGTCTCTTATGCTAAAGTAGACCTAAAAATTGAGAAAAAGAGAGCTGATTTACGCTTTGTCCCTTCAGTAGTCTATAGCCATCCAGAAATTGGCACGATCGGAATGAGTACTCAAGAAGCTACTGAAAAAGGATATGAAGTAGCGAGCGGAAGATTTAATTTTATGGCAAATGGAAGATCACTTTCTAGTGGTGAAACAGATGGGTATGTTGAAATTGTTTCTGATAAAAGATATGGAGAAATCCTTGGAGTACATATTATTGGATCAAGTGCAAGTGAATTAATTAATGAAGCTGCCACATTAATGAGTCAAGAGATAACTGTGCATGAATTAAAAGGTATTATACATGCACACCCAACTCTTTCAGAAGCTATTATGGAAGCTGGTGCAGATGCACTAAAAGAGTCACTTCACTCAATCTACTAACTCATCACATTACATGTCATGAATAATACGAGCGGCAACACTTTGGTCTGTAATGAGGGTAGTCAGATGCCCTCCAACCAAAGCCGCTTGTATTGCTTCAGCTTTTTCACTGCCACAGGCAATACCAACTCTCAATGGAATTTGAAGGAAATCAGAAAAAGAGATCCCTATGATTCTATGATTTGCAGAAACATCCATCCATTTCCCATCTTTATCATAACTATAGCCACATAAGTGACCAACAGCACCCGAATGATATAAATCATTAGCCTCTTTCATTGAAAGAAATCCTGCTTTTACTAAAGAGCTTTTCTCAGGTTTATTAGAGCTGATCCCCACAAATGCGATATCGAGGTTTTTCATCATTTCAAGAGTTTTATAAATCCAAGGCTCTTCCATAAGCAACTCTTTCACTTCAACATTTTTTACTATAACAGGGCATTGAAGGGGATAATATACTGATTCAAGACGTTTAGATAACTCTCTCGCTAGTTCAGATCCATCATACTGGGGATTAGAAGCACCAAAGCCCCCCATAAGCTGAACAACACTTGAGTCTGTAATAGTTTGTGTGTTCATCTGGTGAACCATCTGATACAACGTAGTGCCCCACGCAATGCCAATGTGTATCCCTGCATGGAGTATTGAATTTGTATAAAATGCTGCCTCTTTTCCAATATTGTTAAATAAAGATATTCGATCTTCTGTAGAGGGAATTACAATAACCTTATGAAGGCCATACTTCTTCTCTATAGCTTCCCCAAGTAAACTCGTCTCTGGTGAGCCCTCTTTCACCCTAATTTCTACTATACCAGTTTCTCTACACAGTTTTAACAAATTAGAAACAGTGGGACGAGGTATATTAAATTCATCAGCAATTTCTTGCTGACTCTTTTTCTTAATATAATAAGATTGTGCTATTTTGATCAGAAAATCTCTATCCTTCTGCATGCCATAACTCCTCATTAGATGTCTTGATAAAAAGGATGCTAACAGATGCACCTGTTATGCTACTACAAAGCAATTACTAGTATATACTAAAAGTGAGGTCACTTGTTAAAAAATTGGTTGAATATAGGCAAAAATAGGCTAAAAAGAGAGATTTTGGTTAGAATATGAGGTAAGACATTTGTTCTTATTCATAAAAAATACCTCGTTTAGCACGTACACAAAGAAGGATGAGTAATAGTCTTTTTTATACTATATACAAAGAAATGAGCAACGTGAAAAATGGAGCACTCAAGATAAGTGAATCAATTGAATCCATAATTCCGCCACGACCCAAAATTATAGTTCCTGAGTCCTTCACCTTTGCACTTCGTTTAAAGGTAGATTCTACTAAATCACCAATATTAGCAATTATCCCTATGATAATTGCAAGTATCGTGACCTGTAAGATGGTAAAAAATGAAGACATATGGGGGACAAATTGTCTAAATAAGATGGCAATAAGAAATGTCATGAGAAGACCCCCTATAAACCCAGCTATACTCTTATTAGGACTTACTTTGATAATATTGCGGTTTCCTTTTCCAAAAAGCATCCCAAAGACATAGGCAAATGTATCATTTCCAAATACAAGAAGGAATAATAGGAGAGTTAACTCGGTGGGGTAGGGAAGAAAAAGGATTTTAATGAGAAAAATACTTAACCCACCTGGGTATAGAATAAGTAATAAAGAGAGTCCAACATGCTCTATCGATGATGTAAAAGAATCGATAGAACCCCTATATATCTCCCTTGCCATGCACATGGTAATAAGAGTCATCAAATACAGGGTGAGAATATTGTACTGACTAAAAAAGGCTACATCTATATAGGTAAAAACAGGTATAAAAGATGAGAGTATAACAATATGAAGATACTCTTTTACAGAAGCAGAAAATATTATTCTCCCCATCTCAATACTCCCTGCAATTACTGCAAGGACAACAAGAATAGCAAATGGAAGATGGTTATACATCGGAAAGAAAAAGATAAGAGAAAAGAGTGCAGGCACAGCAGTAAAGGTAAGAAGAACTCGTTTCACTACACTATTCATCACACACCCCTCCAAATCTTCTTGCTCTATGCTTATACTCATCTAGTACAGCAATAAATTCTTTTTCATTCCAATCTGGCCATAGAGTATCAACAAAAGCTAGTTCTGCATATGCTGCATCCCACAATAAAAAGTTACTTAACCGTTTTTCACCACCACTACGGATGATATAATCAACTGGAGGGATAAAAGAGAGATCAAGGTGCTCCCTTAACACATTTTTAGTAATATGGGATGAGTGATTAGGTGATTCGATCCATTTGTTCACAGCACGCACTATTTCATCTTGTCCCCCATAATTTACTGCAAGAGTGACAGTAATTGCTGTATTATGTTTTGTCTCTTCCATAGTAGCGAGGACACTATCTTTTAGTTTCTCTGAAAAGGAGGACATATCTCCCCTAATAAGGATTCTTGCACCGAGACGATGATAAAAATCAGTTTCACTAAATAATCGAGTGGAAAGGAGATTCATTAAATATTCGACCTCTTTAGGAGGACGACACCAATTCTCTGTAGAAAATACATAAAAAGTAAGAAATGGGATATTTGATTCTTTTGCTGCTTTTACAATACGCTTTGCAGCTTTGACACCCTCAAAATGGCCAGCTGTTCTGGGAAGTGAGCGCTTTGTTGCCCACCTCCCATTGCCATCCATTATAATGCCAATATGTGTAGGTATATTCTTTTCATCGTGCATGTTTGTCTCTTATAATAATATCAGATTTCTAAGATTTCTTTCTCTTTTTCAATTGCAAGTTCACTAATCTGATTAATATAAGAGTCAGTTAATTTTTGCATCTTAGTTTCACCATCTTTAAGTTCATCCTCACTGATAGTACTTGCTTTTTCCATTTTTTTGAGCTCATCAATACCATCTCGACGAACATTTCGAATAGCAATTTTATATTGCTCACTCATGTTCTTGGCACTTTTTGCAAGTTCTTTTCTTCTTTGTTCAGTAAGGGGAGGAAAGTTAATTCTAAGAAGTTTACCATCATTATTGGGGTTAAATCCAAGTTCAGACTTTAGTATAGCTTTTTCAATTGGGCCAAGTAAACTCTTATCCCAAGGTTGAATAACAACAAGGCGAGCTTCTGGCACACTGATACTAGCAACTTGGGCTAGTGGTGTCTCTGTTCCATAATAGTCAACCTTAATTTTGTCAAAAAGAGCAGCAGTTGCTCTACCAGTTCTAAGAGCACTATACTCAATTTCTAAGCTCGCTACACTTTTACCCATTTTTTCTTCACAGGCATCTAAAACATCTTTCATATCAAACTCCAAAACAAACCGCCTATTACTAGACGGTCTGGTATGTAATATCTAATTTAAGCCTCTACTCCAACTTTGTAGATAACATATTGAGAGACACTTAGTGTCGCTCCAACTTCTTTTCCTACTTGTTGAATAGCATTTTCTACACTTATCGAATCATCTTTAACAAAGGGTTGTTGCATAAAACAAATTTCAGTGAAATGCTTATTGAGTTTACCAGCTACAATGCCAGGAATAACTTTTTCAGGTTTTCCTAAAGCAAGTGTTTGGTTTGTAAAAATCTCAGTGTTTTCTTTCACATATTCTTCATCAACTTTACTCTTATCAAGATAAAGGGGACTAAATGCTGCAACGTGGAGGGCAAGGTCATTTGATAAATTTACGACACTCTCTTGAGAAAGTACATTTTTATCAGAAGCATGAAGAGCTACTATTGTAGCAAGTGTGCCCTCGCCATGAACATATTGACTAACTAAAGTGTTTTCATCAACATTCCACAACTCAAATCTTTTTAAAGACATGTTCTCTTTAATCTTAGTAATCAGTAGTTCTACCTTTGATTCAAGAGATGGGACAATCTCTGTATAGTTATTATCAATAACATCATTACAAAGTTCTTCACCAAGTGCAATAAAGTCTTTGTTTCGAGCAACAAAGTCAGTTTCACTGGCCATTTCAAGTATCACAGCCTTTCCATCTTTCACTAAGGTAAAAGCACGACCATTATTTGTAGCTCTCCCTGCACGTTTTGCAACTGCAGCAAGACCCATTTCTTTTAGTAATTTTTCAGCTTTAGCTGAGTCCCCATTGGCTTCAACTAATGCTTTCTTACAATCCATCATCCCTGCGCCTGTTGCATCACGCAGTGCTTTAACTATTTTTGCGCTAATTTCCACGACTATCTCCTCAATTCAATCTTAGTCTTCGTAAAGAATTTCTTCGTCAACTTCAATGCCACCTTCGGTAACTTTGACAGCCTTTACTTTAGAGACTTCTTCAACTTTTTCTTCTTCTTTTTTCAAATCAACATCGAATTTAGTAAAATCAGTATGTTCATCATCAGTAGCAAAAACTACTTCTTCATCATCTTCTACTACAACTTCTTCTTCTAGTGCTACTTCTTCAGGAGCATTAAGGTCAGGAAGAGTTTCGATAATTTCAATACCAACTTCATTGTCTGCATCAAGAACTGCATTAGCAATAATTTCTACAAATAAAGAGATAGCTCTAATGGCATCATCATTTCCTGGGATAGGGTAATCAATGTTTGTTGGATCACAGTTAGTATCAACAACTGCAATTACTGGAATGCCTAAGCGTTTTGCTTCTGCAACAGCAATAGCTTCCTTTTTTGTATCAATGATAAAGATTGCACCAGGCAACTCTTTCATCTCTTTGATACCACCAAGGTTTTTTTCTAACTTTGCTTTCTCTTTTTGATGTAAAGCAATCTCTTTTTTGGTGTAACTTTGTAATGTACCATCAAGTTCTTCTTTCTCTAATTTCTTGAGACGATTAATAGATTTTTTGATAGTAGTGAAGTTTGTAAGCATACCACCGAGCCAACGATTGTTGATGTATGGCATACCACAGCGTTTTGCTTCTGCTTCAATTGTTTGTTGTGCTTGTTTCTTTGTCCCAATAAATAAAATATGTTTGCCATCTTTTACTTGGGCTCTTACAGCGTCATACGCTTCAACAATACAAGCACTTGTTTTTTGTAAATCGATGATATGGATCCCGTTTCTTTCTGAGAAGA
Organism: uncultured Spirochaetaceae bacterium; assembly: GCA_964453215.1. Classification (GTDB taxonomy): domain Bacteria; phylum Spirochaetota; class Spirochaetia; order Sphaerochaetales; family Sphaerochaetaceae; genus SABI01. The sequence goes on along the minus strand of CAYVRR010000003.1, from coordinate 27,303 downwards.
TAAAGCGGGCCATTTTTGGATTCCATCTTTTGGTTTGGTGACCAAAATGTACGCCTGATTCAAGCAGGCTTTTCATAGTGACTACGGACACAATTCCTCCTGTAACAGAAAATGGGCACAAGGTGCCTATATAATTTTCTGTCCCCTTCGCTATTTCTCACCCTGAGGTGGATATTCCTGATAATTTACATGTTCAGGTTCCATCAATATGGCAGAAATAGCGATCATTGGCAACCCCACCACAGTGCTGATCTGTCCATCTATGGAAGAAATTAGTTCTTTCCCCCTCTCTTGAATTCTATATGAGGCTGCGGCCCCTATATACTCATTCGTGTCGAGGTAATTTGTAATATCTTGTTGAGTTAATGGTCGAAACGTGACACACGTTTCACTATAGCCACTATATATTCTTTTTAGGTGGGGGAGAAAGATGGCATATCCACTACAGACGCTATGAACTTTAGATGATAGGAGACTAAGTTGACGGTAGGCATCATCTCGATTAATCGGCTTTCCTAAAATAGTAGTACCAATACGAACCATCGTATCTGCTGCAATGATGACAGAGGTAAGGTGAGTATGTTGATCTATACATGAGTGCAATTTCTTTAAGGCAATCTCTTTTGTTGCTTCCCTGTAATCACTCGCTTGAAAAGATTCATCACAAAAGGTGGGCATTGAGATAACATGGAGGCCAACTGATTCTAATAATTTCTTACGTGCACTCGATTGGCTTGCAAGGATTACACTCTCATAAGGGAATTTCATATTACCACTACTTCCTGTAACTCTTCGATTTCTTTTGCTATTATAAACCATTTCTCTTCTAGAGTGGCATGTTTTTGTTCTACATCCTCTTTTTTTTGAATTAATGAAGTGATTTTTTCACTATTACTATAATTTTCTTTTTCTGACATGCTTTGAAGAATCTTCTTTATTACATCTTGAGTGTGTTGAATATCTAAAAGAATTTTCTTCTCTTCATTGAGCAAAGATTGTAATCTGTTTTTAGCCCTATTATACTCTTTTCTCTCAATTTGAGCCTCTTTAACTACAGGTTCATACACATTGCTACCACTATCATCACCTTCTTCTAGTGAAAGCAGCATCTCTTTTTGCTCTAATTTGTAGGAAAAATATTCCCAGTCTCCTACAAAGAGTTCTGGCTCATCTTCACTTAAGTAGAGGATTGAAGTTGCCATTTCTTTAATAAAGTGGGTGTCGTGGGAAACGCAGATGAGTGTTCCCTTATACATAGAAAGAGCTTTAATCAACATATTCTTTGCATTTATATCAAGGTGGTTTGTCGGTTCATCCAAAATCAATAAGTTCACAGGGTGTAACAATATTTTTAACAAAGCAAGACGAGATTTTTCACCACCACTTAAGACGGAAACCTTTTTATCAATATCATCATTACTAAATAAAAATGAACCTAAAAGTGAACGCAATTTAGGAATATCAGAGGTCGCAGCAATTTCTGCTACCTCCTCATAAATAGTATTATCCCCATTAAGAGTATTCTCTGTATCTTGGGCAAAATAGCCCACCTTCACATCACTTCCAAGAGAAACACTTCCTGTATATTCAAGATCTACGTTACTCAAGATTCGTAAAAGGGTAGTTTTACCAGCTCCATTGTGCCCAGTGATCGCAAGGCGATCACCCTTATTTACATCTAGAGAAAAATCTTTAAAAAGGTGTAAATCCCCATAACTCTTATATAATTGACGGACACGTAAGACATCATTTCCACAATGAGGAGGAGGGGGAAAGGTGAAAGAGAGAGATTTTAGGTGGCTAGGAACTTCAATGATATCAATTTTATCGAGTTGTTTTTCTCTACTTTGAACCTGTTTTGCTTTAGAAGCCTTGTATCTAAACCGCTCAATAAATTTCTCAGTTTTTTCAATCTCTTTTATCTGCCTCTCATGGGCAACCTTTAATTGCTCAAACTCCTCTTCTCTTACCTGTACATAATGGGAATAGTTCCCCTTATACCGTTTCAACCTTGCTTGAAAAAGTTCATACACCTCATTGACCGTTTCATCTAAGAAGTCTTGATCGTGAGAGACCATCATAATAGCGCCCCTATATTGTTGAATATAGTTACGAAGCCAAATACGCGACTCTATATCGAGGTAGTTTGTTGGTTCATCAAGAAGCATCACATCAGGATCTTCTGCTAGAATTTTTGCTAGAGCAATTCTCATTTGCCACCCACCGCTAAAGGTTTCACATTTTTTCTCTAAATCTTGACTAGAGAAACCTAACCCCTTAGCAATGCGCTCTATAACAGCTCTTCTTCTATAATAATCACTATGGAGAAGATACTCCTGTTTTTCATGCAACTGTATGAGGAGTTGTTCCATAACAGGGGCACCTTCATGTAATGAAGCAAGATTTCTTTCTAACTCTTTGATCTCTTTTTCAACTTCTACAAAGCGGTCAAAAGCTTTTTCAACCTCTTCATAGAGGGTCTTTCCTGTGTGAACAATATCTGATTGAGGTAAGTATGAAATTCTCATCCCTTTGGTTTTAGTAATAGTTCCACTATCACTAATTATAGATGATGTGATAATTTTTAAAAGAGTAGATTTTCCAGAACCATTTCCTCCTGCTAAAGCAGCACGTCCACCAGTTGATAGGGTAAAACTTACATTTTGTAATAAATCTCTATCTGCGTACGCTAAGGAAATGTTTTGAACTTGTAGAGTTTTCATATTCGCCTCAAGATAAAGAGAAGGTGTTGCAGATTCCATCTCTTATGGGATAAGATGAACCGTACCATATTGAACCAATGGGATGCAATAAGAGAATAAGATCTTACACGCTATTGTAAAGGATAGATGGGGGAATGAGGAATGATATGTTTAGTTTTAACAGGTAGCACTCTTGAAGAGAATATTTCCTTCATTACAAAAAATTCCTCATATATAGATATGGTTGAGCTACGAGTTGACCTTCTTAGTAGCGAAGAGCAACAAAAAGCTAAAGACTTTCCAACTCTTACCAATCTTCCTGTCATATTGACCTGCAGAAGAGTATCTGATGGGGGGAAGTATGAGGGGGGTGAAAAGTCTCGAATCTCCCTTCTAGAGGCACTTTTAGATGGAGAATTTGCCTATGTTGATATTGAAGAGGATGTAAAAAAACTCTCTATAGTTCAAAAAGCAGAAGAAAGGGAGATCTCAATTATCCGCTCCCTCCATGACTTTGACTCAATTCCAACAGATTTATATCATCGAATTACTAAAATTGCCTCAAAAGGGTGTATTCCAAAAATGGCAGTAACTCCCAACTCCATGCTCGATGTTATCCAACTTTTTCGTGTTGAAAAAGAGCTTGAACATGTCAAACAAAAAATAATAGTTGGAATGGGCCCCTATGGAAGTGCTACCCGCATTCTCTATAAACGACTTGGATCGATGATCACCTACACAAGTTTACATACCATTGTCCCCTACCATATCACTCCTAAAGTGATGAAAATGGTCTACAGAGCTGATAAAGTGAATGAAAGAACCAAAATATATGGAATAATTGGTGACCCTGTTCTCCACACTCGAAGCCCCTATATACAAAACCCAGGATTTGATGGGATTAAATTTAATGCAATCTACGTTCCCTTCTTAGTTGACTCAGTGAGGTCTTTTTTTATTCTTGCTGAACTCCTTCCAATCTATGGGTTCTCTGTTACAGTCCCCCATAAACAAGCAGTGCTGCCATACCTTGGAAAAATAACTCGTGAAGTAAAACAAATTGGTTCATGCAATACAGTAGTGAGGGCAAAGCACCTTTGGAAAGGGACTAATACCGACTACTATGGATTTATAGAACCCCTTTTACCCCTTTTACAAGATGGCCGGATAGAGAGTGCACTCGTCGTTGGAGCTGGAGGGGCTGCACGAGCTGTGGTGTGGGCATTAAGAAACTATGGGTGTAAAGTTACTATCATCAACAGAGACATCGATAAAGCGAAAAGATTAGCCGATGTTACAATGAGCAGTTTTGATTCACTAGAGAATGGGAAAAAGTATGAGAAAGTTGACCTTGTAGTACAAACAACGAGCCTTGGGATGAGGGGAGATACAGATGGGGATCCTATAAAAGAGTTTGAATTTAGCTCGCGCCACCACGTATATGAACTTATTTATACCCCTAAGTATACCAAGATGTTACAAAGAGCAAAAGAAAAAGGAGCCACCCTCTATTTTGGTATCGATATGCTCTTTAGACAAGGAACACTACAATTTGAGAGTTTTACCGGCTACCATTATCCAAAGAGACTTGAAATAGATCTAGATTTTAAAGAAGACTGATTGTTTAATAGTTTTGATGAGAAATATTTTTTGAATTGGAATTACTACTTCTTTGTTATCAGGGATAGTTTTAATAATAACACTCCCATTCTTATCTTGAGCTGTGTAGGCAACAGGATGACCAATCAAGGAATCTAACTCCCCATCATCATTTAAGCAACTAATATCGAGTAAAAGGGATTTATGCTCCATTGCAGTTTTAACTACGAGTAATTTCTTGTTAAAATCAAAACCTGATGCTTTTATGTGAGCATTTTTTTTCGTAGGCTCTTGTATTTGTGATGGTAACATAATAATTTTTTGCTCAATTTTAGCAATCAATTCATCTCTCATAGTTCCATCTGGAAAGCGATGAGTTACTTGCGATTTTAAATCTTCACTTAATGCAGAAATCTCACGATGTGTTGGTATATCTGAAAAAGAGAAGAATGAGTCTTCAATAACAAATTTCTTATCATCATCAACAATAATATCAGGTATCTCTATAGACTCCTCTTTCTCTTCAATGGCATGAGTGATTGTTGAAGGAAGCGTTACAATTCCAATTTTAACTAATTCATCTCTCCACTTCTTCTCTCCTTCTTTTGTGAAGAGGAAGACCTTACTTGCAATCTTTTTGATGATGTAAGGCTTAAGAGGTTCATAATTGTCAATTATTTTTTCTAATCGTTCATGCACTACGACACTTATTCCATCATAAATTTTAATTTGCTCCCACTCTACATACATATGCTCTAATTGTTGAGTCAAAAGAAGTGAGATATGTGGTGACCACGAAGCGATATCATTAATAATATCTTGAACACTAAAGTGGTAATCAAAAGCTCTGCACACACTCCCTTTTGTAATTTGGTACATGATAGCAGTATCAAAAGAGACTATTTGAGCATAATAGTGGATGGTATTAGGGATAAACTTCCCTAAAGAGGGGTGGAAGGTGATTGATAAATCAGTGTCTATTATACCAGATGGGGCTTCTACTTTATTATGTGTATCATCAATTAAAAATAGTCCAAAAAAATGTAATAAAGAGCAAAGCTCATCAATATCTTTTACTTCGATAGAATGAATGGATGATGCTATGTAGAGTAATCGTTTTAAGCCAGAAGCGTGTGAGATGTGTAGTTCACGTAAACTGTGGTCACAGAAAATGAGAAAACGATATATATCTTCACTCTCGTTAAGGGCTGCTAGGGGTAGTGTGTGTGTTGTAGAGATCTCTTTTATAATTGTATAGATCATCTCTATTGGAGAGTGGGAAAGGAGAGAGTCAACAGTGCCATTTTCCACCGTGTGGGTGAGAAAATCAACGATACCCTTTTGCCAAGCCATTTCATGCTCTTGCCCTTTATGGGCGTGAACAAATAGGGATGAAAGGAGTGTTTCCTTCTCTTTTTTCTTTTTCTCACGCCCTTGATGAATTGCAAAACTTGTTAATCCTTGTATGTAGTATGGTAGGTGATGAGTAAAATTATAGGATAGTGAACCTTTTTCCCCAAAAAGGTGCCCAATAGAGACAACTTCTCTTTTGAGGACCTTTAAGAGAAGCGGATTTATAAATAATTTCTGTTTTTGCAGTGGATTTGGTAAGAAAATGAGACGCTCTTCTAAATTAATTACCCTCGCCATCACTTTCGAATATTGGTGAGTTTCACTAAACATATTACACAAATCTTTTTCACTTAAAGTGGATGCCAATACGAGGGCACTAATTAAGAGAGTATCGAGTTCATCTATTCTTTTAATAATATTTTGTACTACTTCATCATTTGCAAAAAATGTTGCTAAAGCATGATGTAATTGTGGTTTATGGAAAGGAGTTGGAACCTTTCCTAAATAAGTTTCAATAATTCCAAAATATTCATTATCTGGAATCATTGAAAGAGATGCTGTAAATTTTGTTAACATGGTTTGGTCAATCAAGAATATACCTCTAAACGATAGTGATACCCCTGTTCACTTAGAAATTTTTGCCTATGGGCGGCAAACTCCTCTTCACTAGAAAATCTTGTTACAATTGAATAAAAGTGGGAGTTTTGCTTTTTAGGGCGTAAAATCCTCCCAAGTCTCTGAGCTTCTTCTTGCCTTGAGCCAAAAGAACCACTGACTTGAATTGCAACAGAAGCATCTGGAAGGTCAATTGCAAAATTTGCAACTTTTGAAACAACTAAAATTCGTTGCTTCCCTTGTCTAAATGCTTGATATAATTCATCACGCTTTATTTCAGGTGTGCTTCCTGTAATGAGCGGTGCGTTAATCTCTTTAGCGATTGTTTGTAATTGAGTTATATATTGTCCTATGACAAGGATAAAGTCTTGTTGATGATTCTCAATCAACTCCTTTACAATCTCAATTTTGCGCTCATTTTCACTCGCAATACGATATTTTTGTCTCTTTGATGCTATCGCATACTCAATCTCTTTATGAGTGGGAAGATGAACCCGTATTTCAACACACTCTGCTTCAGCGATCCACCCACTTTTTTCAAGTTCGCTCCATGGAACATCATACCGCTTTGGTCCAACAAGAGAAAATACCTCATCTTCTCTATTATCTTCTCTAATCAAGGTAGCTGTGAGGCCAACTCGGTAGACAGATTGCATTTCAGCTGTAATTTTGAAGACAGGAGCTGGTAGCATATGAACTTCATCAAAAATGATGAGCCCCCATCCTTGGTTTTTAACAGCCTCCATATGAATAAAATCACTATTTTTATCTTTTCTATAGGTAAGTACTTGATACGTTGCCACAGTGATATCTTTTAACTCTTTCCTCATTCCACTATATTCACCAACAGATCCTATTGGGAGGTCGAGTTTATCATACAACTCACTAATCCATTGGTGAACTGCAGAGACATTGGTGCTAAGTATTAAGGTCTTTGTTTGTAGCCTGGTGATAATTTCCATACCAACAACAGTCTTACCAGAACCACAGGGAAGAACAATTGTTCCATATCCTGTTCCAGGGGAGTAATCTCCTAATAGTGCATCTGCTGCATTCTTTTGATAATCTCGTAATACAAATTGAACTCCACTTGAAGAGGTCTTCTTAAAAGAGACTAAAACATCTTTAGAAGCAGAGATAGGTACTTTATCATCAACAGGATATCCTAATTTTATTAATTGTAATTTAAATTCCCCACGAGAATATATTTTTATTAGATACCCTTCATGAAACTGTGTAAGCATTGAAGCAAACTGAGGACGAGAGAGAACTTCTTGTTTAATTCTTTCAGTTTTGAAAGTTACATAATAATACTCACTATTATCGAGATAACTCTCTAGACTAATTGCACCAAAACGTTGACTTATCTCAGATATGTGGAACAAGACAGTTTGAGGGATTTCAAAGCGAGAATATTTTTCTAGCCTCCTAAGCACTTCATCATGATTCACCCCTGCACTCGAAGCATTCCACAGTGAGAGGGGAGTGATTACATATGTGTGTACGTGCTCTGGCGATTTAATGAGCTCTGCAAAAGCAATTAAATCATTTCTTGCTTCAATTGCCTTTGGTGAGTGTACATCGAGTAATAAAGAGAGGTCACTTTGAATAATAAGAGGCTTATCTACCATGCTGATCATACCAAAGAGAGAGTATTGTAAGGGCACTCATTGCTTCTATTACAGGGGGGATACGGACACAAATACAAGGATCATGTCTCCCTTCCACTGTGATACTTTGTTCATTTCCTTGTATGTCGCGAGTTTTTTGTTCTAATGAGATTGAAGCCGTTGGTTTAATTGGAACTCTAAAAATAATGTTTTCTCCATTTGTAATGCCACCATTAATACCGCCGGCATGATTCGATAAAAAGCCATTTCTGTCCATCATATCATTATGTTGAGAGCCCTTAAAGTTAACACAATTAAACCCTTCTCCAAATTCTATCCCCTTGGTTGCACCAATAGACATAATTGCGTGAGAAAGGAGTGCTTCTGTTTTTTGAAAAACAGGCTCACCCAAGCCAACAGGAACTCCAGTAATATGACACTCAATGATGCCTCCAACAGAGTCATTCTTTTCTCTAATGTCATCTATTAAAGATTCCATTTGAGATGCTGCCTCCATATCAGGACATGATACTAAGTTTTTTGTGATGACTGAAAAATCTCGTTTTTGTGCTTTAATGGGACCTATTTGGGTAACAAAGGCTCTAATAGATACCCCTTTTTGTTTGAGGATTTGCATCGCTATTGCACCAGAAGCTAGACGAGCAGCAGTTTCTCTTCCACTACTTCTCCCTCCTCCTCTCCAATCTCTAATACCAAATTTTTCTTGCCATGTATAATCTGCATGACCTGGTCGAAAGAAAGAGGAAATAGGGGAGTAGTCTTTACTCTGTTGATTAGTATTTCTAATGAGCAAAGCAACAGGAGTCCCTGTCGTTTTCCCTTCAAAAAGACCCGAGAGTATCTCAACTTCATCTTGTTCATCTCTCTTCGTTCCTAAACGATTCCCTCCTGGTCTCCTTCTAGACATTTGATATCGTAAGTCTTCTAAATCTATCTCAAAATTACTCTCTAACCCATCAATTATCACCCCAATAGCAGGTCCATGTGACTCTCCAAAAGTCGTAATAGTTAATGATGTTCCAAAGGTATTTCCACCCATGTAGTATCTCCTAGTAGTTGAGTAATGAACCTTATTAACAACTTTCCATTACTCTCAATTGATTCGAAATCTGCTAATGATACCACAAAATCAGAAATGTTCCTATATTGCCCATCTCTTTTACAAAAAAGGTGGTGAAATGATCTTTTTATATCATGTGGATCTAGAAATGGTGGAACCCCATTTTTCACAATTCTTTTAAGGAGAGTCTCCTCCTGTACAGATAAGTAGAGAATAGTTCCACTCTTTTTCATAAGATTTACTAACTCATTATTATCACAAGAGCCACCACCGAGAGAAATAATATATACACCCTCCCTCTTTATCTCTTGTAGGTATGTTTTGAGGGCTTGTAGCTCTACATTCATAAAAGCTTCTTTACCCATTTTGTGGTAAAATTCTCTAATAGTAGAAAAAGGGGGGTGAATGAGATCTAGAATGAGATCATCAACATCAACAAAATAGACTTTTCTATCACATTGTATATGGGAGGAAGCATACAATCCAACACTACTTTTACCACTATGTTTAATCCCAGTGAGAAAGAAAATCCTCACTTTAGTGCTCATCATAATAGGTCACCCATTTAATAGGATATAGATCACCAGAAGTTTGTTGCTCAATATCAACTTGTCGCTTTTTTAAAGAAAGTTGACGAATCTGGTAAGCATAAAACTCTTTTTTCTCAATATATCTCGACTCATCAAGGTTTTTTTGTTTGTTTGATAAATAAGAGTTATCTTTAACCACCTGCTTAAGGGCATAGTGAAGCGTTAAAATCATAAAATACCATAATATCACGATTGCTAAAGGAAAAATCTCCCTCACAGATCTATCGGGCGATATAGATACTTGGTATGAGCCACTTAGATAATTAGTGGCATTAAGATAGAGGGGAGGAATACTAATAATAAAAAACATAATTGAAAGGACAAAGGGGAGAATCCATAGCCACCTCTGATTTGAAAAGAAAAAAGAAAAGCAGGTAAGCACAGCGAGGAAACATAACAATGTCGTAACAATGGCAACAAGTAGCATCAACATATAAAACATGATACCATTATTGAAAACTTTAAGGAAGTAAAAAGCCAAAATGGCAAGGTGAAAAGCATCGTAGAGAAAAACAGGTATAAAAGGTAAAAGGAAATATAGAGATGAAAGATGGAACATTTATTAATCACATAGATGAAAATAGCCTCACGTATCGAATCAGTGAAAGAAAAAGTGATATTCGTAGTGCCTACTACAGAGATACTACAGCTATTATTCATAGTTCCCCTTTTCGTCGATTAAAACATAAAACACAAGTATTTTTTGCTCCGTCCAACGATCACATCTGTACCAGAATAGAACATGTTCTCCATGTTGCCTCCATTGCCAGTGCAATATGCCAGGGATTACATCTAAATACCGATCTTGCTTGGGCAATAGGGATGGGACATGATTTAGGGCATACACCATTTGGCCATGTGGGAGAGAGCATCATTAATGAATTGATGAATAAAAGAGGGTTAAACCATTTTGAACATGAGTTAAACTCCCTTCGTATTGTCGATTTTCTTGCTCGTAATGGAACTGGATTAAATCTCACTCACGCTGTTAGAGATGGTATTGTGAGTCACAATGGGGAGACTTTTTTACAAACTATCAAACCAGATCATACATTGAAAGATTTTAGAGAGATTACAACAAGAAAAAATCTTATTCCAAGTACATGGGAAGGGGTGGTTGTACGCTTTAGTGACCAAATTGCCTATTTAGGAAGAGACTTTGAAGATGCATGTAGACTCTCTGTGGTTAAAAAAGAGGACCTCCCCCCCTCCATTTCAAAAGTATTAGGAAACACTAACTCTAAAATAATTGACACCCTCGTTCAAGACATCATCTCAATGAGTACTCCTCAAACGGGTATTACTTTTAGTGATGAAGTATTTAGGGCAGTTGTAGAGTTTAAAAAATTTAATTATGAACATATCTACCTCTCTCCAATATTAAAAGGGTATAAAAATTACTTTTATCGCCTCTTATCCCTTATAACAACCTACCTCTATGATCTTTTTAGCCAATACCAATTTGATACATCCCTCTATGTGAGTGAAAAAAATATGTTAAGTATTGGCTTTAGTCACTATCTCATTGATATGAAAATGGGGTATGAAAAATTTGATGGCACCTATGAAAGAGTCATTTTTGATTATATTGCAGGGATGAGTGATAATTTTGCCCTAGATTGTGCCGATGAAATATTAAAACCCCACCATCTTAATGATGAAGTTGAAAGAAGTTTTACCCATAAATGGTTTGATGTGAGATGATTTAGTCAATCGTGTTGGTAATACTCTCGATCTCTTCTATAAACTGATCGACTGAATTAAACGCACGATATACTGAAGCAAATCTAACATATGCAACAGTGTCTAGCTTATAAAGGTGTTTTAAAGCAACTTCACCAATAGTTTTTGAAAGTACTTCCCGTTTATTACTTGCTAGTAAGACAATCTCATCTTCAATGTGAGAGAGGAGCTGCTCAATAGCTTCACTTGAGATATTTCTTTTTTCTGTGGTTATTCGAATTCCCCTTTCAACCTTTTTAATGTCGAAAGGTTCTCTCCTATTATCCCTCTTTATTACCATAATGGGCTTCTCTTCAATTCTCTCATAACTGGTAAAACGGTAGCCACATGAGAGACATTCACGGCGACGACGGATTGTCGAACCGCTCGTACTCTGGCGAGATTCTAATACTTTATCATCTGTATGTGAGCAATGGGGACACAACATCTTTTTTACCCTTTATAGAGATTATTTTATCATAACTTAGTAGTGTTAGCTACCTACCATGCAATAAAAAGTGGAGGAGAATAAAATAAAATATTTATAATATTTAAAACAAAATGTTATTTTATATTGTTATTAGTAGTTGAATGTGTTAATAATAACATATCTAAAAGAAGAGGTGAGAAATGGAATCTGTGAGCAGTTCGGTAAAAAGAATCATTGATCGAACCCCATTTTTGTATGAAATGCTTATTCAAGGAATCCTTAGCTACTCTAACTACGCTTCGAGCATACAAGCACAAGTAGAAAAACTTCATGGAAAACCTGTTAAAAATTCTGCAATTGTTATGGCCGTAAGAAGGTATGGGGAAGAACTTAAAAAGAAAGAGAAAGAGCATAAAAGTAAACCTTTACACTATGAAATAGTGATGAAAACAAATATTTATGATATTAATCTCACTAGAAACAAATTAGTGTTAGAAAAAATGAAAGAATTATTTGCATTAGTTGATCCAACTAGTGGAGATTTCTTAAATATCTCAATAGGATCTCATGAAATATCTCTCTCCATTAGTGAAAAGTATGTTCAAGATGCCATGAGTATCCTTGAAGGGGAGACAATACTCCACTCTGAAGGAGATTTAGTTGCCCTTTCACTCGTTTTTAGTGGAGACTTTATGTCTACTCCTGGAATTGTGTATGAGGCAGTAAGAAAGCTTGCATGGGAAGAGATCAATGTGAATGAGATTATTTCTACAATGAATGAACTCACCTTTGTGATTCGACGCGTAGATTCTATGAATGCATTTAGCGTTCTTCAAAGCTTTTTGGGAGATGTTGTGGAATGAAAAAACCAATTATTATGATTAGTGGAGAAAAGCATAGTGGGAAAACTCGATTAATGTATGCCCTTTGTTCTCTTCTTGACCTTGATGGCTACTCAATCGGTGGAATGATTCAAGTGCCCACTCTCCCTCATGAAACAAAAACTTCATACGCTTTAAGTGATCAATTAACAGGTAATAGTAAGGTTGTCTTAGATGAGAATTTTCATAATAGCGATAAGAAAATTGGAAAGTTTTATATCGATGAAGAAGCATTTAATTGGGCAAATAGTCAAACAATCAAAGCTTTTGAAAGCTCAGATTACCTTATTTTTGATGAAGTTGGGCAGTTAGAGATTCAAAAAGGGGGCTTTTATCCCTCTCTCCTTCACGCGCTATCTGAGTATAAAGGGACGATTATGATGATAGTGAGAACACCCTATATTGAACATGTGTATAAGATGTTTGATATTCATGAAGAGTCTGTCCTCCCTCTTTGTTCATCTTTATCAAGTGATGAAGCATACCGTGAGGTCTTAGGGAATGAATGAGCTATTTTGGGTAGTGATGCTTCTTTGCAATTTCATCTTTATTATGGTTGCTTTTCGCTTATGGGGAAAAATTGGTCTTTTTGTTTGGATTCCCATATCTGTCATTATTGCTAATATTCAAGTCACCAAAACAGTCGATCTATTTACCCTCTCAGCAACACTTGGGAATATTGTCTACGCAACAAGTTTTTTAGCAACCGATATCTTAAGTGAATGTTATACGAAAGAAGACGCGACAAAAGCTGTGTCAATTGGCTTTTTCTCTATGATTGTGATGACAATATTGATGAATATTGCCCTGTTGTTTAGACCAAGTGAGTCAGATTTTGTCCATGAGAGTATGACAACTATTTTTGCCCTTATGCCTCGAATAGCTATAGCGAGTTTACTTGCCTATGCAATGAGTCAATTTCATGATATCTATGCCTTTCATAGAATAAAAAAGGTACTTCCATCAAAAAAACACCTTTGGGTAAGAAATAATCTTTCAACCCTTGTAAGTCAACTCATCGACTCACTCATTTTTACTCTGATTGCCTTTTATGGAGTATTTGAAACCAATACTCTCATCGATATCTTTATTACGACCTATGTGTTAAAGATAGTAGTTGCACTTTTAGATACCCCATTTATCTACTTAGCATCACATTGGTATAAAAAATACAACCTCACTTAAATGGGGTGAAACAAACTTTTCATTTCACTCACAGCTTCATGTGTTCCACTGTAGATGATTGATTCAAACATTCCCCTCTCTTTAAGGAGCACATCTGTGTAGGTGAAAGGGGACTCATCTTCATATACTGTAGTAAATCCTTGGTCAGCTAACAGAGCATGAGCGCCAGCTACATCCCACACAAAGCATGGAACAGAGATAGAACCTTGAATATGGGGGTGAATGAGGGGACTTATCATGTGAAGAATATTCGAACCAAAGGTGCGAATTTTCCCCTTATATTTCTCCATTGCTATATATCTATGAGTGTTGGAAGCAATTGCGATTTGTTCTAATTCACGAGTTGCTAGACGGGGAGAATATTCACTATTATTCATCATCAATTTTGCACCAGGATTAAGGTGTAAAAATAGCCCCTCATCTCGAGACAACCCCCATCTAGGAGCATAGACTAAAGCTCCAACAGCCTCTCTTTTATTATTCAAAATACCAACAGAAATACACCAGGCAGGAAGTCCTTGACTATACGCATCAGTTCCATCGATCGGGTCGATAATAAAGGTATATTTTTTATCATCACTAAATTCAGAATCTGCCTCTTCGCTGATAATATTTACATCCCCATATATTTCATAAATTGCCTTTTTTAAATGTTCATCTATATATACATCAGTTTTAGTGATAGCTGATCCATCTAATTTATAGTTCACCGTGATATCTTTTTGAGCATTACAAGCATACTCTCCCATCTCAATCACTTTATCACTCAACAAGTCAAACATCTCCATTGAATACTATTCCTTTTATGTGGTAGATTGTGTGCGTCTATGAAACAACTTATCCATACTCACTTACAATCTTATATCAAAAAGAGTCTATGCTACAAGGCATTTACAGCAAATCCTCATCTCCCCCTCTTTGTAGAGGGACTTCAAGGATATCCCCTCTCCTATATGATGCACCTTTATCAAACATTTTTGAACAAAAGGGTGTGGGTTGTAGTTCCAACAAGTGAAATGGCTAAAGAACTCTATCAAGATCTCTCTGTAATAGGATCTCTTTGCTCCCTTATTCCCACCAGTGGAAAAAAACTTTATAGCAATTTTGAAGGAAGTGATAATGAGTATGAACTTGTTTCAGCCTTTCAAAAAGTTCACAACACAAAACAAGGAATCTTTATTGTCCCATTACGTACCTTTGCTTCCCCTGTTCCTTCTAAAAAGATGCTTGAAGAGTCTGAAATCACATTTCGAATCCATGACCCTTTTAATCCGACATCGATGAGTGAAACCTTAGCACAAGCTGGGTATTATCGCTCACCTAGTACAACAGTTATGGGAGAGTTCTCAGTGCATGGAGAGATCTTTGACTTCTTTCCTCACAACGACTCATTAGCAGTTCGTATTCATGGTGGATGGGATGAGATAGAAAAAATAACTTTATTTGATCCTATCACCCAAGATATGGTAAAAAGTGTGAGCAGTATTACATGCACCTTGCTTCAACAAGATGAGATGAATAACTGGGGATATATAGAAGATTATATAAAAAGTGATGATTATTTCTTTTTTGTCTCTAAAGAGAGAATCATCTCCTCATTCAACTCTCTCCTTATTGAGGCAAAAGCTCTCTATAGAGAAGCATTTTTGGCAGATCCAAATTCAATAAAACCAGATAGTATCCTTACCGATGTACCATCTCTCATTGAGCGCATTACTCGAAGCACGACAATAGTCGATGTGAAAGGGCAAACAAAAGGGGCATATAGCTTTGATGTTGATGGACCACACTCCTATTTTGGCAATTTTATCCTCTTAAAAGAAGATTTGAACAACTTATATAAAAATAACTATAAAGTGATCATTTTTGCAGGCAGTAGCATTCAAAAAAAGAGACTTGCTTCAATGCTTTCAATATTTCCAGAGCTTAGTATCAGTGAAGATGAAATTAGTGGTGGGTTTTCTGTCGCCACAGAAAAACTGACAGTATTGTGTGAACATGAAATATTTGGTAGGCGCAAACTTGTCACCAACACACTC
This sequence comes from uncultured Spirochaetaceae bacterium, assembly GCA_964453215.1. Taxonomy (GTDB): domain Bacteria; phylum Spirochaetota; class Spirochaetia; order Sphaerochaetales; family Sphaerochaetaceae; genus SABI01. The sequence continues at coordinate 11,496 of CAYVRR010000003.1, read as the reverse complement.
CATAAAGTGCAATCATCCCCACTAGATTCTTTTGTTGACCTCTCTCACGGAGATTATGTTGTCCATATTAATTATGGAATTGGTCGATTTGATAAAATTGATCGAGTAAACATGAGTGGCAAAGAGAGAGATTATATAAAAATTGAGTTTGGTGATAAGGAAATTCTTTTTGTCCCCATTGAACAAGCTAACCTCATCCAACGTTATATTGGAAGTGAAGGAAAAGCTCCCAAACTTGATCGACTCGGAGGCCAAGGGTGGGAGAACAAGAAAGCTAAAGCGAGAAAATCAGCTGAACAATTAGCTTCTCGTCTTATTGAACTTTATGCGAAAAGAAAAAGTAGCACAGGTTTTGCATATCCTAAAGATACAGATTGGCAGCTTGAGTTTGAAGCATCATTTCCATACTCTGAAACAGAAGATCAACTAGTGTGTGTAGAAGATATAAAAAGGGATATGGAGTCAACCACTGTAATGGATCGCCTTGTGTGTGGTGATGTGGGATATGGAAAAACTGAAATTGCATTACGGGCCGCCTTTAAAGCTGTCATGGCAGGTAAACAGGTAGCATTTTTGGCACCAACAACCATTTTAGCAGAGCAACATTATGAAACTCTCGTAAAGCGTCTTGGCAAATTCCCTGTACAGGGGGCAGTTTTAAGTCGAATTGTTCCCAAGAAGGAACAAAAAGAGACTTTAAGGAGACTAAAAGAGGGGGAGGTAGATATCCTTGTTGGAACTCACCGTATCCTACAAAAAGATGTTGTCTATAAGAACTTAGGATTATTAATAATTGATGAAGAGCAGCGTTTTGGAGTAAAGGATAAAGAGCGGGTAAAAGAGTTGAAAGCAAATATTGACTCTCTTGCACTATCGGCTACTCCCATTCCGAGAACTCTCTATATGTCCTTACTAAAAATACGAGATATGTCGCTCCTTACAACCCCTCCCATTCAGCGACGCCCCATTAAAACTATCATTGAAGAGTACAATATTAAAAGAATAGTAGAGGCAATACGAAAAGAGATTGCTCGAGATGGACAAGTATTTTACCTCCATAATAGAATTAATACCCTCGATGAAGTGATGATGATGCTTCGCAAAGAGATCCCTGAACTCGTTGCTGATGTGGTTCATGGTCGAATGGATGCAAAACATATTGAAGATGTGATGCACACCTTTGTTCATCAGGGATCAAGTGTCCTTGTTTCAACAACATTGATAGAGAACGGAATAGATATTCCAAATGTAAACACCATCATTATTGACCGAGCAGATAGATATGGAATATCTCAACTGTATCAGTTAAGGGGGAGAGTGGGGCGAGGAGATAAAGAAGCATATGCCTATCTATTTTATCCTTCCATGGCTCAAATGTCAGAAATTGCAATAAAACGGCTAAAAGTTATTAGCGAACACACAGATTTAGGAAGTGGGTTTAAGATTGCGATGAAAGATATGGAAATTAGGGGAACTGGAAACTTACTTGGAAGAGAACAAAGTGGACAACTTGCCTCTGTTGGCCTAGATATGTATATGAGAATTCTTGATGAAGCAATTTCTGATTTAACAAAAGATAATAAAGTGATAGATGATGAAGTATTCCTTGAACTCGATTATTCAGGGTTTATTCCAGATTCATATATTAGTGACCCTTCAGTAAAATTTGAAATATACAAAAAAATTGCCTCTATTAAAACAGATGGAGAGTTAGGTTCATTAGGAGGGGAGCTTTTAGAGAGATTTGGAACTCCACCAGAAGTGGTAACCAATTTAATGTATATTGCTGAGTTAAAAATAATTTGCAAACAACTCAATATTCAACATCTCAAAGAGCGTAATGGACTTGTTCATGTTACCTTTAGAAAAGTAAAAGATATTTCAATCGATAAAGTGATGGAATTAATGAGACTAAGAAGTAAAAAAGTCTCACTAGACTCGAAAAGGATGAATGTTCTCATCCTAAAAACAGATGCAGTTTCACTCAAAGATAAATCAGTGTTTATCTTAGAAACGCTACAAAGACTCATATAAAAGATGAGAGAGTTACGATGAATAAAGAAAAACCGCGAGTAGAGAAAAAAGAAGCAGATGGAAAACGGGGTGTTAAGAGCTTTGTTCTAAGAACAGGAGCCCTTTCAGCCTACCAAAAAGAGGCACTTGAAAAATATAGTGATGAGTATGTTATTCCATATAAAGAAGAAGTGTTAGATCTATCTCCCTATTTTGATACAAACAAACCCCTTATTATAGAAATTGGGTTTGGAATGGGGGATGCAACAAAGCGCATTGCAACAGAGCACATAGATAAAAACTTTTTAGCAATTGAAGTATTCTTAAGTGGATTCACTAAATTACTCGACTATGCGGGAAAAAATGAGAAAGAAAACCTTCGACTCATCCGTTTTGATGCAGTGAGTGTTCTAAAGGATATGATTGAAGATAATTCAGTAGATGGATTTCATATCTTCTTTCCTGACCCTTGGCCCAAAAAAAGGCATCACAAGAGGCGCCTTATCCAAACAGAATTTGCTACCCTTCTTTCAAGAAAGCTAAAAAGTAAAGGATATATCTACTGTGTAACAGACTGGCAAGAGTATGCATACCAAATGGTTGATGTCTTTCAAAGGGTAGATTCACTTGTGAATAATTATAATGGGTTTTGTGATCCTATCTCTTGGCGACCAACAACAAGCTTTGAGAAAAAGGGATTAGCTAAGGAGCATAAGATATTTGAAGTGTGGGTAGAGAAAAAGAGTGGGTAAAGGAAAAACCCTTACCCACTACATGATATATACCTAATTTCTTTTTATTCTTCATCAAAAGCAGCATTAGCAGCTTTTATAAGGTCATCAGCAATTCTTCCAGTAACAGTTTCATAGTGGTCAAATTCAACTTCAAATGAACCAGTACCACTTGTCATACTCTTAAGATCGATTGAGTAGTTAAGTAATTCTGCTTGAGGCACCTCAGCTTTAACTACTTGAATACCACCACCCATATCATCTTGTCCTTGTACTCGTCCTCTCTTACCACTTAAGTCTGAAAGGATATCTCCAAGGTATTGCTCGTCAATGTAGACTTTTAAACTCATAAATGGTTCAAGCAACACAGGACCTGCTTTCTCAATTCCAGCTTTCATCGCCCCTTTAGCAGCGAGTCTAAATGCCATTTCAGATGAGTCTACAGGGTGCTCTTTACCATCAACTAAGGTAACGCCAATATCTACAAGAGGGTAGTGGGCTAAATATCCTTCAATCATAGCATCTTGTAACCCTTTCTCTATTCCAGGTACATACCCCTTAGAGACAGATCCACCTTTAATTGCATTAGTGAAGGAGTAGTATTCCCCTCGAGCAATAGGTTCAATCTCAATCATTACCTTACCATACTGGCCGTGTCCACCAGATTGCTTTTTATGAGCAAACTCTACGATACCAGATTTTTTTGTAATTGTTTCTCTGAAAGCGATTCGGGGAAGTTTGGTGTTAATTAATACTTTTTGTTTCTCTTTAATTCTATCAAGAATCATGTTGATGTGTAACTCACCCATTCCACTTACCACTGATTCTTTCGTCTCTTCGTTATAGCGAATTGTGAAGGTTAAATCTTCCTCGGTAATTCTATGGAGGGATTCATTCATTTTATCTTCTGACTTTTTATCACCAGCAGAAATTGCAAGTGAATAGATAGGGCTAGGTAGACGAAGTGGAACAAAGGTAAAACCAAGATCTCCACCTGTTAATGTGCAATTTGTGTAAGCTACATTGCTTTTAGCGATAACCCCAATTTGTCCTGCGACCAAAGATTTGACTTCTACTAATTTCTTACCAATTATCGTATAGACCTTGCCAGGACGCTCTTTCTTTCCAACTGTTGGATCTATGATATCTGTATCTCCAGATAGTGTTCCTTGTATTACTTTTACAAAAGAGAGTTTTCCTGAAAATTGGTCAATAGTTGTCTTAAATACATACGCAGCTACAGGGCCATCTTCACTAATCGTAATTTCTTCTATATTTTCTCCTCGTAGGATTTCATCACTTCTTCCAAGAGGGGAAACAAAGTTGTTTCTAATAAACATAAGAAGGGAATTAATTCCAGCTCCTAACTCACTTGCACCTGCAAAGACTGGAACAATACGGTTTTCAATTAATCCTTCTCTAAGTCCACGACGAATGTCTTCAGGTCCAAGAGTCCCCTCATCAAAATATTTTTCAATTAAATCATCAGCTCCTTCTGCAGCAGCTTCGATGAGTACTAATTCATATTCTTCAACAATGTCTTTATACGAATCAGGAATAGGGACTTCAGTCTCTTTCCCATTTATATTAAAAGTGAATGCTTTTTTCTCTATAAGATTAATAACACCACTAAAATCCTTACCACTACCCATTGGGATAGTAATTGGCACGTAGGTTGCTGGTAATTGTTCATTTAAGTGATTAAAAGCATAAAAGAAATCTGCTCTTTCTCTATCACATTTATTTAAGAACACAGCTCTTGGTTTATTTCTCTCGTTTAATCTTTTCCACAATTTAATTGTTTCAATTTGTGCTCCGTCTCTCGAGTCAACAACGACAAGTGCATTTTCACAAGATCTAAAAGCACTTATCACTTCACCTATAAAATCTGAAGTTCCTGGGGTGTCGAGAAATGTCATCAACTTCCCTTCAAATTCAACAGGTGCTACTGAAGTGTGAACAGAGATTAGTTTTGAAATCTCTTCCTCAGTATAGTCACTCACTGTTTTCCCTGAGTCAATCTTCTCAGCCCGGGAAATCACTCCACATTGAAACAAAATTTGTTCCAATAATGAGGTTTTCCCGGTACCGTTATGCCCAACGATAGCAATGTTCCTTAGGTCAGTACTGGATACGCTCATATGTCCTCCTATGATACATGCATCAAAAGATACATCTTGATTATCCTAAGACGAACTTTGTCATCTGTCAAACAATTAATGTAAAATACTACATTTTTCGCGCAAAATGACTAAATTCCATCACAAAAGTGCCCCTTCCTTGTGTGCTACTACGTAAGACTGTTGAATAACCAAATAGTTGTGATAAAGGTGCCTTAGCAATCACGTGTTCTCCTGTGCTACGACTTTCAAGGGAATTTATTAATCCCCCGCGAGTTGTGAGCGAGCTCATTACTTCCCCCACATATTGATTTGGAACAGTAATAACTACTTTCATAATAGGTTCAAGTAAGATCGGTTCTGCTTCTCGTCCAGCATTTTCAAAACACATTGCACTTGCTGCTTCAAAAGCAAATTCAGATACAGTGAGTAAGGAAAACTCTGCCCTTAAGAGGGTTATTTCTATATCTACAACTTCATAGCCATACCGAATGCCACTAGTGATTGAGTTATCAATTCCCCTTTTTATTGCATCAGCATAGATAGAGGGGAGAGCTTTGGGAGAAACTTTAGAGATAAACTTCACACCACTGCCTGTGGGAAGGGGACGAATGCGTAATTCAACAGTTGCAGAATGCTCTTTACCCCCTAGTATCTTACTAAATTGTTCGCTCACTGTAACTTCTTTCTCAATTGATTCTCTGTAAGTAACTTGAGGCTTACCAACTCGAGCTTCTACCTTCATCTCATCTACAAGCCTTGTAACAAGGACATCAAGGTGTAATTCCCCCATTCCGGAAATTACAAGTTGTCCAGTATCACTTTGATCTTTCCATGTAAAAGTAGGATCCTCTGTTGAAAGAATTTGTAGTGAAGCTTTTAATTTATCTTGGTCTGAGAGTGTTTTTGGTTCAATAGCAACAGAAATTACTGGTTCAGGAAAGTTCATATCTTCTAAGAGTATCTGAGCTCCTTCACTTCCTATCGTATCTCCTGTTTGTGCATGTTTAAATCCAATAATAACCCCAATATCTCCTGCAGCTAACGAGTCAATTGGTTCAGGTTTTGATGCATGCATACGAACAATTCTATTAATTCGTTCCCTTTTTTTCTTAGAAATATTTAATATCGCAGTCCCTTTCTTAATCACTCCAGAATAGACTCGAACAAAGCACAAAGGACCTGCTTCTCTGTCATGTTGGATTTTAAAGATAAGGGCTAATGGGTGCCCATCAGGGTTGTGTGATACATCAACTTCTGTTTGATGCTTCACAGAAATTCCCTTAAGGGGAGGAACATCAAGGGGGGAGGGGAGAAAATCAACAATTCCATCTAATAGGGGTTGCACTCCAATGTTTTTTAAGGAAGCTCCAACAAAAGTGGGATAGAGTTTTCTCTCTATCGACGCTTTTCTTAACACGTTATAGATTAATTTTTTAGGAATTTCTTCCCCAGAGAAATAGAGTTCAGTGATTTCATCAGAAAAGGAAGCAACTGAGTCAATTAAGTTATCATACCACACTTGAGTCGTCTCCTCTAATTCTAGAGGGATATCACTGTAGGTCATACTAGAGCCATAATCTGTTACTTCAAAGGTAATCTTCTTTTTTTCAATGATATCAATAATACCAGAAAAATCTGATTCACTTCCAACTGGAAGGTATAATGGGACAGGGGTAATAGAGAATTTCTTTTTAATTTCTTCAATTACTGCATAAAAGTCTGCACCTAAGCGATCCATTTTGTTCACAAAAATGATTCTAGGAACTTTATAATATTCAGCTTGTCTCCACACAGTCTCTGTTTGTGGTTCAACTCCACTCACACCACAAATAACAGCAACAGCTCCATCTAAGACTCTCAAAGATCGCTCAACTTCTGCAGTGAAATCAACGTGACCTGGGGTGTCGATGATATTTATCTTATGCTCCTTCCAATAACACGTAGTAGCTGCACTACTGATGGTAATACCCCTATTTTGTTCTTGTTCCATAAAGTCCATAGAAGCTTGTCCATCATCAACTTCGCCAATTCTATAATTCTCTCCCGTATAAAAGAGTATACGTTCAGTGGTAGTTGTTTTACCTGCATCAATGTGAGCCATGATACCTATGTTTCTTGTGAGCTTATCATCCATAAAAAAAATTCCTTATTGTCTCATACAGTGAGCGACCTGTTATAATCTATCATGAGAATATCATAATTGAGATATTGATGAAAGTAGCTCTATTTTCTTTTATTTGCTAATATTCTTAAAGAGTTTGCAACTGCAAGGAGGGCAACTCCTGTATCTGCAAACACAGCCATCCAGAGCGTCGATATTGAAAATAGGGAAAGGATCATCACTAAGACTTTGATTGAAATAGCTGCTGTAATATTTTGAGTAACAATTCTCATCGTTTTCTTACTTGTATCAATAGAATTGATAATTTTATAAATATGATCGTCCATAATGACAATATCAGATGAATCAATCGCAGCATCACTTCCCATAGTCCCCATCGAGATACCAATATCACTCATCCTTAATACAGGGGCATCATTTATCCCATCTCCAACAAAAGCTACATGCGTTCCCTTTTTCTTGTTTGAGATAATTTGCTCCACTTTCTCTAACTTCTCATGAGGCAATTGTCTATAATAATATGTATCTATTCCAACTTCATGAGCTACACTTTTTACCTCTTTTTCACTATCACCAGAGAGGAGAATAGTTTGAATGCCACGCCTAGTAAGTTCTCTTATCGTCTTTATGCTCTCTTTTTTTACAGTATCAGCTACCTTGATAGTTGCAATAAGTACATTATCAATTGATACAAAGAGATGATCATCTATTTCTAGGGCAGCTTCATGGTTATGAATAATATTCATTTCATCAACATAGGTGTGATTTGTAACACTCACCTTTTTCCCATCTACTATTCCTGTAATCCCTTTTCCTGGAATTTCTATAATATCACTCATGTTGGCACTTAAGTGGCCTATATAAGAGGAGGTGATTGAGCGAGCGATTACATGGTTGGTAAAGGACTCAAGACTTGCAGCATAGTAGAGGGCTTCTTGTTCGCTGTATGGGCTCTTTTCATGTAATTCTATACTTTTTACATGTAATTCACCTGTGGTAATAGTCCCTGTTTTATCAAACACTACAGTGCCTACAGTATGAAGGGACTCAAGATAGTTACCCCCCTTCACTAATATTCCCTTCCGTGCGAGAGAACCAATTCCTGCAAACATCCCTAAAGGGACAGAAAGAACAAGGGCACACGGGCAAGAGACTACTAAAAAGACAAGTGCCCTATATATCCAAGGAGAGAAGGGGGAGGAAGTGAGAATTGGAATACCAAAGGCAACAAAGAGGGCACTAAAGACTACAATTGGGGTATAGTAGGCACTGAATCTGGTAATAAAACGTTCAGTTTTAGCTTTTCTAGCTCCAGCATCTTCAACAAGGTGGAGTAACCGAGCTACAGTTGAATTTTCCCAATCAGATGTTGCTTTTCCAATTAAGAGCCCATTTGCATTAATCGAGCCACTAAGGAGATTAGATCCAATTGTAACACTGATAGGTTTTGACTCACCAGTTAATGCTCTTTCATCAATTTCTGAAGTTCCAGAAGTAACTACCATATCTACAGGAACTGATTCACCTGGCTTAATGAGGAGGATGTCATCAATTTTTACTTCTTCTACCCTAATTTTATCAACCCTCTCATCCCGTTTGACATATGCAAAGGTAGGTTTCATCTCAATAAGAGAGGAGACAGATTTACGAGAGTGCTCTACTGCTAATCCTTGAAAATATTCACCAATTTGGTAAAAAGCCATAACAGCAGTTGCTTCTGGATATTCTTGAATGAAAAACGCCCCAATTGTAGCAATACTCATTAAAAACTTTTCATCAAAAAATTTCCCCTTACTCATATTTTTCATAGCAGATAAAAGGACGTCATAGCCACTTAATAGGTACGCGGCAATATAGAGGGCAATTGAAAGGGACGATGATGAGATAAAGAAGAAATTGAGGATAAGGAGGAGAATACTTATACCCACACGAATTGGAATCATATAGGGGTGGTGGGTGTGTTCATCATCAGAATGTATCTTCTCTTCTGTTATTGAAATACCACTTTCATGATGTTTCGCTATCGTATTTAACTCTTTCTCTCTGTTCGTGTTATCAGAATATATTACATCTAATTTTTTATTCATGAAGGAGAGGTGAGCTTTTTCTACTCCTGGCAATGAACTAATATCTTTTTCTATTTCTATTGCACAACTCGCACAGTCTAAGTTGTTTATATTGTATCGTACTTTTTGGGACATATTGTCCTCCTATATATGAACATATGAATATGTATTCATGTATAATTTATTAAAAAACTTATTCCTTGTCAAGATAGAATGTTCTTTACATTGGATTTAATAAAAGTATTTCATAGGGGCCAAGAATAATTGCTTCTCCAACAAGACGAATGCTTTTTCCTTGTACTAATTCTGTCCAAGAAGTACTTCTCATCGATTCAAAAGGAACATCTTCAATAGTAATGCTCTTTTGATATTCACTAAAGTTGGCAATCACAATCATCACATCTCGTTCACTCTCTTGAACTCGTGCCGTCACACTCATTGCAATTACAGAAATATCACTAGTGAAAATAGTTTTAAGCTTGTTATCGTTACCCATTCGAGGATTTCCTTTAGCTGCAACTATATATCGGTTTAGGCGATAAAATACTTGAGATGAATAGAGGGTAAGATCATCCCTTTTATTCGCTGTAGGCCAATCAAATGCTCCGCGGTGAAGAAACCTACTATCCCTTGCCTTATGGGGATCGTGGATGTATGAGTAATCATTAAGTTGAGCTATTTCATCTCCGCTATAAATAACTGGTATTCCATTTGTGATAAAGGTAAAAACACTCATAAGGATGATCCGTTTTACAGCTAATTCCCCTTTATACTCATCCCTTTCGATAATTGCTTTTTCTAATCCACATAAGCTTGCCAAAGTGCCACAATTTCTTGCATCGAGTGTTTTGGGATCAGATTCATACAACTCTCCGATGGCAAAACTTCCCGGAAAAGCTCCTAAATAGAAGTTAATTAAAAAACGTTTATGTAAAAAAGGATCAAACCCTAATTCCCTCGCCTTATCATCGTTAAATCCCCAGCCAATATCATCATGGCACCTCACATAATTTACCCAGCAGGCACTTGATGGAACATCATCTGGAATTGCATCAATACTTGCACTAAGCATCCTCACATCGCGCGTAGCGAGAGAGTTCCAGAGCTCTACCATAAGGGAGACATTATACAAAAGGTGACACTCAGGTTCTTTCTCTGTGCCAAAGTAGGGTGCAACAAGGCTAGGGCTCATTACAACTTCCCCTTTAATAATAGAAGAGGGGGAGGCTATTTCTAAAATAAGACGCAATATTCTTACTATTGTATGTACTTGAGGGAGGTTTCGACAAGAAGTTCCCCACTCTTTCCAGATATAAGGGATTGCATCGAACCTAAAGATATCAACTCCTCTATTACTCATTAACAACATAGCTTTAGCCATATCAATGAGGACATCTTTATTTTTATAATTTAAATCCCACTGATAATGATTAAATGTGGTGAGTACCCAAGCATTCATTGATGCATTAAAAGTGAAATTACCTGGAGCGAGAACAGGGAATACTTCATTGACCCACTTCTCATATTCATCTGGCATGGTCCTATCTTCAAAGATGAAATAGCGACTCATCGCTTCTGTATCCCCATCTTTTGCTTTTAGTGCCCACTCATGTTCATCACTTGTATGGTTTAGGACAAAATCTACACAGATACTAATTCCTCGTAAGTGACATGCTTTTGTGAAGGTATCAAATTCTTCATCAGTTCCAAAACGGGGGTCAATGGAGGTAAAATCACTTACTGCATACCCCCCATCATTAGAGTATAGGGGCATTTTAAAAATGGGCATAAGGTGTAAATAGGTAATTCCTAGTTCACTTAGGTAATCTAATCGTGCTGGCATAGTCCTAAATGTTTCACTAAAGTTATTTACGTACATCATCATGCCAACCATTTGAGATTTCTGATACCAAGTGGGATCTTCTAGCCGCTCTTTATCAAGGAGTAACATAGCTTCACTTCTCGCTGCATAGGATAAGTGGAGCATTTCAATGAGGCGTGAATAGCCATCCTCTTTATAGAGTGAGTGGTAATAAGAATGCAAAAGTGGTTCAAGGCGAGCAAAACGTTCTTTAAAGGTGAGGCTCTCTTGTTTAATCTCGTTCATAAGGTCCCTCATCTTGTTGACAAGGAGCACCAAGAATTCGTTGTCTAGATACTCAAGTCATTATTTTATTATGATTATGGTAGCCTGTAATGATTGAGGTTTCAATATCAACCATATAATTTTCTTAAAAAACTTAACTATTCTCATAAATATCATCTAACGTTGTTGACAAGCTCATAGGGAGTGTGGTAGTTTCATCTTCGTTACCAATTAATCTTGGGGGGTTAGCTCAGCGGGAGAGCGCCTGCCTTACAAGCAGGATGTCGGCAGTTCAAATCTGCCACTCCCCAAAGAGAGAAGTCTAGTGCTTCTCTTTTTTTAATATCAAATTAAA
>CAYVRR010000002.1:70268-93903 GCA_964453215.1 uncultured Spirochaetaceae bacterium | reverse complement strand
GTAATTATTGCAGCATGTGGAGAGAGGGCAGGTGAAGTTGTAGAGACTCTTAAAGAGTTTCCAGAACTTATTGACCCTAGAACCGGAAAAACATTGATGGAGCGAACCATTATTATTTGTAATACAAGTAGTATGCCAGTTGCAGCTCGTGAAGCGAGTGTATATACAGCTGTAACCATTGGTGAGTATTATCGTCAAATGGGATTAAACGTCCTCCTCCTTGCAGATAGTACAAGTAGATGGGCTCAGGCAATGAGAGAAATGAGTGGTCGACTTGAAGAAATTCCTGGAGAAGAGGCTTTTCCAGCCTACCTTGAATCAACCATTGCTTCTTTTTATGAAAGAGCTGGTATTGTAAGGCTACGAGATGGCTCTAAAGGGAGTGTCACCATTGGGGGAACAGTAAGTCCAGCTGGTGGTAACTTTGAAGAACCTGTAACTCAAGCAACGCTTAAAGTAGTTGGAGCATTCCATGGATTAAGTAGAGAGCGTAGTGATGCGAGAAAATATCCAGCGGTAGACCCACTCGATTCATGGACAAAATATACATCTGTAATTGACAACGATAAAGTAAATTATGCAAAAGATATTCTATTTAGAGGAAATGAAATCTCACAAATGATGAAAGTAGTAGGGGAAGAGGGGACAAGTTTAGATGATTATATGATTTACCTAAAAGGTGAATTAATAGATAGTGTTTATCTCCAACAAAACTCTTTCGACCCAGTAGACTTTGCAGCTCCAATTGAGAGACAGAAAATTGTTTTCGATGTGCTTTTTAGTGTCTTAGGCTCTAACATCAAAGTTGAAGATAAAAATGATGCAAGATCATTTATCAACGACCTACGACAAAAATTCATCGACTGGAATAACACTCCTTTAGACGATGAGCGTTTTGAGATGTTTAAAAATGAGATTGAAGAGAAAGTAGAGAGCCTCTTTGATTCCTACGAGAAGCGAGCTTCAAAGATCATCAACAAGAAATAGGTGGAAAAAAGTATGCAAAAAATCTATACAAAGATAGAATCAATATCAGGAAACGTTATTACTGTAAAAGCTGAAAATGTTCGTAACGGAGACCTTGCATTAGTAAGTTCAGCACATGGCACATCAATGGCTAACGTCATTAAATTAGATAAAGATATTGTCTCCTTACAAGTATTCTCTGGTGGTAGAGGTGTTGCAACAGGGGATAAAGTACGCTTTTTAGGATACCCCATGCAAATCTCTTATACAGATGACTTACTAGGGAGAATCTTTACAGGCTCTGGCGTTCCTCGAGATAATGGCCCCTCTCTCACTGAAAACATGATTGATATTGGTGGTCCTGCTGTTAACCCAGCAAAGAGAATTATTCCCCGAAATATGATTCGAACAGGAATTCCAATGATTGATGTATTTAACACCCTTGTTGAATCACAAAAACTTCCAATATTCAGTGTTTCAGGTGAACCATATAACGAAGTACTTGCCCGTATTGCAATGCAAGCAGAAGTTGACCTTATTATCTTAGGTGGAATGGGACTCAAGTTTGATGACTACCTCTATTTTAAAGATACTCTAGAAAAAAGTGGAGCGATGAGTAGAACTATCTTCTTTGTACACACAGCAAGTGACCCAACTGTAGAGTGTTTATTAGTACCAGACATCTCCCTTGCTGTTGCTGAAAAGTTTGCCCTTGATGGGAAAAAAGTTTTAGTCTTGTTAACAGATATGACTAACTTTGCAGATAGTTTAAAAGAAATTGCTATTACAATGGAACAAGTTCCATCAAATAGAGGATATCCTGGAGACCTATATTCATCCCTCGCTGCTCGATATGAAAAAGCAGTAGACTTTGAAGGAGCAGGATCTGTTACTATTTTAGCTGTAACTACGATGCCAGGAGATGATGTAACCCACCCAGTTCCAGATAATACAGGGTATATAACTGAAGGGCAGTATTACCTGAAAAACTCCCGAATTGAACCATTTGGTTCCCTTTCTAGGTTAAAACAACAAGTAAATAAAGATACACGAGATGACCACAGAGCCCTTATGGATAGTATGATTAAACTCTACGCTTCGTATAAAGAATCATTAGAGAAGAAATCAATGGGATTTGAAATGAGTGAATGGGATAAGAAATTACTTACCTATGGTGACTTGTTTGAAACTGAACTCATGGAGTTATCAGTAAATATCCCACTAGAGGAAGCCTTAGATCTTGGTTGGACAATTCTTAGTACTTGTTTTGAACCAAAGGAAACTGGTATGCGAAGTGAGTTAGTTATGAAGTATTGGCCAAAGAAGAGTCTTTAGGAGTAATGAATGGCAAAAGTCAAGCTTACGAAAAATGAACAGAAAAAACAAAAAGACCAACTCAAGCAATATCAACGCTACCTTCCAACCTTACAATTGAAAAAACAACAATTGCAGATGGTGATTAGGGATAAAATAAGTGAAGTTGATGCTCTCAAGCAAGAGCAAAAAGATCTTGTTAAAGCACTTCAATCTTGGGTAGCTGTATTTAATGAAAATAGATATGTGGAAAAAAAGAAAAAAATAGACCACCTTGTTATCATTGATAAAGTAGTAAAAGAGAAGGGCAATATTGCAGGTGTTACTATTCCCCTTTTTAGGAATCTCACCTTTAAATATATCCCTTATAATGTTGATGATTATCCCCTTTGGGTTGATAAAGGAATTATCTCATTAAAAGAAATTGCTATGTATGATGCAAAAATTGCAACGTTAGAGAAGCAAATTGAACTCTTAAGTAAAGAGCTTAGGGTGACAAGTCAGCGAGTAAACCTGTTCGAGAAAGTAAAAATTCCTGAAACAAAGCATAATATTAGAAAAATTCAAATTTACCTTGGAGATCAGCAAACTTCTGCTGTGGTAAGAGGAAAAATTTCGAAACGAAAATTAGTGAATAAAGTCACACGGGAGATAGCATGATTGTAGAAATGAAACGAGTCTCAATTGTGATGCGACTATATGAGAAGAATAAAACTCTCAAAGAGCTGAGGAAAGTTGGTATTCTACACCCTGATGAAGTGAGTGTGAAGAGTGAAAAGGTAGAAGACCTCACAAAAAGTATATCAAAGGTGACCACTTTATTAACCACACTGAAACAACTTGAGAAAGAGGATAAAAAAAGAAAAATTGCATACACTCATGTAGTTGATGAAAAAACTTTTTTTGACCTATATAACAGATTACTTTCTCTTTTAGATTCAAAAGAGGAGAAAGAACAACTCATCTCATCTCTTCAAAAAGAGATAGAATTTCTCTCACCCCTTGGAGATATCTCTCTTAAAGATCTCAAATACTTAAAAAAGAATGGCTATCCTCTCTACCTCTATAGAGTAGAAAGTAAAAGTTTAAAACAAGTAGAACAACAATATATTGTATTGTCGAGGGAGAAGAAATTTACTCTTATAGCAACAGTTGGTAAAGCAATAGACTCACTCACACCAATAGTGCTCCCTTCCCACTCATTAACTGAAGCAAAGAATTTAGTCACTGAGTATACAAAAACTCTCAATCAAATAGATAAAGAGTTAGTAGAGAGCATTACCTATATCCCATCATTTGAGCACTATTTGAGTGTCTTAGAGAGTGATACTATCTTTGAAAAGATCGACGCTTCTATGGATGAGCAGGAAGGAATTGTGACGTGGTTAAGTGGATACCTCCCTGTTACAAAAGAGGCTGAATTTAAAATATTTGCGAAAAAGAATAAGATTGGTTATGCATTAAGTGATATTAAAGAGGATGAAAACCCTCCAACACTTGTTTCTAATCCAAAAGCAGTTGGTATCATAAAACCTGTTTTTGATATCTTAGGAACAGTTCCTGGGTATAGAGAAGTAGACATCAGTATGTGGTTTCTCCTCTTTTTCGCCCTCTTCTTTGCAATGATAGTAGGTGATGGTGCCTATGGACTTATCTTCTTTATTACAGCAGTACTTATGCATGTGAAGGGGAAAAAAGCTACAAATGCTATAGTCCTTTTGTATGTCTTGTCGATCACTTCGATTGTATGGGGAGCTGTGACAGGTACGTGGTTTGGCTCTAAAACAATCATTAGTAGCATCCCATTTCTTAAAGCCCTTGTGATACCACAAATAGCGAGTTATCCTGAGCTCTTTGGCCTAAGTGCAACAAGTGCTCAAAATACTGTGATGCAATTTTGTTTCATCATAGGTACAGTTCAACTCTCCCTTGCTTGTGTAATGAATATTTATCGCAAAATTGGGAAAAAAGATCTCTCAGCTGTTGCAGATGTTGGATGGCTCATTATGATAGATGCCCTCTACTTCCTCGTCCTCACCCTCGTTATTAATGCATCCATTAATATGATGGTTGTTGCAATAGTTGTAGGTTCTGGTTTCTTACTCATCGTCTTATTTGGAGCTCAAGGCCCTGGCATTCCCTTTGTGAAGGGATTATTAGGGGGAGCTGGGAACCTCTTTACAACCTTCTTAAACTCAATTAGTGCTTTTAGTAACATTATTAGTTATATCCGTCTTTTTGCAGTTGGAATGGCATCTTTAGCAATCGCACAATCATTTAACAATATGGCATCTGGCTTATTATCTGGGTTTGCCCTTCCAGCTGGAATATTTGTCCTTGTAGTTGGACATGGGCTCAACATAATAATGGCTCTATTGTCAGTTGTAGTTCATGGAGTGAGATTGAATTTATTGGAATTTTCTGGTCAACTCGGGATGGAGTGGACAGGATATGCATACACACCGTTTAAAGAAACAGTACAAAACACATCAAATACGTTGTAAAAGACAACGATAAGGAGCAAAGAATATGAATATTGGATTGATAGGTATGGCAGCAGCACTCGGTCTTTCAGCACTCGGGTCTGGCTTAGGCTCAGGAGCTGCGGCACTCGCAGCAGTTGGTGGATGGAAGAAGTGTTATGCTAATAACAAGCCGGCGCCTTTCATCATGGTCGCCTTTAGTGGTGCTCCATTAACACAGACAATATATGGATTTCTTTTAATGAACTTCATCAGTGCAGCAGCAGCGGCGGGTCAGGATGCAGCCCTTTTATTAGGTAGCGGTATTTTTGGTGGATTAGCAATTGGTCTTTCAGCTTGGATGCAAGGAAGAACAGCTGCAGCAGCTTCAGATGCACTTGCAGAGACTGGAAAAGGAACAGCTAACTACTTTATTGTAATTGGTATTGTTGAAACAGTTGCATTGTTTACTCTTGTCTTCTTGCTACTCTTATTACAATAGTTACAATAGTATACCTGTTAATAACGAATCTCCCTTATTAGATGTAAGGGAGATTTGTGCATCTATTCCTCCTTTGAAAAGTTTTCCTTATCCTAGAGTTCCTTCTTTTTTAATTCCTCTTTTTACGATACAATTTGATTCACTTTTTTAATACAATAAGGAAATATGGAACATGAGACGAGAAACACGAATTGTACCCATTAAAGATATTGCTATTGGTAGTGGTGAAAAAATTGCAATACAAACAATGTATTCAACTATTCTTAAACCAATGAGTGAAACATCGTGGTATGATAATTTACTCTTTACACTTCGCACATATGCCACGATGGGGTGTGATATCATCCGTTTTAGCTATCCCAATCATGACAATAAAGAAACATTTTTTAACATATGCAAAGACTCTCCTATGCCAGTCGTTGCTGATATCCACTTTGATTATAAACTCGCACTCGAGGCAATAGAGTGTAAAGCAGATAAAATTAGAATTAATCCAGGTAATATAGGGGCAAAGTGGAAAGTAGAAGAGGTTGTAAAAGCAGCTAGAGACAACAACGTTGCAATCCGTATTGGCCTCAATGGGGGCTCTTTACCACACGCTTTGAGAAAAGAAGATCCTGTAAAAGCTATGGTTGAAACTTCATTAGAATATGCTTCATGGTTTGAAAGCTGGAATTTCACACATACGGTAATATCAGTAAAACACACCTCTGTTGATCACACATATGAGAGTTATAAACAGTTAGCATCCCTCTGTGATTATCCCCTCCACCTTGGAGTAACTGAAGCTGGTTCCATTGTGAGTGCAGTTACTCGCAGTACCTGGGCTCTTGGTAGGCTCTTAAAGGAAGGAATAGGGGATACGATGAGAATCAGCATTAGTGATGATAACATCTATGAAATAGCAGCTGCTAAAGAAATCTTACGAACCGTTGGAATTATGAAGGGGGGAATTAATCTTATCTCTTGCCCAACGTGTGGTCGAAGTACCTTCGATTCAGCTAAGTTTGTGAAGAAGATCGAGCATAAACTCTATGCAATTCAAAGTGATCTCACTGTTGCAATCATGGGGTGCCAAGTCAATGGCCCTGGAGAAGCTGCCTCCGCCGATATCGCAATTACAGGAATTGGGAACAAAGTCTTTTTGTATGTAAAAGGAAAGTTAGTTAAAGAAGTAGTAGAAAGTGAAGCAGAAGAAGTCCTCTTTCAATATATTCAGGAGATGAAGTAGTGCATAACAAGCTCATTATTCGGGGAGCAAGACAACATAATTTAAAAAACATAGACCTCGATTTAGATAAAGATCAACTCATCGTTATTTCAGGCTTAAGTGGTTCTGGAAAATCTTCCCTTGCCTTTGATACCATCTTTGCAGAGGGACAGCGTCGCTATGTAGAATCTTTAAGTTCCTATGCAAGACAATTTTTAGGAAGATTAGAAAAACCCGCTGTTGATTACATAGAAGGGTTAAGTCCAGCTATTGCAATTGAACAAAAAACAACTAATAAAAATCCCCGTTCAATCGTTGCAACAGTCTCAGAAATCTACGATTATTATCGCCTCCTTTGGGCGAGAGTTGGAACTCCCCATTGCCCTTTGTGCGGGGATGCAATAAGTGAACAATCTATAGACCAGATACTTGAAGCAATGTATACCCTCCCTGATTTGAGTAAGATTATGATCTTATCCCCTGTAGTAATAGGGAGAAAAGGGGAGCATAAAAAGATATTTGAAGATGCCAAAAAAGATGGCTATGTGAGAGTGAGGGTAAATGGGACAATATACGCCCTTGAAGATGTACCACCACTAAAGAAACAAGAAAAACACTCTATTGAAATAGTTGTAGATCGCCTTATTTTATCATCAGAAGTTCGTTCTCGTTTAGCTGATTCAATTGAAAGTGCAACAAGTATGAGCGATGGCCTTGTAAGTATTTTACATATTCAAGATGACAAGAGTGAGAATGTGATTACCTATTCACAAAAGAATAGTTGCATCCACTGTGGCATTAGTTTACCAGAAATAGAACCCCGTCTTTTTAGTTTTAACAACCCCTTTGGAGCATGCCCAACATGCCATGGACTTGGAGATATTAGTGACTTTGATGTAGATAAAATCATCCCCGATTACAACAAATCATTTAATCAACGAGCAATTGCTACACATAACCCAGAAGCATCTTGGGCAAGAACCTCCTTTGAAGCACTTGCAAAACACTATAACTTCTCCCTTGATACCCCATTTAAAGACCTTCCACAAGAAATTATCGATATTATTTTGTTTGGGGGAAATGAGCCAATAGAACTGAGCTACCATAACAAAAAAAGAAACTCAACCTATACAGCTCATAAACCCTACGAAGGAATTATCATAGAGCTGAGAAGACGATATAGAGAAACCGGTTCTTCCCCTATGAGAAGTTGGATGGAAGGGTATATGACAGGGCAAAAGTGCCCCACATGTGATGGGAAAAAGCTAAGAAAAGAGGCCCTTTCAATCTTAGTTCAAAATAAAAATATCTATGAGATTACCTCTTTATCTGTAAAAGATTCAGTTACTTTCTTTGACAATCTTTCACTCAATGAAACACAAATTGAAATTAGTAAACAAGTATTAAAAGAGATCCATTCAAGACTCCATTTTCTCGTAAATGTGGGCCTTGATTACCTTACACTCGACAGGAGCACAGGGACCTTAAGTGGGGGAGAATCTCAACGAATTCGATTAGCAACCCAAATTGGAAGTGCGCTAAGTGGCGTAATTTATGTCTTAGATGAACCAAGTATTGGGCTTCATCAAAAGGATAATCATAAACTCATAGAAGCACTTAAAGCACTTAGGGATATAGGGAACACCCTTATTGTAGTAGAGCATGATGAAGCTACGATGTTAGAAGCCGATTATATTGTAGATTTAGGTCCTGGTGCAGGAGTTCATGGAGGGTATATAACTTCAAAAGGGACAGCACGTGAACTCATGAATAATCCAATAAGCCTCACAGGAAGATACTTAGCAAAAGAGTTAACGATGCCAATTAAACATGGGCACCGCAGTGGAAGTGGAAACTTTATAAAAATATATGGGGCTGCTAAAAACAATTTAAAAGGAATTGATGTTTCATTCCCTCTTGGGGTGATGAATGTAATTACAGGAGTTTCTGGCTCAGGTAAATCAACCCTTCTTCATGAAATATTGCTACCAGCTTTAAAACGAATTATGAATAGAAAACAGGAAAAGATGGATGGATACACCTCTATTGAAGGAAGTGAACACATTGATAAAGTCATTAGCATAGATCAAACTCCCATTGGACGCACTCCCCGCTCTAATCCTGCAACCTATGTAGGAGCGTTTACCCCAATTAGAGACCTATTTGCCTCCCTTCCTGAAGCAAAAGCAAAAGGGTATAAACCTGGAAGATTCTCATTTAATGTCTCTGGAGGGAGATGTGAGCATTGTAAAGGGGATGGGAATTTAAAAATTGAGATGAATTTCCTTCCCGATGTCTATGTGAATTGTGACGTGTGTAAAGGAAAAAGATTCAATAAAGAGACTCTACGAATATACTATAAAGGAAAAAATATTCACGATGTATTAGATATGACAGTTAGTGAAGCTGCTGAGTTCTTTAAAGCAATTCCCTCAATTCATCGTAAAATTGAGACTCTCGATTCTGTGGGACTTGGATATATAAAATTAGGACAATCTGCCCTCACTTTAAGTGGAGGGGAGGCTCAAAGGGTGAAGTTATCACTTGAATTAGCTAAAAGAAGTACAGGAAAAACTCTTTACATCCTTGATGAACCCACAACTGGCCTCCATTTTGCTGATGTAAGAAATTTGATGGAAGTGCTTAACAGAATAGTTGATACAGGAAATACGATTATGCTGATAGAGCACAATCTCGACATCATTATGAGTGCTGATTACATAGTCGACCTTGGTCCTGATGGAGGAGATAAGGGGGGAGAATTAGTGAGCTGTGGAACACCTGAAGAAGTTGCACTTTCAAAGAAGAGTCATACAGGGTATTATATAGCTCAACATATTCATGAAAACAGTTAGAGTAGAACAATTCTTTTTCCTAGCTTGCACATTATTATTCTCTATATCCCTTTATGTACCTGTGTATGCAACAGAAATCGAAAATAGTGACCTCATTATTTCTCATATTCTCTCTCTACCAACTTCATCTCTCATAGAGAAAAACAACTTTTTAAATCTCCCTCCTATTAGTGATAGAAATGAGCTTATTGCAGCTATATTAACCTATTATGGCTTTAGTGAAACCCAAAAGGAGGGTATCGAACGTGAAAAACCATACCTACAGATTAACCAAGCTGATTCATTTTTTGTTCATGAACAAAAGGATCAAGTTATTCTAGATGGGAGTGTTTCAATAGATTTTGAAGATAACTCACTACAAGCACAAACTATTATATTTAATAGGAAAAAGGGGTATCTTTATGCCATTGGTAATGTGGTGTTTGAGCAAAATAGGGAAGGGGAGGTAGAAGTTCTCACTTCTAATTCGCTTATCTTAAATACCCGTACTCAAGAAATTGTGATGAATCAAGGAATTATTAGAAGCGAGAGTCTTGATGAAGATGGAAAAGAGACTCAGTTTTTATCTCGTGGTGAAAAAATTACGTTATCTCAAGATCCTCCTTTCATCTCTGTTGCAGACTCATCCCTTACCACAAGTGTAGATAAGGATTATTACCAAATTAGATCAAAAAATTTCTATGTTATCGATAATAATGACCTCTTTCTATCCTCCTCATTTTTGTACATAGGAAGAGTCCCTATTCTTTATATCCCATTCTTTTTTTATCCTGGAAAAACACTCACCTTTAACCCCTCCTTTGGGTATGACTCTCAAAGAGGGGTGATGGTTTTTACAAGTTATGAACTCTATGGGAAAAATCCTTTGATTCATGAAAAAGAGGAGAAGGGGATTACATCTTTTTTAACTGGTGAACAACCATTAGAAAAGGGTTCTATGTATACATATGAGGCCAAGGTGCAACCCAATCCCTCCCAAGTGGAACAATGGGCACTCTCTTCTTCATCCTACGCAACTCTCTATGGTGATTTTTATCAACACGATGGAATTTTCTTAGGGTTAGAAAGTGAAAATAGTTTTCCAGAAGCAGGTATGAAAGCATCTATGCTTTCAGGTGTTGCCTACAAAAACCCATCTACTCAAGCAAACAAAGCATTATTTAGATACCTCATACACCCAACCTTCTCATATAAAAAGGATAACACTTCCCTCTCTTTCTCCCTCCCTTTTTATAGTGATAGTGAAGTAAAAAAAGATTACCTACAACGAGATATTCGAACTCGGTTATTAGAACTCGCTTCAATTAATACAAAAGAGGAGAATAAAATTAGCTCAATTAACTCATTCACATGGGAATTAAAGGGCTCAACCTCAATTTCTCCAGAGCTTTTGGCCCCTTATATCAACTCTATTGATATTACTACATTCCAAAGTAATATTCGCTTTGAAAAAGAGAGTGACCCCACAATTGGGGGATTTGTTATCAATGATGCGACCCCAATTGATATACGTGCAAAAATGAGTGGTACACTCGTACAAAAAAATTGGAAAGGGGATGAAAAAGGGGAAAAAACAACCTACACTTCCAAGCAAGTAGAACAATTAAAAAAATATCAGTTACTTCCTAAAGATGAGAACAGTACTACCTTACATCGGGTTTCAGAATCATTTTTGAAGATTAATTATGAAATAAAACAAGATTTTAAATGGGTCTTTGATTATACAAAAGGATTACGAGTTGATACGATAACAAAAGTGAATAATAGATCTTTTATTGAACTAGAATCGAGAATTGGTCCAAAGATTGTTACATTTAATCACAAAATAACATCACTTCTTTCAAACACCACAACTGATACAAAAGAGTCAAAACAATATGATATTTCTTCAGATAATACAATCACCCTCCCTTTTTTGAATATAAGTTATACACTAAATCAACGATTGTATAGAAATTCTTATCAAAAAGAGAACTCATTTGTTGAAGAAAATAAAGGATTTACAACCTTTTCTTCTGATGATGTAAAAATACACTCACTCTCATATAATCCCACGTATAAAGTGGGGGATGTAGAACTTTCCCCATCTGTTACATTTACCCTTTTCCCCCTTGATGTAACCTTTACCCCTAAATTAGGATTACAATATAAGAAAATTTCTAGCTCTATCTCTGTAGGAGTTAAAGAGAATGAGAGTGATGTATTAACTCTATTTAGGGGGAATTTTACTTTTTCCTATAAAGGGGAAATCTTAAATTTCTCAAATAGTGCTCAATACTCTAAAACTTTACCTACAAATCAGTTTTATAAAGACCTCACAATAGATTCTTCTTTGAAAATTTCCCTTTTTGATGCATATCTTACTGTAGATGCATCAGGGAGGTTTAAAAGTGATAATAACTCATTTGATAAACTTACCTTCAGAGTTTCTGCCCCCTTTATAGATCTTTCTATAAAAGGGACTCAAGTTAACTCTTCTGTAGTGGGAGAATCATTAGATGTAAAATTAATTAATTCATTAGAGAAGAAGCTGTGGTGGAAAAACAGGATTAGCCTCTCTTATAATGTGATTGCCCTTTATCACCACTCTTTTGTTGACTCTTTTGGCTCGTATGCTTCTATAGATTTCTCCCTTACGCTCGATATTTACAAGTTTTTATCAATAAAAACTTCACTTAAGTCAGTAAATAGGGGGTTATATAGATATAATACTATTCAAGATTTCATAGAAGACCTACTTAAAAGTTTTGATTTCTTTGGAAATGGAAGAAATACAACACAATTTATTATGGATTCATTTTCCCTCTCCCTCATCCACTATATGGATGATTGGAATCTCTATGTTACCTATGAAGCACGAGTTGAGAATGTAAACAATCGCTTGGTGTGGAGCCCTGTTGTGAAGTTTTTAGTAAAGTGGAACGCAATTAGTGAAATCAAGGTTGATAGAGAGGTCAAACTATGAGTATGATGAGAAATAAATTAGGAGATGTATGAGTAGTACGTTTGTTTTTGATAACACGAATGATATGACTAAAGTGTGTGGCATTAATGATAGAAATATTGGGTATTTAGAATTATTGCTTCATGGAGAAATCTTTCTTAAGGGGACAAGCGTCACCTTTGAACCAAGTGAGAAGGGTGAAAATAGTGATCTCTTTGTTGATTTAATGGGTGCACTAAAGAATCGCAATCATGAATTGGAGTCAATATCTGAGAGCGAAATATTTATGACCTACCAAGAGCTCACCCAAGAGAAAAGTGGGGAAAAAGATGACACTAAAGAGGTAGTTATTGCGGTGGGCAATAAAGTTATCTACCCCAAAAGTATTCATCAAAGAAAATTTATTTCCCTTTTACACACCAATCAACTCACATTTGCGATAGGACCAGCTGGAACAGGAAAAACTTTCTTAGCAATTGCCTATGCCCTTAAAGAGGTACTCTCTGGAAGAAAACAACGAATTATTGTTACCCGCCCTGTTGTAGAAGCTGGAGAGAATTTAGGATTTCTCCCAGGAGATTTACATCAAAAATTGAGCCCCTATTTAACCCCAATTTACGATGCAATGGAGTACTTAATTCCACCATCAGTAATAAAAAGGCTAGAAGAAAGTGGTGCCATAGAGAGTGCTCCATTAGCCTACATGAGGGGAAGGTCATTTAATAATGCTGTAGTGGTACTTGATGAAGCACAAAACACTACTATCGAACAAATGAAAATGTTCCTCACTCGTATGAGTGAGAATTCAACAGCTATAGTTACTGGAGACATTACGCAGATCGATTTACGCCGTCCTGATTACTCAGGTCTTGTACATGCATCCCGTATCCTTCATAATGTTGCTGGTATTGGGTTTGTTGAATTTACATCAAGAGATGTAATTAGGTCATCTCTTGTACAAAGGATTGTTAACGCATATGAAACCGAATTCAGCAGAGAAACGTAAAAATAAGGAAATTTTTCCCCTATTTTCACTTTCACTGATTATCCTCACTCTTCTTGCTGTTGTTGCAGCACTTGTTGGTCCCTCCCTCTTTTATCTTAATAGTAGAACGTTGATGAATGATATCAATGCACGGTTTATTGAGGGACAAATAGCTGATAAAGATGTTATTGCAACCCAGTCATTCTATTATATTGATGAAAAGGAGACGAGACTTGCTCAAGAGAAGGCATATAAAAGTACGCCTCCAGTATTTACAACATCTTTGATAGATTCAAAAAATTCATTTAATAGATTAGAAAAAGAGATACATACCACCTTAGATTCTTCTCAATTGAGTGAACAAGAGAAAAATTTGATTAGTATGTATGCTTCTGATATAGCGAATGAACTTATTGATGAAGGTGTCTTTGATTCAAAAGAATTAAAGAAAGTGATTAAAGAGGGATACTCAACGATAAAGGTGCGTAAACCAACAGGTTATACCGATGATTGGTCAACCCACATAAGAGATATTACTACCCTTATCACAGATGAAAGTGTGAGCACTACTGCAAATAGGCTCCTCGATATTATAGATCCAAACCTGACCACAGAGATGAAAGAGATAATAATAAGGGTAATTGATTCATCTTTAATCCCCACTATCACCCTCCACCCATCCCTTACCGCGAGCGACAGAGCTGAAGCGAGAGACCAGGTTGTTCCTGTAATGATCCGTGTAGAAGAGGGTGAGTTTATCATCAAAAAGAATTTTGTCATTCAAGAAGGTCAAATTAAAACAATAAAAGCGCTACGACTAGCATCTGTTCAATATAGTCTTTTACAGCTAGTTGGCCGCTCTCTTTTTGCCTTTGCTATCATTATATCTTCAATATATGCTATCCATGTGATGTTTTCTCACTCTAAAAGAAAACACCAAATTATTGTTATTTATCTCATTGGTCTTATCACTACCCTTATAGTAACGTTTTTATTACTCTATCTCTTTTCAGGAAAGGGTTTTGTTTGGTTAGATCCATTTCTCCCTCTTTTTGTGTTACCCCTTCTTCTTTCATTGATGACGAATAAAAAAAGACTTGGAATGGTTGCTTCTCTCACTATCACCTCCTTAATGGCACTCTACTCATTAAGTACAGTTACTACGCTATTTTTTATTATCTCAATCTCTTTTATAAGCCTCTATTTTATTAAATATGTCTCTAAAAGAATTGATATGATTTTTCAATGGATCCTTACCCTTATTTGTGCAACCTTTGTAGTCCTTGTACATGCCCTCATGGTTGATTATTCATTTACAACTATCCTTACATCGATTGCTATCATTGCATCTAACATCACCCTCTCTTATATTTTTGTAGCATTTTTCTTACCCATTTTAGAAATCTCTTTAAATATTCCAACCCCCTTTAGGCTGAGGGAGCTTTCTAATACCCACACCAAAGGATTACGAAAATTGGCACAAGTTGCCCCTGGAACATATAATCACTCCCTTGCTGTAGCCGATTTAGCGAGTAGCGCAGCTGCTGCTATAGGGGCAGACCCCCTCCTTACATATGTAGGAGCACTCTACCATGACATTGGAAAACAGGAAAATCCAGAATATTTTATTGAAAACCAAAGTGGAGATAACAAGCATAATGAATTAAAAGCATCACTTTCGGTTTCTATCATTAAAAGCCATGTAAAAATTGGTGTGGAAAAAGGAAAATCTGATAAACTCCCCTTTGAAGTTATAGATATTATCAGTGAGCATCATGGAAATGATATCATTGCAATATTTTTAAAAGAGGCTCAAGAAGAGGCAGCTCTAAACGGAACGAGAATTAAGGTAGGGGAACACGATTATTCGTATAATAATGAAATTCCTCAAACTCCAGAATCAAGCCTCGTGATGTTAGCAGATAGTGTGGAGGCAGCTAGCCGTTCTATTACAAAGCCAAATGCTGCAAAATATGAAAAACTCATTCACTCAATTATTATGGGAAAGATAGAGAGAAAGCAACTTTCAGCCTCTAGACTCACCCTGAACGACCTAGATGATATCTCTCGAGTATTTGTTCAATACCTTATAGGAAAGAATCATGTACGAATGAAGTATCCTACTACCAAAGAGGCCTAAGATGGAGAGTCTATATATAGAATATGAAGATGATGAGTATGAAAAGCTTGCACCAATTACACTAGTTCAAACGATCTTTACAAAAGCCTCTACACTAATTGAGATAAAAAAGGGAGAAATCTCTATTTCATTTGTTTCAAAAGAGCAGATGAGAATGTATAATAAGCAATTTAGAGATAAGGATGAAAGCACTGATATCCTCTCCTTCGTAAATGAAGAGGATGAAGAGTTTATCACCATTGAAACAGAACCTATTGTGGGAGACATTGTTATCTCCCTTGATGATATGCTTCAAAATTGCGAATATTTTAACGTCGATAGAAATAATGAATTAATTAGATTACTTGTTCATGGATTATTACATCTTCATGGGCACGATCATGCAACAAATGAGATGAGTGAACCAATGTTACAACTACAGGAAGAGATTGTGAAAAAGATTGAGAAGGAGTTAGGTCAGTGAAACTAATTGACAAGATTATCCTGAAATTAAAATTTAAAAATCAGAATAATGAAGATGAAACTATCAAAACAGAAAAAAAAGATATGATTGATGGTATCGAAGAATTGGAACAAACGAGTGTAAAAGAAGTCATGGTTCCACGAATTGATGTAAGTTTTATTAGTGACACTACAACGAAAGAGGAATTATTAGAAATAATTGCTGAAGAGGGATATTCTCGTTATCCCGTCTATTTTGAAACAATCGACAATGTAATTGGAATTTTGTATGTCAAAGATATCGTAAACATAATCCCATCAAAACTTTTAGAGATAAGAAAATGTATGCGTAAACCATACTTTGTCCCCGACACAAAGCGTCTTGATGAATTACTTCGTGAATTCAAGAAAAGAAAAGTTCATATTGCTGTTGCCATTGATGAATATGGGGGTGTCTCTGGTATCGTTACAATGGAAGATATTCTCGAAGTTATTGTTGGAGATATCCAAGATGAATTTGATGATGATGAAGATGAAGATATCATCGAAATGGGAGAGGGCATCTATTTATGTGATGCGAGAACGAGCATAGATGAAATTAATGAAAAGTTGTTACTTAACATTCCAGACATTGATGCAGAAACTATTGGAGGCTTTGTATTTGAACAATTTGGACGAATCCCTATGTCTCAAGAGAAGGTAACATTTGATTCAATTGATTTTATTGTGCAAGAAATAGATGGGCATAAGATCAATAGTGTTAAAATTGTAACGAAAAGAGCCTAGTTCGTTGACTCAATCTCTCTATTCTTATTATACTAGGTATGATATATACCTATTTTATGGAGGAAATTATTAATGAAAATTGCAATTAACGGCTTCGGTCGAATTGGCAGAAACGTTTTCAAAATCGCTTTTGAAGACAAAGACATCGAAGTGGTGGCGATCAATGATCTCACAAATCCTAAAACATTGGCACACCTACTCAAATACGATTCAACCTACGGCGTGTATGACAAAGATGTTGTAGCAAAAGACGATGCAATTGTTGTCGATGGCAAAGAGATCAAAATCTATGCTGTAAGAAACCCTGCAGAACTTCCTTGGAAAGAACTCAACGTTGACATTGCTATCGAATCTACTGGCGTGTTCTCAGTTGCAGAAGGGCCAAAAGGTGGATACAAAGATCATATCAAAGCTGGAGCTAAAAAAGTAATTCTAACTGTTCCTGCAAAAGATAAGATTGACCAAACAATCGTATGTGGTGTAAACGACGATGAACTCGATTTAAGCTTACTTGCTTACTCTAACGCTTCATGTACCACTAACTGTTTAGCACCTATTGCTAAAGTTCTTAATGATACGTTTGGAATTGAACGTGGCCTTATGACTACAGTTCATGCATACACGAACGACCAAGTTGTTCTTGATATGCCACACAGTGACTTACGAAGAGCTAGATCAGCTGCACTTTCAATTATTCCTACCACAACAGGAGCTGCCCGTGCTGTTTCTGAAGTAATTCCTTCACTCAAAGGAAAACTTAATGGTGGAGCAATGCGTGTACCAACTCCTACAGGTTCAATTGTAGATTTGACCGTATTGTTAGAAAAAGATTGTGAAGTTGAAGATATCAAGGCAGCAATGAAAAAAGCAGCCGATGGCCCAATGAAAGGCTTCCTTCAATACACAGAAGATCCAATTGTATCATCTGATGTAAAAGGTAACTCTCACTCATCTATCTTTGATGCAGAATTAACCATGAAAATGGGACCAAAATTCTTTAAGCTCATGTCATGGTATGACAATGAGATGGGTTATTCCTACCGTGTTGTAGATTTAGCCAAGAAATTAATGGCATAAGTATAATACTGTTATATATCGATGCGCACCTACCTATAAGGTGCGCATTAGATATAATCGAGGAGTTATGATGAAATTAAAAACAATTGAACAGATGGACCTTACAAATAAAAGGGTTCTTATCCGAGTTGACTTCAACGTTCCACTTCAAGATGGAAAAGTGAGTGATGATACAAGAATTCAGAGCGCTCTTCCAACTATTCGTTATATTCTTGAACAAAAAGGGACATCAGTGGTTGTTATGAGCCATTTTGGCCGACCCAAAGGGACAAAAAACAAAGACTTTAGCATGGCTCCTATTGCATCACGGTTTAGTGAACTCATTGGTCGCGATGTACTATTAGCTTCAGATGTTATTGGTGATGAAGTTGAACAACAAGTTAAAAAATTAGCAAGTGGTGAAATCTTATTATTAGAAAATGTCCGTTTTTATAAAGAAGAAGAAAAAAATGATCCCACCTTTGCAAAATCTTTAGCAGCTTTTGGTGATGTGTATATTAATGATGCATTTGGTACAGCTCACAGAGCACATGCATCGACCGAAGGAGTTGCCCATTATCTTCCTTCAGCTGCAGGATTCTTAATTGAAAAAGAGGTAAAATTCTTCGCTCCTCTTTTAGAAAACCCAGATAAACCTTTTGTAGCAATTATTGGAGGATCAAAAGTCTCTTCAAAAATTGGAGTACTAGAATCACTTCTTAATAGTTGTAGTGCGATTGTTATTGCAGGTGGAATGGCCTATACCTTCTTAAAGGTGCAAGGACATGAAATTGGTAAATCTTTATTAGAAGAAGATTATCTAGAAGTTGCTTCCTCATTTTTAGCGAAAGCAAAAGAAAAGGGTGTAGAAGTAATTCTTCCCATCGATCACATTGGTGCCCAAAAATTTAGTGAAAGTGCTTCCCCTGTAGCTATTGATTCAGTAGATATTCCCCAAGACCTTATTGGAATGGATGTGGGTCCAAAGACTCTTAAAAAAGTTGGTGAAGTCTTACAAAGTGCAGCATCTATTGTATGGAATGGCCCTATGGGCGTATTTGAATTTGAGTCTTTTGCCAATGGAACAAAAGAAGTTGCAGCGATGGTTGCTTCTTGCAAAGGCGTCACGGTTGTTGGCGGCGGTGATAGTGTAGCTGCAGTAAATAAATTTGGATTTGCAGATAAAATTGATCATGTATCAACAGGTGGTGGAGCTTCCTTAGAGTTTTTAGAAGGAAAAGAGTTGCCTGGAATTAAAGCTTTGGAGATATAAAAATTATGAGAAAAGTATGTATTGCAGGAAACTGGAAAATGAATATGAGCCCTTCACAAGGTTCTGTTTTCGCAACTGAATTAAAAAATTCCCTCACCAATGTTGATAAAAATGTCACCGTTGTTGTCGCGCCCCCATTTATCACAATCCCAGCTGTGGTAGAAGCACTTAAGGGGAGCAATATCTATGTAGCTTCTCAAAACATGAGTGATTCAGAAAGTGGTGCATTCACTGGTGAAATTTCACCTGATATGCTCCTCGATGCAGGGGTTTCCTATGTAATTTTAGGCCACAGTGAAAGAAGAGCTCTTTATGGTGAAACAGATGACTTTATCAATAGAAAAGTTCACCTTGCCCTTAAAAAAGGTCTTAAAGTAATCCTTTGTGTTGGTGAAACTTTAGAAGAGAGAGAAGGTGGCAAGCTTGAAGCTGTTCTTGAAAGACAAGTAGTTGATGGATTAAAAGATGTAAGTGTCAGTTCTATGGAAGATGTTATCATAGCATATGAACCTGTTTGGGCAATTGGAACAGGTAAAACTGCAACAGGGGAAGACGCGAACAATGCTCATGCATTTATTCGTTCTCTTGTAGCTAAGGTGATGAATGAAACTGTTGCCAATTCGCTTATAATACAGTATGGTGGTTCAGTAAAACCATCAAATGTTGCATCCCTCATGGCAATGGAGCATATTGATGGAGCGCTTGTGGGTGGAGCTTCTCTTTCTGTAGATCAATTTAAACCCATCGTGCAATACAACGATTAATTGGAGATAACTATGGGTGTGATTGGAATTATTCTACTAGTATTATTTGTTATTGCGAGTATATTACTCGTTCTTTTGGTTGCTATTCAAAGTGAAGGTGGCTCAGGTTTAGGTGGTATTTTTGGAGGTGGATCTGATTCTACCTTTGGTGCGCAATCTAACAAAGTCCTCACAAAAATTACTGCAATTATTGGTGGCTCATTCTTAGTAATAGCCCTTCTATTAGCAGTTATTAATAAAACACCTTCAACTGATTCTCTCACCGATTCTATAACTGTAGAACAGGTACAAGAATCAACAGAATGGTGGAATCAATCAAGCACTAATTAAAGAACCTATTTTTAATTAGAAAAAGATGATTTGACCGCATAGATTATATGCGGTCATATCTGTTATTAAAGGAACTGATATGAAAGCGTGTATTCTTTACTATGACAAGCCAAATAAGAGTCTTTGCAAAGAACTTAGCTCGTCTCTTGCAAAAGGTATTCAAGAGCAATCACATGATTGTGACATTGTTGACATGGCAAAAGAAACGGGAAAAATCATATCATACTATGATTATATAGGTGTTGTTACTTCTCCACTCTCTTTATGGGGTGGGAAGGTGAGTGACCACATAGCATCCTTTCTTAAATCTGCTGGTTCTATAAGTGGAAAACGAAGTGCTGCTTTTATTACAAAAGGATCTATTCGTTCTACAAAAACAATGCAAGCGCTTTTTAAACTGATGGAAGGACAAGGAATGTATCTCACATATTCAGAAATTCTTCCTAACACTGGTTTTGCAAAAGAGTGTGGTAAACATCTAAAAATTACGTAAATTCTGGAGTATGTTATGAATAAAAAGATAGGAATATTAATTGTAATAATCTTAATGGTTTCATCTCTCTCACTATTTGCCCAAACAGCGGCAACTGTGAACCTTATTAAAAGTGAAACTATAAGTGTGGAAGAACTCAACTCACGTGTCGCAGAGTATAGGGCACAAGCAGCACAAGCTGGTAGTGCAGAAGCTATTACCCCCCTTGAAGTACTTGATGTTATGATTAATGATAAGTTAGTCCTTCAAGGAGCAACCCGTGATGGGTACATGGTAACTGACGCGCAAGTAGAGTCATTGTTAAAACAACAAAGAGCATATCTTAATCAACAAACAGGGCAAGATATTAGTGATGCTCAATTTGAGTTAGCTATTAGACAAAGTTATGGGATGAGTATTGGTGAATTTAAAAAAGCACTAAAAGAGTCTACAACAGTAGATAATTATGTTAAAGCTACACAATCTAGTGTATTAAATAATTATGAAGAGCCAACTGAGGCCCAAATTAATGAGTTCTATCGAGCTAATAGAGCAGAATTTATTAATCCCGAACTTGTCCGTTTATCCCATATCTTTATGCCTTTTACCCCTGAAACTAAAGTTTCTGTTAAAAAAGAGATGGATCAAGTAGCCCGTTACTTACGCTATAATACATATACTTTTGAAGAACTTGTTCAAAAATACTCACTCGATAAAGATTCAGTTCCTAAGGGGGGAGATATTGGATGGCTAGCGTATGATGATGTAAGCATGAAAAATGCGTTAGGTGCTACCTTTTTTGAAAAGGTATTTGAACTTGAAGTTGGTAAGCCATCTAGTGTGCTAGAAAGTAAAGGTGGATATCATATTGTAAAAGTTACTATTCACACAGATCCCAAACTTCTTTCTATTACAGACAGAATTAATCCAGATTCAACCACTACAGTAAAACAATATATTAGACAATTGATTACTAATAGAAATCAACAAAATGCCTATATTAAAGCAATAGATACCCTTGTAGCTTCCTTAAGAGATCAAGCTACCGTCACTATTTCTTATAAAGGAGAAAATTAAAGTTGAAATCTAGACACATGGGGCGAGAAATCGCCCTTTCAACTCTTTATTCACTAGATTTTAATGGTGTGTTATATACTCAAACAGGGACTGTAGATTTTCCAACTCTTAATGAAGAAGAAGAGAAATCCTTAGATCCAGAAACTGCCCTTTTCGCCCGGTATCTTATTATGGGAACACTTGAACACCTCGCAGAAATTGATAGCATTATCTCCCGCTTTAGCATCAATCGTCCTTTAGATAGAATAGATATCATTGACCGAAATATACTTAGGATGAGTGTCTTCTCTATTTTATACAATAAAGATATACACCCATCAGTAGTTATTACTGAAGCTGTAAGATTATCACAAGAGTATAGTAGGGAAGTGAACTACAAATTTATTAATGGTATTCTAGACTCTATTAGAAAGGAAAAAGAATGATAACTCTCAAAACAGAAGAACAAATTAAATATATTCATGATTCATGTCGCCTTTTAGCTCATCTCCATGATGAGTTAGAAAAAGTAATTGAAGTTGGTATTACGACCCTTGAAATAGATAAAATAGCCTATGATTTCATAAAAAAACATAAAGGAACTCCTGCTTTTCTCAACTATGGCGGTTTTCCAAACTCCTGTTGCATCTCCGTAAATGAAGAGGTGATACATGGAATTCCTTCAAAAAGGAAACTTGAAGATGGAGATATTGTCTCTTTAGATATTGGAATTAACTTAAACGGCTATTTTAGTGATGCAGCTAGAACTCACCTAGTTGGTAAGAATGTACCAGAAGAGGTAAAAAAGTTAGTACAAGTGACAAATGAGTCTCTTAGACTCGGAATAGAAGGGGCTCGTAAGAGGGGAGCTCGAATTCATGATATATCCCTACCAATATCACGACACGCAGAAAGACACGGGTATGGAGTTGTGAGAGACTACTGTGGTCATGGAGTTGGTTTAGCTGTTCATGAAGAGCCACAAATACCTAATTATGTAAATACCTTCTCCGCAAACCCTCGTTTACGAGAAGGCATGGTTCTTGCAATAGAACCTATGATAAATCTTGGAACAAAAAATGTTGAAGTATTAGAAGATGGATGGACAGTGGTAACAAGAGATGGTAAACCATCAGCCCACGTAGAACATACCATAGCAATTACATCAAACGGAGTAATCATTCTTACACAACTAGATTAGATAAATAAAAGGATCATGTATGAAAAAAGAGTTCATATCCCCAGAAATGCAAAGAGACGCAGCCTTGAAACTCGTCTATAAAATGCACAAAAAAGATGGATTTGTTCCAGACATTATCTACATATCACTTCGTGGTGGAGTCTATATGGGTAATGTGTTTAGCGAATATTATAAATTAATTCGTAAACAAGCAGATGGTCGACCTGTATTCTATGCGGCAGTAGTTGCAAGAAGTTATGAGAATATGAAATTAGAGAGTGAAGTAAGAATAGATGGATGGACATATTCACCAGAGCATCTTCGTAGTGGAGATAAAATCTTAATAGTTGATGATATCTTTGACACTGGTAAAACAGTGAATGCCCTTGTAAATGTGATGCTCTCTAAAGGGATTCCACGAAATGACATTAAAGTTGCAGTCTATGATTATAAGATCCCTCTTTATAAAAAGATGGAGCCTCTTCCTATTCAACCCGATTACTACTGTAGAAAACATGTACTTAATAGTATAGAAGAAGAGACATGGATCCATTACATGAACCATGAATTCATTGGCTTAACTAGTGATGAAATTGATGAGCAATACAATGACCAAGAAGTGATAGATATCTTACATGAAGTAAGATGTGATTAAAAAAAACAAGGAGGCAATTGCCTCCTTATTTTTACACTTAAAGAAACAAATTAAGGAAATTCAATCTCAATAATTCCATTATCAACTGTTCCAATATAATAATTAGTTCCAACCCCATAAAAAGAAGAAACTCTCACAGTTGTACTAATTGATGTAAAGGTAGGTGTTTCAACTACTTCTCCGTTTGATGGATCAATTTTAAACATATTCCCATTTGATCCTTGAACATAGAAAAAAGCTTCTC
>CAYVRR010000002.1:59426-70168 GCA_964453215.1 uncultured Spirochaetaceae bacterium | reverse complement strand
CAGTTGATACTTGATTAGAATAGATAGGTTTATCGTTTTCTTCTCGACTAATCTTTGTCCAACTCTTAGTTGTTGTATCATAGGTTCTTAGTCCTCCACTTGTTGTGTGGGCAAAAAGGGTATTTCCATGGTGGGTGATGATTGTTACTTTACCAACGTCATCTATTTCTTCAC
Source organism: uncultured Spirochaetaceae bacterium (assembly GCA_964453215.1). Taxonomy (GTDB): domain Bacteria; phylum Spirochaetota; class Spirochaetia; order Sphaerochaetales; family Sphaerochaetaceae; genus SABI01. The sequence goes on along the minus strand of CAYVRR010000002.1, from coordinate 69,994 downwards.
TTTGACTGATGAGGCGAAAGATTCCATCATTGTCTGTGTTACAACCTACTGTTAATAAAAGGAGGCCTAATAACAAAAGGATCGTTTGTAATATATTCGTTTGTTTCATAATTGGTTCTCCTAATTACTTCTATATGAGATGCTCAAGGTAATTGGCATAAAACCAGCTAGAGCAGTTTTAGAACTTGAATCGCCAAAGTAGAGTTCTGGTATAAGGGTTAAGCCTCCTGAGAGACTAAGCCCCCAAGATTCAGTAAAGTAGTAACTCACCCCAACTTCTGCTTCTGCTAAGAATGAGAGATAAGAAGACTCTCTGTATGAGTTGTAAGCAAAGCCAAGACCAAGAGAGAGGGGAATTTCAAATGTTCCTTGTACAGGAATATAGGTTAGTTTTGCAAGAAACGGCACCGATGTATATAGATCACTTAAAGAAGAGTCAAAAAGATACCCTAACTCACCTCCTAGTGCTACGTAGGGACTTAAGAACCCTTGATACCGAATTGCTCCATATCCACCAGTTTTTAATCGTGTATCCCCAAAACTTAATGTGGTAGAGGGGGCATGAGGAAAGTAGATGAAAGATGGAATAACAGGACCTGCCCTAAATGAGAACATCTGCCACCCTTTATCATACGTAGGTATTCCTCCATCTGCCGCTGATAGACCCATAATGAGGGAAGCCAAGAGAAATCCTATTAACAACTTTTTCTTCATACAAAATTCTCCTCACATTGCTTGTGAATTTACACTTTTTATCATATAGATTTTATGAGACTTTGAAAACCTATTCATTCATCTTTATCTATTATCAAGTGTACACATAATCTTAAATATTTGATATAAAGATGAGTCTACTTATCTAAAACGATTATTTAGGAGCATTACATGAAACTATTAACAGGAAAAGAAGTTGCAACTTCTCTCTATAAAGAAATTGAAGAACACACCCAACAGTTCATTCAAAAGACTAAACATGCTCCAACTCTCGCTGTTATATTAGTTGGAGAGGACCCAGCATCTCTTGCCTATGTAAATAGTAAGAAGAAAATGTGTGACACACTCTCCTTTGGACATAAAGATATTACCTTTTCATCACATGTAAGTGAAAATGAACTCATAGATGCAATACACGCGTTAAATGAAGATAAAGAAGTAGATGGAATCCTTGTTCAACTCCCACTTCCTCCCCATATAGATGAATCCCTTATCATCAACACTATAGACCCATCTAAAGATGTAGATGGCCTACACCCCTTAAATATAGGTGCCTTACTAAGAGAAGAAGATGGCTTCATTCCATGTACCCCATATGGAATTATAAAAATGCTTGAGTATTATGATATCCCCACCATTCATACACATGTTGTAGTAATTGGTCGAAGTGTAATAGTTGGAAAATCTATTGCACTTTTACTCACTCAAAAAGGAAAAGACGCAACGGTGACAATTACTCACAGTAAAACAAAAGATCTCTCTTCTATCACTCGCACAGCTGATATTATCATAGCAGCAGTAGGAAAACCTCATATGGTTACCTCAGATATGGTAAAAGAGGGAGCTGTTGTAATAGACGTTGGTATAAATAGGGTAGAAGATAGCACCAAAAAAAGAGGGTATAGATTAACAGGCGATGTCGATTTTGAACACGTTAGCCCAAAGTGCAGTGCTATCACTCCAGTTCCTAAGGGAGTGGGGGTAATGACCATTGCAATGTTGATGTATAACACCCTTAAAGCTGCAAAAAATAGATACATATAAGGAAATATAGAGAAATATGATTGAAAAGAAACATACCCACTATTGGATAGAAACATATGGGTGTCAAATGAATATAGCAGAGAGTAATGCATTAGAATTATCTCTTACTGAGCACGGCCTACAAAAAGCAAAGCGGGCAGAGGATGCTGACTGTGTTATAATAAATACCTGTAGTGTGAGAAAAACTGCTGAAAACAGAATATGGGGGCGAATAGGGTATTATAAACACCTTAAAGAAGAAAAAGATATTACCCTCATCATAACTGGGTGTATGGCTGAAAGATTACATGATGAAATTATCTCAATGGCTCCAGCTGTAGACCATGTAATTGGGACAAATGATAAATACCGAATAGGGGCAATTTTGAGTGGTGCACGGGATGAAAGAAAAGATGAATACACCTTTACCCACAATTACCATAAAAAGGGGGATGTAACCTCCTTTATCCCTATTATGAATGGATGCAATAATTTTTGCTCCTACTGCATTGTCCCCTATGTGAGGGGTAGGGAGATATCACGAAGTGTTCCTTCTATATTAGATGAAGCAAAAAGACTTGAAGAACTTGGTGTTAAAGAGATCACCTTACTTGGACAAAATGTGAACTCCTATAATTATACCCATAATGGAATACACTATGCCTTTCCAGATATTTTAAAAGAGGTGATAGAAGCTGTTCCAGGTGTTACTTGGATTCGGTTTGAATCTCCCCATCCAAAAGATTTTTCACCCAACCTCATTAATCTTTTTAAAAATGAGAAAAAACTTCCTCATCACCTACACATTCCTCTACAAAGTGGATCAACTAAAATTCTCACCTCAATGAGAAGAAAATATACAAGGGAATCATTTCTTTCCCTCATCAATGATATTAGTGAAGCAGTACCTGAAATGACCTACACCACCGATGTGATGGTAGGATTTCCTGGAGAGAGTGAAGAAGATTTCAATCAAACACTCTCACTCATGAATGAAGTTAAATTCATCGAATCATTCATGTACTACTTTAACCCTCGAGAAGGGACAAAAGCTGTTGAAATGGAAGATCAAGTTCCTATAGAAGTGAGATTAGAACGTTTAAACAGATTAATAGAGAATCAAAGAGCCCTCACCAAAACCTATAAAGAGGGTCGCTGCTTTGATAAAGTAGAATTGTTAGTAGAAGGACGGGCAAAGAAAAACAAAGAACACTATCTAGGTCGAAGTGAACATAATGAAATGATTGTATTTGAACCACGAAGACAATTAGAAATTGGAGATTTTGTAGATGTCCAATTAGAAGGGCTTGTTGGAAATACATATAAAGGAAAACAAGTACTCTAATGAGAGGGGCCATGCCCCTCTTCATCACTCTTTTTATAGTGTTTATTCACAGCTTGAGTAAGTAAGAACTCTATTTGACCATTGATTGACCTAAAATCCTCCTCTGCCCATGACGCCACTTGTTTCCAAAGAGTAGGACTTAAACGTAGTACTATTTGTTTCTTTTCATTATCTTTAGCCATAACACCTAACTTAATATATACTGCCAGAGTTGACTATTGGTTGTGCATCTTTATTTCCACAAAGAACAACAAGGAGATTGCTTACCATAGCAGCTTTTCTTTCATCGTCTAATGATACTATCTCTTTTTCTGACAATTGTGTTAATGCCATCTCTACCATAGAAACAGCTCCTTCTACTATCATACTTCTTGCTGCAATGATTGCAGAAGCCTGTTGACGCTGAAGCATACTAGCGGCAATCTCTGGAGCATATGAGAGATGAGTAATACGTGCTTCAAGGATCTCAATCCCAGCAATCTCTGCTTTTTCTTGAATTGCACCCCTTAATTTATCTGCAACCTCTAGAGCACTTCCTCGAAGAGACTTTTCACCTTCCGCATCAGACTCATCATATGGGTAGAGCCTTACTATATTTCTTAATGCTGAATCTGTTTGGGTAGAAAGATACTCCTGGTAATTATCTACATTGAATACAGCTTTTGCACTATTTACTACTCTCCATATTACAACAATACCAATAATAATAGGATTTCCTAGAGAGTCATTTATTTTTTGTTTCTCATTATTTAGTGTCATTGCTTTGAGGCTTATTTTTTTATTAATAGGGTAAGAGATATTTTTTGATGAGAGTTGGCTAGAGGTAGTTTTCCCTACTTCCTCTTTAGCACATGGATTTATCGAAGCAACAAAAGGATGAACAAAATAAAAACCATCTTTTTTAATAGTTCCATAATAGCGACCAAAGAGTGTTAATACTAATGCTTCTTTTGGTTTAACAACTTTTAATCCAGCAAAACTTATTGGGATGATAATCAAAGATAGAAGAGCCATCAGTATGAGTAAAATAAGATAAAAGGGGGATGGTCCGTAATTACCTAATCTAATTATTGAATAAATAAAAGCTACAAAGGTTGCTATTTCCCCTACAATGAGGGTTACAAGCATTACCATTCCAGAGAGGGATGGGGCTTTTTTTTCAATAATGTCTTCTTGAGTGTTTGTTTTCATAATAAACTCCAATTCAACAAAATGTGGTATCAAAATGATATCAATATGATTATATGTCGGGGTTTCTGTTTTTGTCAATATATTTGATAGAGTGGGGGGGTATGAGAAAACTTAGAATAATTTTGAATAAATATACGTTTTGCTCTATCTTTTTTATAAAAAATAGGTCATGTTTTTGGAGAATATACCACAACACAGGATTTTCAACTTTGCACAACTCATATATGTATAGATGGGGTGTGTAGGTAAGCACAGATACTAATATTGTAGGGGGCTCAAGTGGCAAAAGAAAAGATCGATGTTAAAATAGTGATTTTAGGACTGCAACACACATTTGTAATGTTTGGGGCAACAATACTCGTGCCAATATTAACTGGCCTTGATGTTGCAGTTGCACTCTTTGCAGCAGGGATTGGTACCATCATATTCCATGTAGTAACTAAATTCAAAGTGCCAGTATTTTTAGGGAGTTCCTTTGCATTCATTCCAGGAATCATTGCAGTAACAGCAAGTGAAGGTTCAATTGCGTATGCATTAGGGGGAATTTTAATTGCAGGATTTTTATATATCATCGTAGCAATTATTTTTAGGTTTGTGAGTTATGATTCAATTCATAACATACTTCCACCTCATGTAACTGGCCCCATGATTATTATGATTGGCCTCATCTTAGCACCCGTTGCTATTAGTAATGCTAATGGAACAAACTCCCCCAACATTCTCACAACTTTAGGACCAAATGGAGCGTGGCTTATTGCAATGGTAACTTTTGCTTTAGGAATATTTGTTAAAATCTACTTTGAAAAGTTTGGATGGAAGTTTGCTTCAAACCTACCTGTTCTTTTGGCACTTATTGGTGGCTACCTTTTTTCAATTATTCTAGGAGTAGTAGATTTTACCCCCATAAAAGAAGCATCATGGATAGGTTTTCCCTCTTTCATGGCACCAAAGTTCTCTTTTAAAGCAATAAGTATTATGGTTCCAATTGCTATTGTGACTATGGTTGAACACTTTGGAGATGTCCTTGCTATATCGAACGTGGTAGGAAAAGACTTTATTAAAGATCCTGGTATCCACAGAACCTTAATAGGAGATGGTATTGCAACAAGTGTATCTGCCTTAATTGGTGGCCCAGCAAATACGACCTATTCTGAGAACACAGGGGCTATAGCGCTCACTGGTGCAACTAACCCCGTGATAATGAGAATAGCTGCCATCTTTGCTATTGTCCTCTCACTCATCCCTAAGTTTACCGCACTCATTTCAACAATTCCTTCTCCTGTAATTGGTGGAATAAGTATCCTCCTTTTTGGAATGATTAGCTCAATTGGAATTAAGAATATGGTAGATGCTAGGGTAGATTTAGGAAATCCTAAACTGCTCATCATTAGTGCATCAATGCTCGTGTTAGGTCTTGGTGGTGCTTCTTTTGAAATAGGTCAACTACAGCTATCTGGGTTAGGTCTTGCTGCTATTTTTGGGGTTGTTTTAAATCTTATCTTAAGGCCTCATCACATCACTAAAACTGATACACCTGAATCAAAAAAATAATAGAGTTAATATTGGCATCTCTTATTCTATGAATAAGAGGCGTATATACCAATTAGATGAAAAGTCCCTGCTATGATTCCTAACAGGGACTTTATCACATGTGTAAGTAGGTATGAATATTTATTTAGAATATAATTCTACAATCCTAGATTCAGTTACATCAAAGTCGATATCACTACGAGAAGGTAGGGCTACAATGCTTCCTGATAAAGTATCTTTATCAACACTGAGCCAAGAAGGGGTAAGTCGAGTACTAGAAGCCATAAACTCTCTCACCCTTGGTTGGATGTGGGGATAGAGTGTGATTTTTTCACCAACCTTCACAGAAAAAGAGGGAATATCTACTCTTTTATCATCTATCATAACATGTCCGTGAGAGATCATCTGTCTCGCCATTTTTCTTGTTTTAGCAAATCCCATTCTAAAAAGGACATTATCAAGACGAGATTCTAATAAAACGAGTAAGTTCGATCCCGTAATTCCTTTCATTTTTTCAGCTTTCTTGTAGGTTAGGAGAAATTGTTTTTCTAACACACCATATACAAATCGTACCTTTTGTTTCTCTTTTAGTTGAAGAGCATATTCACTACTTTTCTTTCTTCTAGTAGTAAGTTGCTTTTCCTTCCCTTTTTTGGGTTCATACCCAAGTACTACTGGATTTATTCCAACCCAGTTACTCCTTTTTCTCACAGGAGTTCGATCAATAGCCATATATATCTATCCTTCATAATACGTTATTAAGTATTAGCATACGCTAACTCTTTGTATATATGTATCAAAATTATCTAATATATTCAATACGTGGTATTGACCTGTGACGTAACAAATAATGACTCTCATTCTCACCGCTGTGAGATATTTACATATTTTTACTATACGTAACACCATTATTGGGGTATTGTTTAAGTAGATATAAGACATGTAGGAGATTATACATATGAAAAAAATGCTTAGTGTGTTGACCTTTGTTATAGTTATTTCACTAGTTCCTCTCGTTGCTTCTGCCACAACTGGCTCTACAACTCTTTCAGGATCTACTGGATATGTCGTTATTCCTAGTGCAATCCCTGTTGAATCTAATAATTCACCTAGCTTTAGCACAGGGTATAATGCAATGTTTTCGGCAATAAACAAATTCTCCCACATCCCTTACATTCAAATGGGATTTGCTCGAAACTTTGAAGCAGCCCTAGCATTTGACATTGGTCTCACTACTGACATTATCTTGCAAGCTAAATGGCGTTTTATTGAAAAAAATAATACTAACTTTGCATTTATCATAAATGGGCAAGGTGTCGATTTTATAAAAGATAGCAGAAAGTTTGCGGCTCAAACAGGTTTTTCGGCAACTTTTAATAGTTCAATTATGAATTTTGAATCAGTAACAACTGTTTTTCTCGGTTACACTTTTTATCAAACACTCAATAGTGACATAGATTTTGGCATGGCTTTTGAAACCCCCTTATGGAGAAGTGGAAATAAAGAGATCATGACCCTTGTGATGGATTTTGGTAATGTAAGTTATTCAGTAAACCCAAGTGGTGGTGATGCAGATGATAGAGGTTCTTTAAACTTTGGCCTACGATTACTTCCAGTTGAATTTATCAAAAACGCCTACATTATGGGTGACATTCGTCTATTAGACTTGTTTGACCACAAAGGAAGAGCAATTAGTGCTGGAGTGACTTTCTCATTTAGACCATAGAAAATTCACTAACCAATAAGTACACTACATACAATATATACGAAGATAAAAGAAGAGCTCCTTCGAAGCGGTTAATTCTTCCTATCTTCTTTTTCCATCGATATCCTATAATAAATAGTGATAATGTAAGGATAGCCATTAAAAGAAAATCTCTATAGATAATTATAATCTCTAATGAAAATGGAGAAATAGTAGAAGCAATTCCAACTACTAAAAGGGTATTAAAAAGATACGAGCCGATGATATTGCCAAGGGCAATATCATCTTCTTTCTTTCTAATTGCTACTATGCAAGAAGCAAGTTCTGGTAAGCTTGTTCCAATAGCAACAATAGTGAGCCCAGTAACAATTTCAGAAACACCTAATAATTGAGTTATCCTTACAGCTCCCCACACAAGAACTCTTGATGAAATGATGAGAAAAGTGATACCAAATATAACGTAGAGAATTGCCCTTTTAATAGGGATTCCTCTATATGTTTCACTATGCTCAATATCATCGGTAAAAGTATCTTTTTCTGTATGTTTACTTTGAAAAAACATCCACACCATAAACAATACAAATGCAAAGATAAGAATAGCTCCATCAAGTCTTGAAAGGGATAAATCTCGAATACAAAAATAGGTAATTGCTATTACTACGACTAACAGAGGGAGTTGCTTTTTTAAAATATTTGATGAAACCATGATAGGAGTAATTATTGAAGTGAGCCCAAGGATAAGTGCAATATTCACAATATTAGAACCAAATGCATTACCTATAGCAATTCCTGGGTTCCCACTAGAGGCAGCCATAGCTGAAACGACAAGCTCTGGAGCTGAGGAGCCAAAGCCAACAATAACAATTCCTATAAGGAGGGGAGAGACATGATAATAGACTGCACTAGCTGCAGACCCTTCAATAAATTTATCAGCACTTACTACTAATACCACTAATCCAACTACCACAGCTAATAATGCAATACCCACGTACAACTCCCTATATATCTAGACTAACGTAAATGAGTTCATTCACTCAAGTAAAATAGAGAAATTCATCAAATTTCTTTATACGAATGGTAAAATAGATATATTTCATCTAATAGCTTGTACTCATATCTGATGGTGGTATAATGGTACCAACTTGCCTATATTTTATGAAAAGAGATTATCATCATGAATTTAAAAAATAGATTCGTGTAAAAACAGATATAAGTAATAAGAGGAATTATGATAAACAAATCAGCATATGTGACAAATAAGAAACAAATACGTATTCTTGAAAGTGAATTATTACCATTAAAGAGTAATGAAGTGAGAGTTCAAATCAAAGCTTGCGGTGTGTGTGGCACTGACATGCATTTTTATAATACACAAAAAGAGACTCAAGCAACTCCTTTAGGGCATGAAGTCTCTGGGATTATAGTTGAAGTGGGTGATCATGTTCATGATGTGAAGATAGGGAGTGATGTAGTTGTTCAAAACCATGTAGAGTGTGGACTATGCAACAATTGCCTTATGAGAAGAGTTGATCTTTGTAGTAACATAAAAACATATATGAATGACCAAGCAGGGCTCTCATCCTACCTCACAGTTGATAGGAAAATGGTAATTGAGTTCAATGGACTTACTTATGATCAGGCAACACTCGCTGAACCATTGACTGTCGCGATGGATTTATTTCAAGAAGCAGACATAAAGAAAGAAGATAATGTACTTATAATGGGCCCTGGTGTAATTGGACTCTTTCTCACCTTTTTAGCATCTCACGCAGGAGCATCTTCTGTTTCTGTAGTTGCTCATCACCTTGATACGATTCGTGGAATGTATCGAAAGGAAGTAGCAACTTCTTTTGGAGCTGATTTTGTATTTGATTCATCCATTTCTCATTGGAAGGAAGAGATATTTCAACACTATCGGCAGGGGTTTTCTAAAGTAATAATCACTAGTCCTCCAAAGACTATTGTTGATGGAATTGACCTTGCTGGCTTTGGTGGATACATCGTGTATGATGGAATAAGTTTTAGTGATGATAGTATCACCTTTAGCGCTAATGATTTTCATTTCAAAAAGAAACGACTTATAGCATCTCACGCTATTCCAAACTTCGGCTTTCCTTATGCTCTTGATCTATTACAGAAATATCCAATTCTTACCTCCTCGCTCATCACGCATCGCTACTCTTTTGATGAACTAACAAAAGCATTTGCTGGATATGATTCAAAGGATGTAAAGATTATCAAGACAGTGATAGAACTATAGTAATACCACACTGAAATAGAATCATCTTAGAGTTAAAATAGATGAAATAATCTTTTTAGAATCAAGATAGCTTTCATGGGTTAGTATATTCATAAAACTATCCTCTATTGTGTGGTTAATTCATCGATGCATAAGATCATATTTACTACAGGTGACTCTTATCCTCTCTAAATCTTTTTTTTATATCTATTTTCCATTCTAATCGCATCTCAAAAGAGTGCCTACGATAGGTGAATAGTTTATAATGTATTTGATTACGATGATATTTCTCACTATCAAAACCATCATCTACCCACATAAGATTTTCTTTACATAGAAAAGATCTTGTATTCATTATATTTTCTTGATTTGACAGTATAATAAGAGATTCTTAAGTAGAAGAGTCTGTTTCTATTGAGATTATACATAAAACGGGTCAGTACATTTTCTTGTGAGATTTGAATTCAGCTCATGGTTGTTATATTACCACATCATATTTAAAGCATGTTATAATAAGACCTGAAAACGAAATCTGGGGTAATTATGGCAAATAGTAAAGATTATATTACTTTATATAATGGGATAAAGATTCAAAAGGGTATTCTCGAAAAAACACATAAAGAAAAGCAGCGTGACAAAGAATTAGCTAATAGTCTACCAAACAAGAAAAAAAGTTCTGAAAAAGATATTAAACCACCACTGGAACCTAAAAGAAACAGCGCTATTGGTAGCATAAGTAAAAATGCCAATAATACCGTTACAGATTATCAACCTAAGAAAAAGACTTCAAAGAATAAGAGGCGAAACCCAAAAAAAGAAAA
>CAYVRR010000002.1:0-59326 GCA_964453215.1 uncultured Spirochaetaceae bacterium | reverse complement strand
ATCAACCTAAGAAAAAGACTTCAAAGAATAAGAGGCGAAACCCAAAAAAAGAAAACAACAGCAAAGACTCCCGTTAGTAAAGAAAAATCTATTATCCCAAGATATTTAGTCAATAGTTATGTCTATGACCATACCAAGTCATCATATCACAGGGTAGTGGAATGCTCTTTATCCACAATAACTCTCCATGATCAAGGAAATGAAAATTATTCACTATCACTACTACAAGCAAGAGGTCGAATCTTTACAGCAAATCGCTTACTTATTGGTGTCTTAAAAAAGTACTCTACAATTGAAGATATTAGAACAGAAATTTTAGACTCACCGATAAAACATTCAATTAAGATTATTAAGGCTAATAACCGAACTGTAGAGGAAATGGACCAACTTAAAAAATCATTCGTCCCAAGTATAATAACAGATGAAGAATGGGACAGCTGGAAAAAACGGATTGACGATTATTCTCATCCAATAAAAAATCCTCCTTTAATTCGTAATCTACCAACACGCAGGGTAGAAAGCGAAAAACCTGATCCTATTATTTACAAAAATGTAAACAACAAGAAAATGGTAATAAATCCTCAAGATTTTATTATCAGAGTCCATAATTTTAAGTGCATAAACAAAGGGCATCATTTGGAACCTATCACTGCGGTGGTTTTTATTAGAAATATTACAGCTGGACTTATAGAGTATCCTGTTCCTGCTGGGTACTGTGTGGAATGTAAAAAATATTATATTCATTCAGATATTTATGAAATGTACAATCTTGCATATTTACCTGTTACTTGTGATATTTACAATGAATCTGATTATGTCAATAAACCAATTAGCGACTCAAACCAATGGATATACTATAGTGAAAAATCTATATTGAAAAAATGTGGATATACTGTTGGAAAGAATGAAGACCCTGGATTTCACGCTAGACAAAAGATCCTCCTTTCAATTATTCACCATCACATAATGACGAAAGCAGAAATTTTGAGTTTTATCAATTGGCTAATACACCATTCAAAAAACAATCCAAACATGCACAATGCCATAAAATTATGGCAAAGTGACTATCAAAAACTAGAAGCATCCGATGTAAACCAGAAAGTAATAGTTAGAAGCATCAAGAAGAAATAACAACAGTATGATTCATATGACAAAAACCCCGCTTACTTTAATAAACGGGTATCGTGTTGTGTATTGATGGAGGGCACAGAGCCTTACCCCAACTCACTCTCTAAACTAAATCACATCAGTAAATACAGTTTATTCAACACCTTACCATACATAAAATTCCTTCAGCTTGCTGGACACCGAGAGAAATTAAATTCTCTACATTTTCCCGAAACAGAGAACGGACGCCGGTTCGATTCCCGATTGAAGGCCTCCTGTAATCACTACGCAAACTCGAGTCTGAAAGTGGCCATGTCGCAAATGTTGACGTAAACTTGTCGCAAGTTTCTGTTACAGCTTTGTATCCTTTGTAGGATAGATTATTCATCCTCTTTATGTTCAATTTGTTCAAGCAAAAGATCGAAGTCGCTCTCAAAGAGCCGATCCTGAACAATGCGGTACTTTTCAAATTCGCTTTTAGCATGGGTCTTGGCTATTTCTGCTGTTACCCTTTCAGCGTCTTGCAGGATTGCCCGGTCGGTGGCTTCAATGAATTTATTCAAGCGTGTTTCCCAATCCTGCATGGTCATCGGGATCTGGCGCAATGCCATATCTTCGGCCACATCCAGATAGGCGTTCACCAGCCGGGTCAGTTGTGCCATTTCGTTTTCAGTCAGCTAGTTTTTGGCAACATTAACATCAAACTTCTGGATTTTTCCTTTCGGAGCGTCCTTTCAGGTCGTCAGCCCCATGTTTTGTTCCTGATGGTCTGCCCTGTCTACAATCTCCTCGGCAGCCGTTTGTCCATGAATGGCCCAATGCAGTTTGTTCTGGACTGTTGCAAAAAATCGTTTGGTTGCCTGTGCTGTTACATCATAGTCGACGGATGTAGCGTAAATATCGGTGATCTTCTGGTAAAACTTGCGCTCGGAAAGGCGAATCTCCCGGATTCGCTCAAGATGCTCTTCAAAATATTGTTCAGTAAGGATAGAGCCACCACTTTTTATGCGTTCATCATCCATCACATAGGCTTTAATGGTGTACTCCTTAATGATAGAGGTCGCCCATTTGCGGAACTGGACGGCACGCTCTGAGTTGACCTTGTAACCGACGGCGATGATGGCAGAGAGATTGTAGTGTTTGGTGTTATAGTTTTTGCCGTCAGAGGCAGTTATTCGAAAATTTCGAATAACTGAATTTTCTTCCAACTCACTGTCTGAAAACACCTTTTTCAGATGATAATTGACAGTGTGGGTTTCAACATCGTAAAGAACACCCATCATTTTCTGGGTCAGCCAGATGTTTTCATCCGCGTAAACGGCCTCAACGCCCCCCTTGCCAGTGGCTGCTATAAAGGTCAGATATTCGGCCGCCGAGGAGCGGACAATCGATATTATGACCGGAACACTGTGGTATATCCAGACAGACTGACACATATGGCCATTGATTGGTATGTAACTACCAATGAAGGAAAATTCGAAAAAAAATCAGGAGCTGCCCGACAGGTTCTCCGTTTCTGCTGTATGTAAGGTACAGAGAACCCCGAACACAGGAGAAGCTCAAGGATATACATGATTTGTTTGACGGTATTGCCGAGGTATTTCAGCAGTATTAGGCACAGATAGCGAAGCAAGCGGAGACTTCAGCTAACCCCAATCCCACTGGACTTGGGCCGAAATAGAAGCTGAAAAAACGGAGAAGAAATTAGCTACAGAGAAGAGAGTTGAACAAGATTTCCCGAAACGGGAGTGAATGAGGAGCATTCAGTTGAACAGCCAGATCGACGTAAGTCGCTAATAACTAAAAAATCCGATGAGCCTACAAAAAACCCGCTTACTTTAATAAACGGGTTTCGTGTTGTGTATTAGTGGAGGTGGGGGGAGTCGAACCCCCGTCCTAACGTGCCACCTAGTAGCATCTACAAGCTTAGTCATTGTTTTATTATTTCGAGAAAACTAAGGCCAACGACCGACGTTGCTTTCTCTACACTAACTTAATTGTCCCCTCATACCGCTAGCACTTATGAAGGTGAGCCCCTATTGTTACAAGTACCTAATAGTTAAGAGCGGCACTATTAAGACTTGTACGAACTTACTGCTTACGCAGCAAGAGCGTATTCTGCGTCGTAAGAGACTTCGTCTTCTTTCTTGGCAGTTAAATTGTTTGCTAGTTTTAGGAGTTGGCGCTCCGCTTGCAACTAATAGCATGATCTGCCGCCAGTCGAATCCAATACACCCCCCTTAAGGGGATATACATATAGTAATCAAATTATATAAACAAATCAAGATAGATGAGTTAGCGATTATAGTTCTTCATCTCTCGACGAATATCACGCTTCATGTCCCTCTCTTTAATAGTGTTTCGTTTATCGTGAGCTTGTTTTCCTCTACATACGCTCACCCTCACTTTCACAAGATTTCCTTTTAAGTAGATTTGAGTAGGAATTAACGTCATCCCCTTCTCATCAACTTTACGCTTCATCCTCTTAATCTCTTGTTTATGGGCAAGCAAGCGACGTTCTCTCTCTATGTGATGATTTTCAACACTCGCATGAGAGTAGGCACTAATGTGAAGAGAGACAAGAATGAGACTTCCTCTTTCGATTCTCACATAGCTATCACCAAAACTAAACCTATTAGCTCGAATAGATTTAACTTCAGTCCCTTTTAAAGCTATTCCACACTCGATATCTTCAACAACTTCATAGTTGAAATATGCCTTCTTATTCGTTTGTAATATCTTTATTGAATCTTTTCCCATTATTTCCACACAATCCTAAAACCAGTAGTAGCACTACACTGATTTTTCTTCATCACTCCAATACTTGCTCTATCTATTAAAGAAGGTTCATTTAGGTACGAGCCACCTTTGATGATAACATCTTCTAATATACTCTTATTTTCAATCGTCCTCTCTAGGTATCTCTCTAGTGGAACAAACTCATCCCGAGTCAATTCCCACACGCCACCAAAAAGAGATACGGGGGTGAAAGAAGTTGATTGAGTATATAAACTCTTTTGATACTCTTCACCATATGTGACCATAGCTAATTCTAATTCATCATTGCTAGGAAGCATAACCTTTTTTCCAACTTTGTTCGAAACCCATTCACTAAATGCAACAGCTGCATGATAACTAATATTACGAATCGGAGTACTAATTGGTATACTTGTTGTTGGATAGATTCCCTGTAGGTAAGAGGTATCAACGAGGCCCTCTTGTATAAGAGCTTCTTTATTACTTTTTGCCCACATATTGTTCTCTTCTATAAATAGAGCATATTGGTATTCACTAATTTCTCTATTCGAAATGGTAAATTTATCAACAACAACTTCTTTTTCTTTTTTTTCAACACCAGGGTAGGTGAGTTCAACAGGCATTCCAACTACAAAGGAGCCTTTTTCAAATGTTGTTCCAACAAGTAAGAGATTGTTAAGAGAAAGAGTTGATTGAACAACTCCATTGACAGGAGTTATTTTAGTAAGTGGAGTACTCTTTTTGCCACTTTCTTCAAACAATGCTTCTATTTTTTTTATCTCAAAAGCAATAAAAGTTGTATCAACCTTATTTTCATCTAATAGAGCAACAGCTTTTTTTGCATCATCTAACATCTCTTTTGAAGTAATAAAAAGTAGTGAATCTTTTAAAAATGATTGTAAAAGAGAAAGATCCTCTACATCACCCTCTAATAGAGTAGAAATCGCACTTTGAAAAAGGGGTGGATAGTGGGTAACATTATCATACTCCAAAACAGCACTATAAGAGATAATATCTTTTTGAATATAATTGAGGTATTGTGTCAAAGAAGCAGTATCTAGGTAGTAAGGAGACCTCTCTTTTTGAGTGCGTGGAATGAGCCACGTGAGAAAAAGGGGGTGAGAGACCTCTATGGTCTCATCCACTTGACCAACATCTTTATATGAGTAGGTTATTTCATGTTTTCCTGGCTCTAAAAATGTAGTTACAGGAGTAGTTCCAATATAGGTAGAATCGACATAGATGGTAGAAAAAGCTACGGGGGAAGTGAAGGTAACACGTTTTCCACTTGTAATAATGCCAGGTAAAAATCCAACTACAAACAAGATGATAAGAAAGAGACTCACATACACGATAGTGAGATAAATGGGCGGATTAAGACCAAATATTGGTTTTAACTTCACAGGAGTAACTTCTACTAATTCTTCTTTTTTCTTTTTTCTCATGTATCTAGCTCAAATTACTCAGTTAGCAAGTTATTGTCAATAAGCCTCTATTATGATAATTTACATATCATGAACACATATGGTATCTGGATTACCCAATTTACTGAAAAATGGCTCACTAAGAGAAAACAAAAACAGGCTCAAGAAAAGAGAATGAAGAGTGAGAAGAAAACATTAAAAAAAGAACTTCTTAGTTGGGTAGATGCAATTGTGTTTGCCGTAATATTTGTCTTAATCATTAACCAATTTCTTTTCCAACTCTTTATGATTCCAACTCCGAGTATGGTCGACACACTTCTTATCAAAGATAGGGTCTATGTAAGTAAAACGAGCTATGGAATAGAACTTTATCCAACAGGTCCAAAACTCTTTTCATCTATTACCCCCCTAAGAGATGATGTAATCGTCTTTTATAATCCGATGTACTCTTCTCGCGGACCTCTTTTTGACATTCTTTCACAAATCATCTATATGGGAACTTTTTCTCTTGTTAATATAGATAAAGATGAAATGGGAAACCCAAGAGAGAGATTGTATGTAAAAAGAAGTGCAGCAATGAGTGGGGATGTTGTAAGGTTTGAAAATGGCCTTGCTACAGTGAGAGGGTTTGGGCAAATTGAAGAAATGAGTGATGATGAATTTAGAAAAATCAACAATTTAAGTAGAGCACCCCATCAAAGTATTGACCCTTCCCTCTATCCTGGGTTTGAAGCATATGGCTCTTTATTAGGATACCAAG
This sequence comes from uncultured Spirochaetaceae bacterium, assembly GCA_964453215.1. Classification (GTDB taxonomy): domain Bacteria; phylum Spirochaetota; class Spirochaetia; order Sphaerochaetales; family Sphaerochaetaceae; genus SABI01. The sequence goes on along the minus strand of CAYVRR010000002.1, from coordinate 53,278 downwards.
ACCTCAATGTGAGTAACTTAGCCCCAAGCGATGTAATTGCTACCTACCAAGCGTTAGGAAATTATAATGGTCTAGTCGACTTTTATGAAGTAAACAAGATGAAAACTCGCACATTAAGTGAAATAGATCCCTCTAATCTCACCTACAGAAGTGATAAAAGTAGATATGATGTAGGAATCTATGTACCAGAGGGGTATACTCTTCCTCTTGGGGATAACAGAGATAATTCCCAAGATGGGCGCTATTTTGGCCCTGTAAAAAACTCATCAATCATTGGAAAAGTTAAATTCATCTTCTGGCCATTTTCAAGCATCAAGAGTGTGAAATAAGGGTGTTGTATGAGTATACAAGTAGAAGCCAATAGGCCTCTTTCCCTCTATATCCATATCCCCTTTTGTATTCACAGGTGTGATTATTGTGCTTTTTATTCGACGACGTATGAAAAAGAAGAAATAGTAACCCTCTTTTATCATGTACTCATAAAAGAGATAGAAACACTTGTAGAACAAAGGGGAGCCCCTTTTGAGTCAGTGTATATAGGGGGAGGGAATCCTGGGCTTTTAGGAGCTACTCGATTACTTACGATAGTACAACTTGTTAGTTCTCTTGGAAAAGTTGAAGAGATTACCATAGAGATGAACCCTGAGTCCTTAACACAAGAGATGGAAATTCTCTTTAGCCACGGGGTAACTCGTCTCAGTATAGGAATTCAAACCCTCAGTGAAAGGCACCTTAAAACCCTTCAAAGAAGTGCATCAAAAAGTGCAACTCTTAAAGCTCTAGAGATGAGTAAACGAATTCACCATCTTTATAACACATCTATAAATGTAGATATTATGACCTGTATTCCTTATCAAACCCTACAAGAGAGCAAAGAAGATATTTCAAAGTGTATAGAATTAGCCCACGTCGATCACATCTCCCTATACAACCTCACCTATGAAGAGGGGACAAGGCTTACTACAAAAAGAGATGAAAACATCATTGAAGCATATAATGAAGAAAAAGAGAGAGAATTTCTCATTAATTTGTGGGACCATCTTGAAACCCTTGGCTTTCATCAATATGAAATATCTAATTTTGCAGTGAGTGAACACCATCAATGTAAGCACAATATAAGGTATTGGAATGTAGAAGATTATGTGGGAATAGGACCTAGTAGTGTAGGAACTTTTCATGTAGGAGATACTTTATATAGAAAAAGTGGAATACCAAACCTTAATCACTATGTTAAGGAACAAGAAAAATACACCATAGAAGAGATTACCACTCAAGAAGAATTAGTTGAGTACATCATGGTGAAATGTAGAATGAAAAAGGGAATTGATACACATGAATTTCAAGAGAGATTTAATCTCTCATTTGACTCATTTTTTTCACATGAACTCACTCTCTTAAAAACCCATATGAAAGATACATATATACTACATTCAAACACCTTTTCTTTAACAACTAGTGGCTTATTGTTGTGTGACTCTATGATTAACCTTTTCATGAAGCGAATCATGGAATAATAATAATGAGAATATCTCATTTCTTTGTATTACTTTATATTTTTATTCTCTTATTACCATGATTGAACGCCCCTTAGAAAGGTGATCTATGTTTGTATAAAAAAAGAGGTAATGCAACCCCATTTTCTTTATGCCTGTAAGAGGTTTGTAGTGTAAGATGGCTACTTGACTGTAAAAAATGAGCATGATACCCTAAATAGACTCTACCAAGAATCAAAAATCTTAAAAATAAAGAGGTGTATTATTTATGTCCGGGCACAGTAAATGGGCAACTATTAAACACAAAAAAGGTCTTGCCGACGCAAAACGTGGCCAGAAATTCACAAAGTTAATTAAAGAAATATCTGTCGCTGCGAAGATAGGTGGGAGTGACCCAGAATCTAATGCACAATTGAGAACAGCTATCTTAAAAGCAAAAATTGAGAATATGCCAAAAGATAACATTGAAAGGGCGATTAGAAAAGGCGCTGGTGAGATGGAAGACTCCACCTACTATGAACTCACATATGAAGGCTATGCTCCAGGAGGAGTTGCCCTAATTATTGATACCCTAACAGATAATAAAAACAGAACAGCTGCTGATGTAAGAAGTACTCTCACGAAACTCGGAGGGTCTCTTGGAACAACAGGTTCTGTCTCCTATATGTTCCAAACAAAGGGTGTTATCACCTATGATGAAAATGAGTATAGTGAAGATCAAATTCTTGAAGCCGCCATTGAACTTGGAGCTGAAGATATTAGCACGATGGATGGAGTTATTGAAGTAATAACTGCACCATCGGACTTTGCAACTGTACTCGAGGGATTACAAGAGGCATCCTTTACAGAAACGAGTGCTGAAGTAACTAAAATAGCAGACCTTATGGTCTCATTAGATCATGAAAAAACTGCAAAAGTATTACGAATTATTGATAAACTTGAAGAGCTTGATGATGTACAACTTGTCTCCTCAAATCTAGAAATTCCAGACGATTACTACGATAGCGAGGAATAGTAATGAGAATACTGGGTATAGATCCAGGGCTCGCTCATACAGGCTGGGGTGTGATTGATGTAATGAATCAACGCTACCGGCCTGTTTCATATGGGACAATTTCGACAAAAACATCGCTCTCCAAAGAAAATAGAATATTTAACATAGCATCTAAGGTTGGCGAAATTGCTATCACTCATAACGTATCTATTGTTTCTATTGAAGACATCTTTTTTGCTCAAAATGTCACTTCTGCTATCACTGTTGCAAAAGTAATTGGAGCAATTATTCAACAAATTCATCTTTTGAATTTAGAAATTGTTGTTTTTACGCCACTTCAGATCAAAATGGCTGTAACTGGTTTTGGAAAAGCAGAAAAAAAACAAGTTCAAGAGATGGTGAAACTCCTATTAAGCCTCGATAAAATTCCTAAACCAGATCATGCAGCAGATTCATTAGCAGTTGCTATTTGCCTTGCATCACAAGCAGGCCATTATCAATTACGAATACATTAAAGGGGAGGGGTGAATGATATATGCAATTATTGGAGAGGTAACTCATGTGGGTACTAATCACGTTATTGTGAGAACAAGTGGCGGGGTTGAATACTTTATTCTTGTATCAGGGCAAACAGCCAGTAAATTCTCTGCCTTGCAATCAAATGCAAAAAGGGAAGTTCGTATCCTTACCCATTTGCAGCACAGAGATGATAGTATGACACTATTTGGCTTTATTGATGAGACAGAAAAATCTCTTTTTGAAGAATTGATTAAAGTGAATGGAATTGGGGCAAAACAGGCAATAAAAATTCTTAGTGGAATACAAATAAAAGCATTTATTCAAGCCCTCGATAATAATGACATTACATATATATCATCAATTCCAGGAGTGGGACCAAAAACTAGTCAAAAAATTATCCTCGCCCTACGAGATACAATTATTATTGATCAAGTAAGTCCTAAGAAATCATCCTCTTCTGTTGACTCAGTATATAGTGATCTTGTTGTCTCTCTATGTGATATGGGGTATGATAAAAAACAAGTTGTTTCAACTATTCAAACATTACTTGAAAAACATAAAGAAGTATTAAGTAATAAAAGCTTACTAGAAAGTGAAGAGTTTCTCTTCAAACATGCACTTATTGCATTGGGGTAATTGTGGAAATAGAAATGAATGAAGATGTATCCCTCCTCTCCTCCTCTTTTCAACAAGATAATGATGTAAATGAGAATGTATTACGTCCTAAAACACTTAAAGACTTCCAAGGGCAACCCCGTATTAAAGATAACCTTTCAGTATTCATTAGGGCTGCAAGGGAGAGGAAGGATGCACTAGATCACGTCTTTCTCATTGGTCCCCCGGGACTTGGAAAAACAACCCTTGCATCAATTATTGCAAATGAAATGGGTTCTGAAATACGAATGACAAGTGCTCCTGCATTAGAAAAACCAAAAGATTTAGCTGGAATACTCACTAATGTTACAGAAAATAGTGTCTTTTTTATTGATGAAATACATAGAATGAGACCTGCCTTAGAAGAGATGCTCTACATTGCTATGGAAGATTATGAAATTGACTGGATTATTGGACAAGGACCTGCAGCTAGGACAATAAGAATCCCAATACCTCGCTTTACCTTAATAGGAGCAACCACAAAAGCAGGTCAAGTCTCATCTCCCCTCTATTCCCGTTTTGGAATAACTTGTCGGATTGAATTTTACAAAGAAGAAGAATTACAAAATATTATTAGAAGAAGTAGTGCAATTTTAGAGACTAAAATTACTGAAGATGCTATTATCTTGTTGGCAAAAAGTTCCAGAGGAACACCTCGTATAGCAAACAGATTACTAAGACGCTTAAGGGACTACGCCACAATATTAGGTAATGGAACAATTGACGAAAAAATTGTGAATGTGAGCATGGAACGACTTGGAATTGACGAAATGGGTCTTGAAGAGCAAGATAGGAATATACTGAGGACAATTATTGAGTTTTATGATGGAGGTCCTGTTGGTGCTGAAACCCTTGCCATCTCTGTTGGTGAGGCAATTGAATCTTTAGAAGATTTTTATGAACCATATCTTATTCAAAAAGGGTATCTAAAACGAACTCCAAGGGGGAGGATGGTCACTTCCCTTGCGTATCAATTGTTAGGTTATGAAACGAATAGGAGTGACGATGGATATCAAGGAATTCTCTTTTAATCTACCACAACATTTAATAGCACAATACCCCTCTGATAAAAGGGGAGAATCTAGACTACTTGTACTTGATAGGAAAACACATTCCTTAATAGACTCATCTATTGGTGAGATTGCATCATTTTTACCAGAAAATAGTGTGATGGTAATTAATGATTCAAAGGTGAGAAAAGCAAGAGTGTATGGAATGAGTGAAACTGGTTCGAAAGTAGAATTCTTATTCCTTAACCCCTTAACAGATAATTCATGGCTCGTTATGGTGAGTAAGAGTAAAAGACAGAAAGTAGGGAAATCATATAATTTTCATCACCCCCATAAAGAGGTGATTGGAACAATTATTGATGAGAATAAAGATGGAAAAGTAATCTCTTTCAATAGTGAAATTGATGAATCTTTTTTTGATGAAGTGGGACATATTCCCCTTCCGCCCTATATTAAAAGAGCAGATGAATTTCAAGATGAATCTCGGTACCAAACAATTTATGCTCACCACAGTGGCTCAGTAGCAGCTCCTACTGCCGGTCTTCACTTTACATCCTCCGTATTAGAAACAATAAAGCATAAAGGGATAGAAATTGCCCCTATAACGCTCCATGTAGGTCCTGGTACCTTTTTACCAGTACGAAGTGAAACCCTTGAAGAACATACGATGCATAAAGAATATTATGAAATTAGTGAACACACAGCTATATGTGTAAAAAGGGCAAAAAAAGAGGGGAGACCTGTTATTGCAGTAGGAACTACAAGTGTAAGAACTCTTGAAAGTGCGTGGGATGAGACGCAAAAAGAATTAAGAACTGGGTGGCAAAGTACAGATCTTTTTATCACACCCTCCTATAAATTTAAGGTAGTAGATCATTTGATGACAAATTTTCATACTCCAGAGTCTACATTACTCGTGTTAGTTTCAACATTTGCTTCAAAAGAGCTAATAGATATTTCATATCAGCACGCCATAGATAAAGAGTATAGATTCTTCTCATATGGTGATGGAATGCTTATTTTATAACACCTTATGCTCTTCTAATATTCGTTCAATAGAGTGGGTGATTTCTTCTTTACTCTTTGTACCATCTAACACATAGAGGTTTACATCGAGGGGAAGAGAGCTAAAGATTTTATCATAATTTTGTTTTACTTGAGTGAGAAATTCTTTATGTTCAAAAAGCTCTTGCCCCTTTTTTCGTTTGTCGATACGGAACAAACAATCCTCTATTGGGGTGTCGATAAAAAAGAGAAATTGTGGAAATGGAAATTGGTTCAATGAAAGAACTCTCTCAAACCCACACTCTACCGACTGATACGCTAAAGATGAGAAAAGATAGCGATCACAAATAACAACTTCACCATTAGCAAGTCGTTGAGTAATACCTGTAATGGGGCGATGAAGATGATCTTCTCTATCAGCTGCAAATAGCATAGCGAGTGCTAATGGGGTAGTTACTACCTCTTTACGGAGCACTTGCCTGACAAGTGAACCAAGTGGGCTTGAAGTTGGTTCAAATGTTGCATGAGTTGGGATAGATTTTTCATCAAACAATTCAACAACATTTTTAAGCTGTGTGGTTGTTCCAGAGCCATCAAGTCCCTCAATCACAATAAAATTCTTTAACACTTGTTGCATAATCATCTCTCCTTCTCACTTACTTGTAGATTGTATAAAAATTAATCTACTAAGGCAACCAAGATAGATTGAAAAAGGGTAGGTAAAGTGACGATTTATAGGTATACTAGAAGATAATGAGAAAAGGGTTAACATTTCACACAACCAAAAGGACTATTTTTATCTCACTAATGGCCCTTATAATTATCTCATTTTTTGTCCTCTCTTTTGCCATAAGCATCACCTTTTTTAATATCAATGAACCCCTTATCCTCTCCTCTTTTCTAAAAATTGAAGAAAAACTTGGCATACACATAGAGGTTGGTTCAATAGAGACTCACCTTTTTACTCGTCTTTCCCTTCATGATATTACTATAGATGATACTCTCAATCGTATTATGACAATTGATTCAGTTATCATAGATGCCCCGTGGTATACACTATTACCCCGGTTCCTCACTAATCAATCAATTCCAATCTATATAGATCAAGGTGATATAAAGCTCTCTTCACATCACCTTACACTACTTGAACAAACAGAATTATCTACCCAAATTGATCAAAATATCCCATTTTCATTAGAAATAGTTGCAACTAATCTATCTCTTTCCTATACAGGCAAAGATGACTCTCTCAAAGGAGAAATTCCCTCAATAAAGCTTGCCTTAAATAAAGGTAAAATTGTTTCATTCGATACGTTTATTTCATCTACTGATTATCAATCTCAAGAACGTATGTTCTTTCTTTCTAACCTTAATCTCAAAGGAGAGGTACAAGGGGATGGTGAAATTAATGCAACTCTTATGAGCGAATATATCCAAACAAATATTGAATCAATTGGAGTAGAAGGGGAAATTCATTCATCTCTATTTTCATATCAAGGCAATATTGAGAGTATGAATGGTTCTATTGAGGGCTCTTTCTCTTCTTCAACCCTTTTCTATCGTATGGATGATACCCTTGTAGAATATGAGAGTGAAAAAATAGATATATTAGCTATTCATAAAGATAGTGAATTAGAGGAGGTAATTGCAAAAAGTAGTAATTATAGAGTATCTACTTCTCCCTACCTCTTACAAGGGGAGTCATTTAATCTCATCTACCTAAAACAAAGGGAGAATGTTTCTATAAAATTCGATGATGAATCTCTTTTAAGTATTGATAAGGAACCTTTTGTCTCTTTCTTAGAGACTCAATTAGATGTTTCACTTATCGATAATGTTGAATCAATTCGTTTGGAAGGGAAAAGTATTAAGCTACTTGAGACCACCCTTTTACATACATTTATTGAGACTGAGTTAGTTGATGAGTTAGCTATTTTTTCTCCCTACATTCTCATCTCTAAGTCGATGAATAATCAAAATTTTATGTATGAAACAAGTGGTACGATACAAGGAAAAACAAACTTTCTTACATCTCAGTCTATAGATTTTGATTTTTTTAGTGATGGTGAGGCCGATCAATCATTCACGTTTAAAAAAGTTCAACTATCACTCATAAATCTCACTTCATCACTACTTTCTCAAACATTTTCACTTGAAGCATCATATGATGAGATACTCCTTAGTCCCCTTGAAATCACACTAAAAGAGGGGAACTCTTTATCAATCTCATTACAAAGAAACATGGCGGAAAAAGATAATCAAATCCTCTTAAAAAGTGATAAAACTAACATCTCATCATATAAACCCCTTATTGATATGTATGCTCCACTCCTTTCTCCCTACATTGCCCATAACACAACAAGTACAGGGGAAATTTATGTTGAATTAGATGATGAATTAGAAAAGGGGAGGGTGAATGGATCAATTGCCTTTCAATCAATAGCGATTGGGAAAGATAGGATAAATGGGGCAAGTACTCTGTTAGCCTCTATGAATAGTACAGATGTGATAGTAGATTTAGCAACAATCACTACAACTGGAGTACGGGTAAGTTTTGGGGGGACGATTGACCGCCTTACATGGTTACCAAAAGGGGTCTTAGACGTGCAAGATGTAGAGTCAGGTTCATCCCTTGCTTCTATTGATTTTACCCTCTTAGAGAATCAGGAGGTAGGATACACCTTCACATCCTCATTACTTTCATCCCTAAAGGTAGAGGGGCTTGCCCGATACGCATCTACATTCTCTTTCGTTGAAACAAATGGGGACATTGAGATATTTAATGAGTCCTACCCATTTATTTCAAGTTTTAACAATCAATCTGGAACCATTGAAACTCATGTACCTGGTCTAGCCATCACCATTGATCTTATTTCAAAACCAGGTCACCTTGGTATCACAACTATAGCAAAGGACTTTGTAATACCACTTCCTTCCCTCTCTTTTATACACTCTTCTTTCTCCATTACAGGGGCCTTATTTACAGATTTTTCTCTTTCAGATAATAGCTTTATCATAGAGGGACCTGATATAGAGCTTGGTAATATTTTTGTACAAAATATACAAGATGGAAGACTTAACACATCAATTTCTATCTCTAACACACGCCTTTTACTTGATACTATCGTATATACAGATAATGTTGGCTCTCTTACAGGAAACATAGATCTTACCACGCCCAACCTTATCTCCCTTCTAGCAGGTGATACAAAGAGCCTCACCTTTCAAGGAAAGCTTACAGATGAAGAGGGGGATGTAGGGAATCTTTCTATAAACCATGATATAACAGAACCTGAAATATCAATTATGACCCTATTTGTTGATAGATTTCCCCTTGAAAGATTCTCTGGCACCCTTAAAAATACATACGCCTCTTTAGAAGGTGCTGGGGTGAGTAATTTTACTGATTCTTTTGACATGGAAGGAGGAATTAATCTCTTTCAAGACCTTCCAACCCCCTTATTTGGTGCATTACAGTTTTCTATCATGGATGATGGCATCACCCTCTATGATGGGTTTTTAGAGAGGGGCAACTTTAGTGCATATAACTTTTCATCTTTCTTCTCTTTTGATGGAACTATCGATGCAAAAGTCGATTTGCTTCACAAAAAAAGCTATATTTGGAGAGAATCTGACACAAAAATGAGTGTAGGATTAAAGACACTTATTGGAGAAAAAGATAATTTTTTTGATTATGTGACTCACCTTTTCGATGAACTAACTGCCATAGATTCTATTTCACTCACCCACAGTTCAACTCAGATTTTTGGAATGGTTGATATGGCAGACGGTTCACATAAAATTAGTCGAGATGGGCATATATTTAGAGTAACACCTTTAGAAAACGGCTCTCTTAGTGCAACATATAATAGTGATACCAATTTCCTTTCCCTGAGTGCCACCAAGGATTTCCTTTTCCCACTAGAAGGTGAAGGGATAGTGAGTTCAACTGATATTAGTTTAGATTTATCATACCTCGCACTCGATTTAACTCTCTTAAATGCAATCCTTGGTGAGCCTGTCATTATTTTTGAAAAAGGGTTATTTGAAGGAGACCTCCTTATAGAGGGCCCCCTCTCTAATCCCCAATATTTTGGGACAATGAGTAGTGATGAAGTCACTATAAGCTTGTACTGGACAGGAAATCAAAAAATATCAGTTGTAAATCCAGTTATCACACTAGCTGAAAATTTATTTACCCTCCCTTACACAAAAGCAATTGTTGGTAACAGAGAAGAGAGGGATAGTGAAGGAATATTTAAGGCACAGATGTTATTTGAAAACTGGAACATCAGTAATTACCAACTCGATGCCACAATTGATAAAGGAACCCTCTCCCTTTCAATTCCAATACCACAAGTTCCCCTCTACATAGAAGCAGATGCAAGTGGAACATTTGGCCTCATTGGAACGCTCTTTGAAGAGAAAATTTATGGAGATATCTATATTCCTAAGGGAAATATTGGGTTTGAGATTCCCACTCTCCCTAATTGGTTCCTCCCAAAAGCACGAACAAGTATCGAAATGGACTTCACAAGTGGTAAAAACATCACATTTGTCTATCCAAATGAGACTTCTCCGATAGTTAGTGCAACTGTCGCAGATAATCAAAAACTGAATATAATCTCCACAGCTCCCTCTATGATAACCACCTTGCAAGGAGATATTGCCCTTAGAGGGGGAGAAATTTATTATATTCAAGAGAACTTCTACATCACAGAGGGGTCTCTTCTTTTCCCAAAAGAACAAGTTGGAAATATTGAAGCAGCTGAACCTAGAATTAGCCTGAGAGCACGCCTTCGTAAGTTTGACAATGAAGGAAATAGAATTGATATATTCCTCATCCTTCAAAACGATACACTCTCTTCTATAAATCCCCGTTTTGATTCATTCCCCCTTCGAACAAACAATGAAATACTTCAAATACTTGGACAAAACTTGTTAAATACGAACTTTGCAGAGAACCCTGATGGGGGATTTCAGTCTGTATTATCTGCAGCAAGTGCAGCAACAGATGTGATTAGCCGACTTGGATTAATACAGGGTGGGGGAATTACATTTGGTTTCTCATCAGTAATTAGAGAATCATTAGGACTCGATGTGTTTTCAATTAGGAGTAATTTACTTCAAAACATATTAATTGAAGCAATTCCTGGGATGAGTAATGAGGTGAGTATCTCTCCTATTTCCCGTTATCTCGATAACACTACACTATATCTTGGAAAATATCTTTTAGATAAACTATACTTACAAGGACTTGTGACCTTTAGAAGAGATTTCACAGGAACAAGATCTTCATTTTTAGCAGAAGATCTTGCTATTGATACAGAACTCAGTATTGAATGGTTAAATGATTTAGCTACCTTTAGCTTTTTCACACAACCAGAAGAGTTGTCGCTCTTTAATTTATTCGATACTATGGGTTTTAGCGTTACAAAGAACTTTGAGTTTTAGAAGGAGCTTCTATGGTGAAAAAAATTTTCCCACTACTACTACTATTATGTATATTTAACCCACTATTTAGTGCAGATACAAATCAAACACTTGACGGGTGGTGGATTAATGCACCGATTAAAGATGTCGTTTTCGTTAATTTAGAACAGGTAAAAGAGTCTGAGGTAAAAAGCATTGTCTCTCCTCTCATTGGTTCCAATTACACAACAAAACAAGTAAATGAGGTCGTCAATCAGTTAATACAAAGTGGTAAATTTGTTACAGTTGATGTATTTCCTTCCCCAACTAGTGATGCTAAAAATGAATCAATCCTCTACTTTGAAGTAGTGGAGACCCTTCCTGTAGGTTCTATTACAATAAATGGGAATAATTTAGTTACAACAGAAGCAATTCTCAAAGGCTTTCCTATAAAAAAAGAACAATTATTTACCCTCACGCTCCTTAAAAATGGACAAAATCATATTAAAGATGTCTATCGACAAAAAGGGTATGATACTGTCGATATCTCTTATACCTATGAGACAAATGATGATGCCTCCTCTATAGATATTGAGTTTCAAATAGTTGAATATGATTGGTTCACCAACAAACCAATAAAAGGGTTCACCTTTAAAAACCTATTACATGTTGATAAAGAAGTGTTAGAAGATATTGTCTTTCCCTACATTGGAAAACCCTTTACTCAAACTCTCTATAAAGAGATAGAGAATTCATTTAATAACTTACAAAAATTTAGCCTCTTTGAAGCAGAAGCTGTACGATCTGGACTTGCTAATACTGATTTAATTGTAGAATTTACTTTCACAGAGTTACCTATAATACAATCTATTATATTTGATGGAAATAATGGAATTAAATCTAAAGTACTCCTCGATAACATGAGTATTAAAGAAAAAGATTTCCTCTCCTTAGGAAAGGTAAATAGTACAAAAGATGAATTAAAGAAAGTCTATATTGAAAGAGGGTATGCAGATGTAAAGGTAGATGCAACCTATACCATTGATGAAGCGACAAATTCTCTTATCCTTACCTACACGATTAATGAAGGACGCCAATCAAAGGTGGAAGAGATTCGTTTCACTGGGGTCGAAAAGTTGAGCCTTAATGAAGTGAAAAAGGCAGTTACAACAAAAGTACAATCCCTCTTTAACTCAGGAAACTTTAATGAAGCAACTGTTATTGCAGATAGAGCAGCAATCGAGCTAGTCTATCAAAAAAATGGATTTATTGATGCAAAAGTGAAGAACGTCTTGTATGAAGAGGTTCCACAAGAGAAAGAGAATATTAAAAAGATTGCTATCACATTTGTCATTGAAGAGGGCAAGCAGTGGTTCCTTGGCACAATCGATGTGGAAGGAAATAGTGTCTTTAGTGATGAAGTGTTTAATAATGTAATTACCATGAGTCCTGGAAGTGTCTTAAATATTGCTAAAATACAAAATAATATAGCGAGTATTGCAGATGTGTATTGGGATGAAGGGTATGTAGAGAACACCATTGATATCAAAGAAGATAGAGATGAAGAGAACAACACCATTAGTTACACAGTCCTTATCACAGAAAAAGGGCAAGCAAAGATAGAAAATGTTATCATAAAAGGACTCACTAAAACAAAAGAATATGTGTTAATGAGAGAAATTACTTTAAAACCTGGGGATGTATTTAGTAAGAAAAAATATATTCAAAGTGCCCAAAATCTCTTTAATACAGGACTTCTTACTGATGTTGTCCCATCTATTAACTATGGAACTGAGCCAAACACCCTTGTTGTGATATATACAGTTACAGAAGGAAACCAAATGAATATTGGCTTTGGTGCAACTTTTGGTGGTAACGTTGATGGTTTTCCTGTAAGTGGATTCCTTTCATGGGAAGACTCGAACGTTGGGGGAACAGGGAGAAACTTAGAAGTCTCAACAGAACTCTCTCCAGATAGTCAAAGTGCAAACGTGAGCTTCTCTGACACCTGGGTTGGCGATAGAAGGTGGTCTAATGGATTAAACTTAGCCTTTAAACGAACCAATATCTCTAACGCTCTTATGCTAGGAGATGGCTCTCCTACCACAAAGAATAAAGAGAATGAAGCATATCCTTACCCCTACACTTCATACGCAGATTGGGAAAACAATGGAAAGAAGAGCCCAGATGCCTCCTACTTGATGCCATACACCTCGTACAAAATCTCTCTTGGGTATAACACAGGGTATACATTCATCTTTGACGCAGGAAGACTCTCTATTGCTGGTGGCCCTTCTATTACCCTAAATAAAGCAGATTTTGACCCATCTGATGGTACACCTTTTGATTATCTCATTGGGGAGTACCAAAAGAGGTGGGGGCTTTCAAATAGATTAGCTATTTCTCTCACATGGGATGGGCGAGATTTAATTAATAATACAACAAAAGGATATATAGCTTCTCAAAACATCGTCTATGCAGGTGGTATCCTCGGCGGGTTAAGTAACTATATGAGAAGTAGTACGAGCGCTTCAGGGTTCTTAAAACTCTTTGACATTCCTGGGGAAAAACCAACTCCAGTTGTTATAAGTTTAAATACTACAGCATCATTTATCTTTAACCAATATTATCCACAAGATTCCTACACAGGTCCTTGGACTAAGGGAATTAGTGCAAGTATGTATGAGTATCTCTATATTGATGGAATGACAATTGCTCGAGGAATTGAACCTAAATTCTATAAAGAGTTCTTATGGGACTCTTCACTTGAAACTTCAATCCAGATTGCTCAAAACGTCCTTTGGGGAGAAGCTTTTGTGAGTGCTACAGGAGTGAGTGGAGATCTCTCTAGTGTAGGTTCTGCTCCATTAGATTGGTATTTTGCTATGGGAGTTGGTATAAGGCTGAAAATCCCTGGGTTCCCATTAGGACTCTATTTAGTGAAGAATGCAAGGATTGAGAATGGTGATCCATTTAGTTGGGATCCTGGCTCAATTTTCTACAATAACAGTAACCCAGACAGTGGGTTAAAGCTTGTTCTTGCTATCACTACTAGTTTGTATTAAGTGAGTGACATGGAGAATATGAAGATTACTCCAATGATGGAGCAATACCTCTCAATAAAAAAAGAGTATCCTGATGAGGTATTGTTCTTCCGTCTTGGAGATTTTTATGAAATGTTTCTAGATGATGCAAAAGAAGTTTCTCGCTTACTAAATATTACCCTCACAAAGCGTAACGGAATACCTATGTGTGGCATTCCCTATCATGCAGCTAAAACCTACATTAAACGATTACTTGATGAAGGGAAGAAGATAGCTATTTGTGAACAAACTAAGATGCCAGAAGGGAAAGGGGAAATAGCAACAAGGGAAGTTGTCTCTATAATGAGTCCTGGAACTGTTGTTGAAGATGAATTTCTTGAAGATGTTTCTCATAGCTACATGTTAAGTGTCACCATACATAATTCATTAATCTCTTGTGCCTATTGTGAACTCTCTAGTGCTTCCCTTTTTACAATAGAGATTCCCTACGATGATAAGTTACTCAAGTTAAAATCTTTAATTGAACAACTTCACCCTAAAGAGGTAATTATTGATGAAGACCTCTATCATGAAGATACTGTTTTTAGATCTCTCATTGATACCTACCCATTTCTTATAAATAAACTTCCTCGGTGGCATTTTTCTTTTTCTCAAGGATATGATACTATGAAAAAGGCCTATAATACCCTCTCTTTAGCAGCTTTTGGCCTTACAAAAACATCCCTTCCTCTTCTTGCCTGTGGTGCCCTTTTATATTACATAGATCACTCAAGTAAAAGTAATTCATCTCTATTACTCACTTATAAGCATATTACAATGTCGCAAGTGATGCAAATTGATGAATCTACTAGAAAGAATCTTGAACTAGAATATAATTTACAAGATGGCTCTACAAAAAGAACCCTCTTTAGTGCACTACACAACACAGTAAGCAGTAGTGGTTCGAGGCTCTTACGCTCTTGGATATCAAGTCCCCTTCAAAGCATTGAAGAAATTACTCATAGACAAGAGAAAGTTGAATGGTTTATCAACCATCCCCAAGAGCATCAGCGCCTTATTTCTCATCTTTATGAAACGAGGGATTTAACAAGACTTACTACCCGTTTATCCCTTATTCGACACACTCCACAAGATTTACTCAACATAGCTTCAACCTTGAGTCACTTTTTCCTAATACTAAGTGAATACCAAGAAGTATATACACCCCTTTTATCAAAAGAGATAGCGGATGATTCAATGCATCAATTACTCACCCTTTTAGAAGAGATAGAGAAGAAAATTAGTGATGATGTTAGTAGTCTATACATCCCTCACACGGTTATTAAAAATGGGTGTGATGATGACCTTGATGCCCTTAGAAAGATGATGAAATCTACAGACACTACACTTCTTGAGTATGTTGAACAAGTGAAAGAAGAGACTGGTATTAGCCAAATCAAACTTTCATATAATAAAATTATTGGTCACTATTTAGAAATTACTAAAGCTCATTCTGATAAAGTTCCACCCACCTTCTTTCGTAAACAAACTCTTGTGAATGCAGAGCGCTATACAACAGATACACTTAATGAGATTGAACTCACTATCACAACAAGTGGAGCAAAAGCAGAAAAACGGGAGAAGATGATATATGAAGAGGTGGTACTCCTTGCTACAAAGAATATCCCCCTTTTACACAAAGTGGGTGAGTTTCTCTCTACCATTGATACCCTTCAAAGTTTTGCTAAAACTGCATTGAAGCACAACTATGTAAAACCGATTCTCACAACAGATAATGCTATCCAAATAGTTGGAGGAAGGCACCCTGTTGTTGAGCAGTATAGTTCTCTTGGATCTTTTATAGCTAATCCCCTTACCCTTAATGATGAAAAAGGGTTATTTAGTTTAATTACAGGACCTAACATGGCTGGAAAAAGTACCTATTTACGTCAAAATGCCTTAATAGTACTTCTTTCTCACATCGGCTCTTTTGTTCCAGCTCAAAGTGCTACAATTAGCCTCACAGATGCCCTTTTTTGTAGAGTTGGAGCATCAGATAATCTTGCTAGAGGAGAATCAACATTTTTAATTGAGATGCAAGAAGCTGCATATATACTTAGAAATGCAACCACTCGCTCATTTGTTATCATGGATGAGATAGGGAGGGGGACGAGTACGCAAGATGGGATGAGTATAGCCTATGCTGTAATGAGAAAGTTAGTGATGCAACGGGTGAAAACACTCTTTGCAACCCACTATCATGAGCTTACTATGACTGATACAAGTGGTATGCAACTCATTACCCTTTCAGTAATGGAACAAAGAAAAGAGATCATCTTCTTACGAAAAGTTGTTGAAGGGGTTGCAGCGAGTAGTTATGGGCTCCATGTTGCTAAAATGGCAGGTGTTCCTAAAGATGTACTGATGAGTGCATCCAAATTCCTAAAAAACCACTACTCTTCCTACCTTATTGGGCCAGATGAAGAGCAACTCGATCTATTTAAAATTCAAACACAAGAGTATGAGAGTGAAGTTTTTGATCTTATAAGAAGTTTTCCTTTAGAACACTCAACTCCAATGGATGCGATGAAGTTCATTCAAGATCTCCAATCTATGATAGACAAAGCATAAAGAGTAACTGATGCGTCTATAAGGTATGAAGGTATTCCATCAAGTCTGTCCAATATGCAAAAAACCATCAAAAGGATTTTGCACCACATGTCTTTTTCTTATTCACCATGAGCTTAAAAGTTCATACATGTATGGTCTTTGCAATAGATGTGCTCGTCACCTTATTTCAAGTTCAAGTGTTTGTTTGTGTAAAACAAAACAATTCCACTATATCTTATTCGATAACACAATTATTATTAAAACACTTATCGAAAATTTAAAACATCTTAAAGCTACTCACTGTGTTACACAAATAGGTGATATTATATTACAAGAATTATCAAGTATTGACAAAAAAAACTCCTTTAATCTCTATCATGATGAACATGATACCCCACATAGTTCTTTTTTTGATCTCCTCATTTCCTACATACATACTCAGCGCCTACTTAAAGGAACTACTCCTTTATGCCTATCTCTTAAAGAAGGTAATCAGTTCTTTAATATCTCTTTAATTAGTGATGTATAAAAAAGTTCTCTATGTAAAAATGGGTAGAGTTTTTTAGGTATCTCTATCTATAGAACTCTTTTCCTCACAGGCATCTTTTATCTCTTTGAATACATTCATCATCATAACACATACTCTAAAAGCCTTAATTATAGGGTGGGGTGAGTTCTTGACATTGAAGAGTTTAAAAACTAACCCTTATTTGTTTTTTAGAACTTTCTTCGAACAAGAGACAAAGTCCCCATCCATTACGTATGATGATATTATTTTTACATGAGGCTAATTGGATGGGTTTGTTGACATATATTTGAATATCAACTAAAGTGTTCTTAGGAATTAGGTTAGATTTTTGGGGGATCGCTAACGAGCAGGTCCCTTTTTTATGGAGAAATATGAGAAACAAATTACGTAAGCACCCTGAATTTGATACAATAGCTACTCTTTTAGAAAATATTAACATAAAGTTAGTATCTTTTAGAAAAGAGGAGTTAACGAATAGAGTGTTTTATCAAATTGTAATAACCAATAGTGATTATACTGCTGGAATTAATGAGTGTGCTATATCTCATAAATTACTACAACCAAGACTCTCACTTTTAGAAAACAATCGAGAGATAGATATGGAAGTAACAACTCCTGGAATTCAACGAAATATCAAAGATTTTTATGAATTCACCGTTTTTATTAATCGACAGGTAAGAGTGTATGATAGTAAAATTGAAGCGTGGATTGAAGGAATATTATCAGCGGTACAAGAAGACGAGGTGACTCTTCACCACGCTGTTATAGAAGATACAAAAGATATCATAGATGAATACACCATACCAAATGAGCGTATTCAAAAAGCAAAATTAGCTTATGCATGGGAGGATATGTAAAAATGTCCAATGAATTAGGTGAAGCAATTCGCAATTTAGTAAATGAGCGAGGTATATCTGAAGATGTAGTGTTAGAAACTATCACAGATGTACTTCTTGCTGCATATAAAAGAAAATATGGTTCAAGTGACAATGCAGTTGTCAAATTCAATGATGCTCTTGATTCTGTAGAATTATTTGCAAGGAAGAAAATTGTTGAAGATGATGAATTTGATGGGATGATAGATGAAATATCGTTCACAGATGCGAGAGAACTTCATGACGATTGTGAGATAGGGGATGAATTATTAATAAGTATTGACCCTAAAACTTTTGATAGAATATCAGTTCAAAGTGCAAAGCAAAAAGCAAAACAAGAACTGAGAGAAATACAAAAAGATACCCTCTATTCTGAATTTAAAGCAAAAGAAGGGGAGATGATCATTGGATATTACCAAAGAGAAAACAAAGGTGATATGATTATTGATCTTGGCAAAGTTGAAGGAATCCTCCCTAAAGGGTATCAATCCCCTAGAGAAGTCTATCGAAAAAATGATAAGATAAAGTGTTATGTATATAGAGTAGAGAAACCTGAAAGGGGAGATTTGAGAGTTGAACTGAGCAGAACTCACTCAGAATTTGTAAGGAAATTGTTTGAATTAGAAATTCCAGAAATTTATGATCACTCCATTGAAATACATAAAATCGTTCGAGAACCAGGATATCGCACAAAAGTGGCAGTATATTCACATAGAAACGATTTAGATCCAGTTGGAGCATGTGTTGGGTTGAAGGGAATTCGAGTTCAGACTATTATGAGAGAGATGGAAGGGGAAAGAATCGATGTATTACGATATGATCCTAATCCCATCGAGTATATTAAGAATTGTCTATCTCCTGCAGAGATTAAGAAGGTAGTCATTTTAGATGAACACAAAAGAACTGCTATTGCAGTAGTAGATGATGCTCAACTATCATTAGCTATTGGAAAGCAGGGGATTAATGTACGACTTGCTAATAAACTTGCTGACTGGATCATTGATGTGAAGACTGTTGACCAGTATAGAGAATTAGACTTAGATGTAGAGACGAAAGAGAGAATTGATGCACTCTTTGGTGATGACAGTGCGGTAGATGAGTATATCGAATATGATGATG
This sequence comes from uncultured Spirochaetaceae bacterium, assembly GCA_964453215.1. Taxonomy (GTDB): domain Bacteria; phylum Spirochaetota; class Spirochaetia; order Sphaerochaetales; family Sphaerochaetaceae; genus SABI01. The sequence goes on along the minus strand of CAYVRR010000002.1, from coordinate 34,035 downwards.
AAGAGATGATGCTCTCTGATATAGCAGAGTTTGACTCACACCTACTTCAGAAACTTCAATACTATGACATCTATACAGTCGAAGAGTTTGTGAACTTGAGCGATGAGGATATTGCATCATTTGAAGATATCAGTGAACAAGAGATGCGCTCTGGTCTCTCCATTCTTTCTGAGTATGTAGATATCGTAGAAGAAGAATCGAAGGATGAAGTAGAACAACAGTTCCTTTGCCCAGAATGCGGACACACTCTTAATCCAGAGATGACAAGTTGCCCCAATTGTGGAGTAGGATTAAGTTTTGAAGAAGTTGAAGTTGATGAGGAGTAGTGATTAAATAAGTATGAGTGAAGAAGATAAAAAGCCAAAAGCAACCCTAATTAGACACCAGAAAAATCAGAATGAGGCTCCTAAAGAGGAGTCATCAGAAAAGAAAGCTGTTTCTAATCCACGTGTGGGTGAGAAGAAAAAAGTAGTGGTGGTAAAAAAACGGGTTGTTGTGGTACGACCACAAGCAGTTCAAAGTGAACCAAAAGAGCCTGTTGTCGAAACTAAAAGTCCTACAGTTGAGAAACCACAAGAAGGTACACCTAAAGAATCTCTTTCTACACCAAGTGATCAAAAAGCACCTGTAAAAGAGAAAGATTCAAAAGGGACAACAAAAAAACCCCTTGATACTCGAAAAACTCAACAACATAGGAAAACTCATGAACCTTTCAAAAAGACTCCACACACAGGTGTTTCTACTATTAAGGTAATTGATCCTAAAAATCTTCCACCAGTTCCAGGACAAGGCCAAAGTGCCCAAGACCATGCTGAGTGGAGAAAGAATATTCAAAACACCCCTAAACCTGCCCAATCAGGTCCGTCCCGACAAGTTGGGCAAGTTGGTGGATTTCAAAATAGACCACAAAACACTGACAGAGGAGCCCCTCGAGGACCAGCTGGTGCTCCAGGATCTCGTCCCCCTTATAACCAAAATAGGGAAGGGGGATACCAACCTCGTCAAGGTGGAGCTCCAGGATCTCGCCCTCCCTTTAACCAAAACAGGGAAGGGGGATATCAACCTCGTCAAGGTGGAGCTCCAGGATCTCGCCCCCCATTTAATAGAGATAATAGGGGACCAAATACCTTTAATAGAGGTCCTAGACCTCCAAGACCAGGATCTCCAAGTAAACCAGAAGAGACAGTAGTACAAAAAACTAGTAAAAAAATCTTTAAAAAGAAGAAAAGCTTCCAAAGACCCGAACGTGATACAGAGAAAGATTTCCACATCAAGAGGAAAGATGTTCACCGAGCAAATCCTGTTCCTAAGAAAATAGATATCATGGAAGTTATCACAGTTAGTGACTTAGCGAAGAAGATGAATCTCAAAGCTTCTGAAGTTATTGGCAAACTATTTTCAATGGGGATGATGGTTACTATCAATGAACAAATCGATTCAGATGTAGCAACCCTTATTGCAAGTGAGTATAACTGTGAAGTTAATTTAGTCTCCCTGTATGATGAAACATTAATTCAAACAGAAGATGATAAAGATAAAGATATGGTAGACAGAGCTCCAATTGTTACAATTATGGGGCACGTAGACCATGGTAAAACAAAACTTCTCGATGCAATTAGATCAACAGATGTGGTAGCTGATGAGTTTGGAGGAATTACACAACATATTGGTGCATACAAAGTATCAATCCCTCAAAAAGGGGACGTTGTATTTTTAGATACTCCAGGACACGCAGCATTTACAATGATGAGAGCTCGTGGAGCACAAGTTACTGACATAGTTGTCCTTGTCGTAGCTGCAAATGATGGTGTGATGCCTCAAACTATTGAAGCAGTTGACCATGCAAAAGCAGCAAAGGTTCCAATTATTGTCGCAGTGAACAAAATTGACTTATATGAAGCAAATGTTGATAGAGTAAAACAACAACTCTCTGACCATGGCCTTATGCCTGAAGATTGGGGTGGATCAACCCTCTACTGTGAACTCTCTGCTTTAAAAAGAATTGGTATTGATGAATTACTTGATACCATCCTTCTCCAAGCTGAAATGCTTGAATTAAAAGCAAACCCACATGTACGAGCTGAAGGAAAAGTTTTAGAATCGAGAATTGATCAAGGTCGAGGAACTGTTGCCTCAGTAATCATTGAACGTGGAACTCTCAAAGTGGGAGATAACTTTGTAGCAGGAATCTATCCTGGGAAAGTAAGAGCTATGTTTAATGACAAAGGGGTACGAATTACAGAAGCAGGTCCTGCTACCCCTGTAGAAATAATTGGTCTTTCTGATATCCCAGGAGCAGGAGATCCATTCCAAGTAACTGAGAATGAGAAACAAGCAAGACAAGTTGGTGGAAAACGACAAGAGTTAGAAAAACTTGGACAAGCTAGAAATGTGAAAAAAGTTACTCTCGATAATATTTTTGATAAAATGCATGATGGAACAATTCAAGAGTTTAACGTAATTATTAAAGGGGATGTACAAGGATCTGTTGAAGCAGTTCAACATTCACTTGAAAAACTCTCTACAGATGAAATTAGGTTAAATGCAATTAGAGCCTCAGCAGGTGCAATTATTGAAGATGACATTAACTTAGCAATCGCATCTAATGCTCTTGTGTTAGGATTTAACGTAAGACCCACTCCTCGAGCACAAACTCTTGCTGAACGGGAAAAGATTGAAATAAGAAAGTATAACATTATTTATGATGCAGTTGATGATATCAGAGATGCAATGGAAGGGATGTTAGCTCCGATTCGAACTGAAGTTGTCATTGGGCAAGTAGAAGTGAGAGAAACATTTAAAGTTCCAAAAATTGGAACAATTGCAGGATCTATCGTCACAAGTGGCAAGGTAAGAAGAAATGCCCAAGTGAATGTAATTAGAGATGGCATTAAGTTGCACACTGGAAAGATTACCTCTCTTAAACGATTTAAAGATGACGCAAAAGAAGTTGTTGAAGGCTTTGAATGTGGAGTTGGAATTGACAACTTCCAAGATCTCAAAGTTGGAGATATACTTGAAGTAATTGATGTTGTTGAAACAAAAAGGGTGTTAAAGAATAATGATTAATCATGTACACGAAAGATTAGCGCAAAGAATTCAAGAAGCAATAGGGATGTTAATTATCACAAAAGAGATTAAACATCCTCAGTTAAGTGAGTTTGTCTCTGTTAGTGAGGTTGTGCTTTCTAAAGATAAAGCCTACGCAACTGTGTATATCACAAGCTTTGTTGAAGATAACACATTACAAAAATCGGTAGATGCACTCCAACACTCTGCTGGATATATCCAAAACAGACTTGGTAAAATCTTAACAACTCGTAATACGCCTCAACTCACCTTTAAAATAGATAATTCTATTGCTGAACAGAAGAGAATGTCTGATTTAATTGATTCTCTTCATGATTAAGATATGGAAATAGTTTCATCTGTTCTGTTAATAGATAAACCTACTGGCGTAACAAGCTTTTCATCGCTCTCTCCAATAAAGAGGGCGATTGATAAAAAAGTGGGACATGGGGGAACACTCGATAAATTTGCCCATGGATTGATGATTGTCCTCACTGGCAGAATGACTAAACTTAACTCTATCTTCTCATCCTTAGATAAAAAATATAAAGCAACCTTTGAGTTTGGCATTCTTACTGACACCCTCGACCCTGAGGGTGAAGTAATTAAAAGGGGAGCTATTCCAACTCTTGATGAAATTATTACAGTAATTGAAAAAGAATTTAAAGGCCCCATTTCTCAAGTTCCCCCTAAATACTCAGCGATACACCTCAATGGCAAAAGAGCTTATGAGTTGGTGAGGGAAGGGAAAGAGGTTCCACTAGTTCCTCGGGAAGTTACTATTCACTCAATAAAAGAGATCTATTACACCCCTCCTTATCTTACCCTTACAATTCATTGCTCGAAAGGAACCTATATTCGCTCCCTTGCTCGAGATATTGCGGCCTCTTGTAACACAGTTGCCTATGTAACAGAGTTAGAAAGAACTCATATAGGACCATATTCTTTAGCTGATAGTGTCAAAGCTGAAGATAAAGAAGCACTTCAAAGAAGTGTACAATTAAGTGAAAGTATCTTACAATCCCACCCCCTCATGGGAACAATAGTTGTTGATGATAGAGCAGTAATTCCATTAAGTCATGGAAATTTACCTCATAAAGAGGATATTATTGAAACAAAGCTACATGATGGGACAAAGTATGCTATTATCTATAATAAAAATAGCTCAATGTTAGCTGTTGTAGCTCTTGATGATGAAAAGAATATCTCTTCATCAATAGCTATTTTGGGTTAAAAGTGGGGAAATGGGTGCAATATTACGACTTTGATCAACTATATAAGAATAGAGAATTTTCCAATCGACCAGCTGTTGTCTCAATAGGAGTCTTTGATGGACTTCACCAAGGACATCAAAATATTATAAAAACTGCATCAGAACAAGCTAGAAAAATAGGAAATTGTGATACAGTTGTATTTACCTTTGCCCAAAACCCTAAGATGATGATGGGTAGAGCCCACTTTCTTCCCCCCCTCTTAACTCTTCGCTTAGCAAGTGTGCTCTATCAATCTTTAGGTGTTGATAAAGTGGTGGTGATTGACTTTTCCCCTGATTTCAGTAAACTAACAGGGGAAGAGTTTATTGCTAGAATTACCTCTTTATTTGATGTAAGAGCAATAGTTGTTGGTGAAAACTTTCGTTGTGGCATACGTGCCAATACAGGACCAAAAGAAATTTCTAATTTCTTAATGCAGAATACCAACGATGCTTTTTTAATGGTTCCAAAAATGTACCGTCTTGAAGATGGTACTAATTATAGTAGTACGCTTGTTCGTACTGACATTTTGGTGGGCAAATTAGCTGCAACTGCAACTTTGCTCGGGAGAAATTATTCATTAGACTTGGCCCATATACCTTCCAGGAAAGATGGATGTCCTCCAACAGTTTCGTTAGAGTCGTTTGTACAACTTCTGCCGCCACCAGGAGAGTACGAAGCTCGATTGATTTGGTATGATTCTTCTTCATTTAAGGTGTTATGTCGTATAGATGAAAAATTCTTAACAATAACATGCCAAGATGAGGTGAAAAGAATAGAATTATCCCTTACAAGGAGAGACCCTACGAGATACGATAGATTAGAATTTATAAAGGAGTTATCAATTAAAGATGTTAACTAAAGAAGCAAAACAAGAAATTGTAGAAAATTATGGTGGTGTAGCCACAAACACAGGTTCAGCAGAAGCACAAGTTGCTCTTCTCACCGCCCGAATCAAAGATCTTCAAGACCACTTTAAAAAGTTCCCAAAAGACCATGCAGGTCGAAGAGGATTATTGAAAATGGTTGGTAAAAGAAGAAGATTGTTAAAATATATCAGATTAAATGACGTAAATAGATATCGTGATCTTATCCAACGTCTAGAGATCAGAAAATAGTGAATGTATTGTAGAACAATAATATTTCCAGCCTCTAAGTACCCTAACTTTAAGGAGACTTGAGGCTGTTTTGTTATTGTTATAGTAGAAGAAAAAAGAATAGAAAAGAAGTAGGAAGAAATGACAACAAAAAAAGTAGAAATTACCCTTACCAATGGTACGCTCGTACTAGAAACTGGTAAAATGGCCAAACAAGCTAATGGATCTGTATATGCAACCTTTGGAGGGAGCGCAGTATTAGCAACAGTATGTAGTGGCCGAGCTCCTGATACTCCCCTTGATTACGTCCCATTACAAGTTGAGTATAATGAAAAATATTATGCAGCTGGAAAAATACCTGGTGGTTTTTTAAAAAGAGAAGGGAGACCTAAAGATAAAGAAATCCTCGTAAGTAGACTCATTGACCGACCAATGAGACCTCTTTTTGATAAAGCATTCGGAAGAGAAATACAAGTAGTTCCAACTGTTGTTTCATCAGATATGGTTAATCCACCAGATATTATTGCAATGATTGCATCTTCTGCAGCTGTCACAATTAGTGACATCCCATTTCATGGTCCCATCGCTGCTGTAAGAATTGCTTTAATAAAGGATAAATATGTTGTTAACCCAACTTTTGACCAAATCGATGAAGCTTTATTAGAAATCATTGTAGCAGGTACTGAAAAAGGGATTACAATGGTTGAAGGTGGAGCAAAACAAGTTAGTGAAGAAATGATGCTTAAGGCAATTGCTACAGCAGAGCCAGTTATTAGAGACCTTTGTAGAATCCAATTAGAACTTGCAAAACTTGCAGGAAAAGAGAAACTTCCAGTAATTACAATAGAAGAAGACCTCTCTTTCTTAGAACCAATAAAAAAGTTTGCCTATCCATTATATGAAAAAGCATCCTTTGTTAAAGGGAAAATGGAACGCTATGCTGCTTTAAATGAAGTGAAAGAGCAAGTAATTGAAAAGTTTGCTACTGAATTAGAAGAGAGCGGAAAACCTGAAAAAATTAATGGTCTATTTGAAGAGCTTGAATATACGATCCTTAGAGACTCAATCCTTAATAAAGGGGTGAGAACTGATGGAAGAAAGGTAGATGAAATTAGAACTATCACATGTGAAACAGGAGTGCTACCAAGAACTCATGGTTCTGCACTTTTCACTCGAGGTGAAACACAAGCACTTGCGACTACAACTCTAGGAAGTACAAGAGATGAGCAAATGTTTGACACCATTGATGGTGAAAAATCTTACAGTAACTTTATGCTTCACTACAACTTCCCCCCATTTAGCGTTGGTGAAACTGGGAGAATGATGACAGGAAGACGTGAAATAGGGCATGGTCATTTAGCTCAACGAGCAATTGAAGGTATTCTCCCTTCAAAAGATGACTTTCCATATACTGTTCGTGTTGTTTCAGAAATTCTTGAATCAAATGGTTCTAGTAGTATGGCGAGTGTGTGTGGTGGATGTTTATCCCTTATGGATGCGGGAGTGAGTATTAAAGAGCCAGTTGCTGGTATTGCAATGGGACTCATTACAGAGGGTGAAGATTACTCAAAATATGTAGTTCTTAGTGATATCCTTGGTGAAGAAGATCACCTTGGGGATATGGACTTTAAAGTAGCTGGTTCAAGAACTGGTATTACTGCATTCCAAATGGATATCAAAATTGCTGGAGTTACCAGTGAAATTATGACTAAAGCACTCCATCAAGCAAAAGAGGGAAGAATGCACATCCTTGATGTTATGGATGCAACTCTTAAGGCTCCTCGAGCTGAAATCTCTCAATATGCTCCAAAAATCTTAACAATCAAAGTTGATGAAGAGAAAATTGGAGCAGTTATCGGCACAGGTGGTAAAACTATCAAAGGGATTGCTGAATCTACTGGTGCTGAAATAAATATTGATAATGATGGAACAGTCACAATCTTTGGTAAAAACGCAGAGAGTGCACACAAAGCTCTCGATTTAGTTAAATCTATTGTAGAAGAGCCTGAAGTTGGAAGAATCTACCAAGGAACTGTAAAGAGAATAATGGACTTTGGTGCATTTATTGAAATCCTTCCTGGTAAAGAGGGTCTTTGTCACATCAGTAAACTCTCTCGAGATAGAGTAAATAATGTAAATGATGTATTAACATTAAATCAATCAATTCCTGTTAAATTGCTTGAAATTGATAGAATGGGTAGACTTAACCTATCCTATGTTGATGCCCTAGAAGAGACAACAAAACAAAAGAAATAGAGGTGTGAGAAGTATGGAAGGACTTACAATTAGAGTAAAATTGATGGATGGAGGAAAACTCCCTGAATATGGCTCCTTAGAAGCTGCAGGTGCTGACCTTCATGCATCCCTTCCATCTGACATCATCTTAAAAAAGGGTGGGGGTAGGGCCCTTATCCCCACCGGTATTATCTTAGAAATCCCCAGTGGATATGAAGGGCAGGTGAGACCAAGAAGTGGCCTTGCTATAAAGCATGGAATTACTGTTTTAAACACACCTGGCACCATAGATAGTGATTATAGGGGAGAAGTAAAGGTTATCCTCATTAATATGGGAGATGAAGATGTAATCATCTCTCATCATGACAGGATTGCTCAGCTTGTTATTGCACCAGTACAGAGAATACAATTTATTCCAACTGATTATACATCAATGACACACCGAGGTTCATCAGGATTTGGCTCTACGGGAGTATAACATGGAATTACGGTCTAAGAGCTCTTACTCTATACTCTACAAGTATGTAACAAAAGAGTTTATTCTCTCTTTTATTGTTGCATTCTTTTTTTTCTTCTTTATATTCTTTGTAAATCAAATTCTGTTATATGCTCAACGTATCTTAATTAAAAACGTCCCCATCTCACAAATGCTCCTCCTTGTTTCCCTTAGCATGCCTCAAATCATGTTATACACAATCCCCTTCTCAACACTCTCAGCAGCAAGCATGGTAATAGGGGACTTATCTGCAAATAATGAGACTCTCGCCCTTCGAGCTGCTGGGATATCACTATTTAAGATGTTTAAAGCTATCATAGTGGGGGCAACATTTTTATCCATTATCACATTTTTTATAGCAGACTATGTAATTCCTTATTCAAACATCCGTTTTAAAAATCTCTACTCATCCCTCTTACGAGATTTACCAACAATGGAAATAGAGCCCTATTCGATAAATACAATAGGAGATGTTAGTATTGTTACAGGAGAAGTAAAGGATGGAGTAATTTATTCTATCCTCCTATTTGATCAATCTAACAAGAAAGATCAACAAATTATTAGTGCAACAAAAGGGGAAATAACCCTCATAGATATCTCCTCTTTTATATATCGCCTCGATTTATATGATGTCCTTTATTTAACAAATGAATCATCTAATAAAGAAATCTACTCCTATGCATCTAGTGACTCAATGACATATTATTTAAATTTTAGTAGTCAAATGGGACAAATTACCGACATGAGCCCATCTAAAATGAATAGTAGGGAACTTCTTAGTAGAATTGCCTCAAGAGAAATTGAATTTAATAAAGTGAGACTAACATTAGAGAATAAAAAGAGAGATTTAATTGATGAAAAAAATACTCTTACTCAAAACCTACAAAAAGAAGATGAAAAGAGTAGACAAAGAATAGAGAACATAGAGAAAGAGATAGAGCGTATTCAAAAGGAAAAACCTATAGATTTCTATCTTCAATACTACCGAGCAGAATTTCATAAAAAAATAGCATTAAGTATTAGCTCCCTCATACTTGCCCTTATAGCCTTTCCCCTCTCTTTTATGAAAGTAAAGCATGGACGGCTATTTGGTTTTGGCTTATCCCTTTTTGTAGCTGCCCTCTATTGGGCCCTTTTATTTATTGGACAGAGCCAGATAATTAGAATTCCGATTCATCCACTCTATTTTATGTGGGCACCAAATGCAATGTTCTTATGTGTAACACTCATTCTCTTAAGTAGGACAAGACGCTTATGAAAGTATTAACGCGCTATCTTTTGTCCTCATTATTCCGCCTTATATTAATCACTACACTATTAATCTCTTTTATCCTTCTATTATTTGATCTGTTTTCAAATTTAGATCAATATCTACAAGCAGAAATAACACTGCAAAAGATCTTAATAGCGACCCTTCTATACCTTCCTGAAGCAATTGTATTTGCCCTCCCTCCATCAGCACTCTTTGCATCAACCTATATCCTCTCAATGATGCACGCTCATAATGAGATGATTATTTTACAAAATTCTGGTATTAGTTTTAAACGCCTCGTTATCCTTTTCATCATAAGTGCAATATTTCTCTCCCTCTTTCAGTTCATCTTTCATGAAATGGTGACAATTAAGAGTAATCGAATAAAAAGTGAGTATACTCAAGAGCTTTTACAAGCAAATTACTCTCAAGATAATAGAAATATAACCCTGTATGGCCTCGATAGATCTTACGTTGTCTATGCTAAACGTTTTAGTGAGAAAGAGAATAAAATTACCCAAGTGAGTTTGTATCAAGTAGATAGTAATGGACAACTAAAAGAGCGAGTAGATGCCCCTAGTGGAGTGTATGAAAACTCAAAGTGGACCCTCTACAACGCAACAATCTATACAGTAGATGAGAGTCAAAACGAGACAACCGTTCAAAACCTTACACAATATTCTCCTGCCTACTTCACACTCCCAGCCACATTCTTTGCAAACAAAAATAATGAAGTTATTACTATGGGCCTCCTTGATGCTCTTGATTATGTTAAAAGTATTCGACTCATTCGTAAAAGTGAATATAGTGTAATAGCTTCTGATATATATAATAGAATATTTAAACATTTGGGGCCCTTAATTCTTATCCTCATTTCTACTTCTACTCTCTTTGCATGGAAGAAAAACATCTTGATTTTAAGTATTATTACAAGTATATCTATTGCTGTTGTATTTTATGTTATGCTTCTTATGGGGATGATTTTAGCAAAGCAAGGGGTAATTCCTCCCATTATGGGAACCCTTGGCCCTATGAGCATTTTATGCTTCATCTCAATTATTATGTTACTGTTTAAAAGGAAATAACTATATATTATGGAAAAAATTTATCAACAAACTCATCAAGATACCTCAAGTAATGCTCGAACAGGGGTACTCACTCTCCCTCATGGAAAAGTTATCACCCCCTCCTTCATGCCAGTTGGAACGAATGGAACAGTTAAGGGGATGTATCACGATAGTGTGAGTGACATTGGCTATAACCTTATTCTTGCTAATACCTATCATCTCTATTTACGTCCTGGCACTGAAGTATTACGTACATTTAATGGATTACACAATTTTAGTAATTGGAAACATAATATCCTCACTGACAGTGGGGGCTTTCAAGTATTTAGTTTATCGCAATTAAGAAAGATTAAAGAAGAGGGGGTAATATTTCAATCCCACATTGATGGCTCAAGCCATCAGCTCACCCCTGAAAAGGTTGTAGATATTCAAACTACTATTGGCAGTGACATATTAATGTGCCTCGATGTATGTACAGCTCCTAATATCCCCTATAATGAAGCTAAAAAAGCATGGGAGACAACACGCTCTTGGGCTCACAGATCCTTTGAACATTGGAACAAAAGTGAAAAGAGGGGTAACCTCTTTGGTATCGTACAAGGAAATTTCTATAAAGACCTTCGAAAAGAGAGTGCCCTTGCATTAAGTGAAATAGGATTTCCTGGAATAGCAATTGGGGGCTTAAGTGTTGGAGAAACAAGTGAAGAGTTTAGTGAATACCTTGCCTATACCACCCAATTTCTTAATCTTGATGTTCCACGCTATGTTATGGGTATTGGTACCCCCGATTATATATTAGATGCTGTAATGAATGGGATAGATCTTTTTGACTGTGTCCTTGCAACTCGTAGTGGAAGAAATGGATCTGTATTTACTGATGATGGAATGATTCAACTTAAAAAGGCAACTCATGAAATGGACTTACGTCCAATTCAAGAAGGGTGTAGGTGTACCGCCTGCACAAAATACTCGAGGGGATACTTACGCCATGTCTTTAAAGCAAAAGAGATGATAGCTGGTATGCTTGCTACAGAACACAATCTTACATACCTGTATGATTTTATGGAAAAAATAAGGGAATCGATCCACTTAAACCGTTTCTCCTCCTTTAGAACATCCTACTTGGAACGTTTTTATGCAAAAAGATGAGGAGGCAACATTTCATAAAGTAAAGAAGAACTCCCTCATTTTGATGGTTTTCACCTTCTTATCTCGCATACTGGGGATATGTAGAGCTCGTGTAATTGCTACCTATTTTGGAGCAAGTGGAGTAGGGGATGTGATAAACTTCACGTTTAATATTCCAAACAATTTTCGTAAACTCTTTGCAGAGGGGGCTTTTAATAGTGCGTTTATCCCCGTATTTACCCGATTAATTGTCACGCCTACTCGACAAAAAGAGCTACTAAGAACTTTGTATGGCTTTCAAGCTGCAATCATTGCCCCTATTATCCTTATTGCTTTTATATATAGAGTTCAAATCATTACACTCTTTAGTGATTTCTCTGATCCTTCCCTTATTCTCCTCGCGTCCCACTTTCTTCCCCTTTTTATGATCTATTTAGCTTTTATCATGGTCTATGCCCTTTTGATAGGGGTATTACAATCACATAATCTTTTTATTACAGCGGCTGTTGCCCCCCTTATATTCAGCATTACTGTTATCTTCTCTATTATACTACTCAACGAATACATTGGCCCTTACTCATTTGTGGTGGGAGTCTTAATTGGAGGGTTCTTACAAAGTTTCTTTACCTTTATAAGGGTGAAAAAACTCCATTATGATGCTCATCTCTCATTTAATTTTAAAAACAGTGATTTTATTGATGTAATGAAAAGATGGGGCCCTGTTACAATATCTGCTGTTATTACCATAATTGGACAACAAATAGCATATTATGCAGCTTCAACATTAGACTCTGGAAGTGTTACCTACTTAAGTAATGCAATAATCGTGTGGCAAGCACCATATGGTATTTTTCTTGGAGCAATAGCAACTTCCTTCTTTCCATCTTTAGTACTCGCGGGTAGTAATAATAATAGAGATTTCTTGAAACGACTCTCATCTCATGCTCTTATTAATATTACTGCCCTCTTATTTCCAGCAGTATTGCTCCTCACTCTATTAGGAGATCAAACTACAGTTGTTCTTTTAACAAGTGGTAAATATACTCTCCAAGATGCCTTACATACAAGTGATGTCCTCTTTTTCTATGCGTTTGCTATGCTCATAGCTGCTTGGTATACCTTTTTTCAACGAATTGCTTATTCTATTGATGATTTTAACGTATCTCTAGTTATTACATCTGTAGTGAGCATTGTAGATATCATCTTTATTCTCCTATTACTGAGAGTAAGACCTCTTGTGAGTAGTATCTCAATGGCTAGTATCATAAGCTTCTCTATTGGACTTAGTATGTACCTTATCTATATAGGAAAAAGAGGTCTTCTTGGGATATTTCATGCAAAGTTCTTCACAAATATAGGTAAAATATTGGTATCTAATATTCCACTTTGGTTCTTCTTATATGGTAGCTCAAAGTGGGCGACTCCTCTATTTTTTAGTGAACTGTCAACTTTATCCTCTTTTGTGCTACTAAGTCTCATCTACAGTGGTGCTATTGTAATCACTTTTCTTACATATCGCATATTTCATATTGATGTGATGAGTGTGTTTAAAAAAAATGAGAGGGTAATTAAATAATCACTCTCCCATTATAATTATCAAGTAGACTGTATTAGAATTTTAACTTCTTAATAGATTCAACTGTAAAATCATAGTTTGTTTCATTAATTTCAAATGAGAACCTCTCTCCTACCTTATGGTTAAGAAGCTTAGCTCCAAATGGGGCTAAATAACTGATGATATTCTCATTAGGATTAGATTCCCACGGGCCAAATATTTGATACACATTTACTTCATGTGTGTTATGATTTGTTAAGGTTGTTTCAGTTCCAAAAGAGATTTTTGATGGATCAACGGAATCGGGATTCACAATAGCAGCTCTTGAAATCTCATCTGTGAGACGCATCATTGTTGTATTTAAGATTCCTTGCTTCTCTTTAGCTGCTTTAAATTCTGAGTTCTCTCGTAGGTCTCCTAAATCGAGTGCTGCTCCAATTTCCCTTGAGTTTTCTGGAATTTCAACATTCATTAAGTGGTCTAATTCATTTTGTTTCTCTATAAAGCGTTTTTTAGTTACCAACAGGCCACTACTAACCATCTCTTTTGAACTAAGTTCTTCACCTAAGAAGGTGAAATCTGGGAATTTCTCTAAAATAGCATGCTTTACTTCAATTTTTTTAGATTGATCTAAGCCACTCATTCTTTGCACAATAAAGTTAATTCGTTGTGCTTGTCCCTCATTTGTTATTGCAATAAAGTCAAACAAATTTCTCTCATCAAAAAGGATAGTCATAAGAGTTTTAACAATCTTTTTATTCTCAGTAGTCGCTTTTTTCGCCTCTACTGCATTAAATGCATAATCGAGTAGTTGTAATTGGCTCGTGATAAGAGATTCAAAAGGTACTTTAATCTTCTTTTCCCAATAATTGCGATCAAATGTTCGACTGAGGTAGGTAAAGAGGTCTGCGTTTTCTCTATAATTAGTACATGCTTTTTTAAACATATCTTCTATCACTCTCTTTTTACCCTGCTCTCGAAGTGTATCCATGATGTAACTTGTGAGGTAGTAGGGGTAGAGAGAGACAAGAACGTGAGGAACCTTATCTGGCTCTTCAGTTTTTACAACTTGATTAATAAATATCTTTTTAATTTCAGTATCTTCAATTGCTTGGAATGTTCGAGGAACAGAATCGAGCATATTATAGAGTTGTTTGAAACTATTGTTCTCTGGTGGGGTGATAAATGGATAGGTGTCACTTAAGTATTGAACGAGGAGGAATGATGAGACTACTTGGTCTGTAACTCCTTGATACGCTACACACTGATCTCTAAAGTATTTTACCATCTCAACAAAGAAGTCAGATTCAACATCACCACTTTCTAAGAATTCTCTAATGATCTTTACTTTAGCATAAAAACGTTTCTCATTTTTAAAGATAACGAGAGCCTTCTCTTCATAGCTGATAGGGGTCTCACGAACCATATAGATATCACTCTCATTTGGGACTAATCCAATAAGAGGGTCTGTCATTAATACTTTCTTTGCTTTATTCAACCAGCTAGTCCACTCTTTTGCAGTGAGGATAGATGGGGTAATTTCTGCTTTCATCTCTTTAAGAGATGCTGCATTTTTATAACTTGTGATGAGTGTTCTTAATCCCCACGGTACATCAGAGATAAATTTATCATGAAGTTTATCTTTTGAGAAAACACTTTTTAATACCCATATATGGTGCTTTTCAAGAACTTGTAGGGAACTAAATGCCATAGATAGGCTCATAGTATGATTTCTTTTTGATGGGAAATCGATGACTACATGTTCATGGGTAATATCTCTTATTCGTCCAATACTCCACGTTTTGTGGTAAACAAAAGAGCCTTTATCAAAAGCGATATTTTTTTCAAATTCATCAATTGCTAATAACACATCCCTAAATGATCTCTCGAGATTGCTTAAATCAATACATGAATCGAGCCTCGAGTGGCCTGCATACTTTTTTTTGTAGATTGAGACTAATTGTTCTCTTGCCCATGTATTATTTGGTTCAGTATTAAGCATTAATTTTAAGGTAGTGATTGCTTGATCTAATTGATCTTTTTCAATACTCAATTGAAATAATTGAGTGAGAGCTTTAATTGCTCCTTCACCATTAAACCGATTGATTATTTTTGTTGCTAAACCAAGGAGATAGGTAAAATCTTCTGGAATAAGGGTAAGCATTAAAGACCACACTTCTTGTACAGCTTGGAAGTTTTGCACGTTTAGGTAACGTTGAAAAGCTTTCTTGTAATAAAGAATTGCTTCTTTCTTATTCTCTTTTTCTAAATAGCGTCTTGCTATGGTGAGAAGAAGGTCAGTCTCTTCAAAATCAACAGCAACGAGCCTCTTATAAAGCTCATATTTTTCATCCTCTTTACCTAACTTTTCATAATTGGCAGCAAGCACTCGTAATACATATTTATCTTCATATCGCTCGAGTATTTTATTTGAGATAAATTCAACAACATTGACCTTATTGTTTTCATTAAACATCTCAATTAAAGAAGTGAGGTGCCCATAATCGAGGCTCTTACGCATGATTGAAACAACACCTGATATATACATAGCAATGATAGAGTTCTTGTTTTTCTTGATATGCTCTTCACAAATTGATTTTATTTCAAGTAAATCATCCCCACTTTCGACTTGGTTGAGCATTTCATCAATTTCTTCAAAGGCGGGTACTGTGTAAGTACTCATAGAGGCACGGGTCCATTTTTCTTCAGTTAACAGAACTCTAATATTTTCTTCATTCATAAGGCACTCCCTTAATCTTTTATTATACATGCTATGCAGATACATAAATGAGCTATTCATCCCGGAACACAGGATGTAATACAGCTCAGGTGTTGTCGGTGAGAAATTTCTAGATTATCACCTTATTATATAGTAAATAGGCATTGGTTGCAACATCTGCACGATTAAGATAGATATCTACTTCTGTTTATAGACTTAACAAAAGCAATTGTTTCTGATACAACTTAAGATATGAAAAATGAAACAGTATGTAAAGTATCTCCATCAATCCTTAGTTGTGATTTTACCAACGTTGCCAAGGGTGTGGAGCAGATTAACTCATCAGGTGCTGATTACGTTCACCTCGATGTGATGGATGGTCAGTTTGTGCCAAATATTACATTTGGTCCAAAGTTTATTAAAGATATGAGACACCATAGCACTTTGCCATTTGATACGCACTTAATGGTAAAAAGTCCTGAACATCTCATTCCTGCTTTTGTAGATGCTGGCAGTGATATGATTACTATTCATAGTGAAGCAACGACACTTCTACACAGAGCTATTAGCATGATTCATCAACATGGTGTGCAGGCAGGGATTTCCATAGTTCCTTCAACCCCTGTAAGCTCTCTCTTTCTTATGCTTGAAGAAATTGAGTTGGTACTCCTTATGAGTGTAACTCCGGGTGCAGGCGGTCAGTCTTTCATTAACTTTTCATATGATAAAATTAGAGAACTTGCAGCCTATAGAGAAAAACACAATCTTAATTTTCAAATTAGTATTGATGGTGGAATAAACATGCAAAATGCACAGAAGATTTTTGATGCAGGGGCAGATATTCTTGTGATGGGGACAACATTCTTTAAAGCAGAAAATAAAAAAGAATTAGTTGATACCATACATAGTTATAGAAGAGCATGATAGCAGTTGTACAAAGGGTAAAAGATGCTTCAGTACGCGTTGATGAAACGATTACTGGAAGTATTGATGAAGGTTTACTTGTCTACCTAGGAGTCTTTAGTACAGATACAGAGAAAGATCTTTCTTATATTGTGAGAAAAATTGCTTCTTTGAGAATATTTAAAGATGAGAATGATAAAATGAATCTTAGTGTAGATAAGGTTTCATCTAGCATTCTCATAATTAGCCAATTTACTCTTTGTGCAATTACGACTAAAGGGAATAGACCCTCTTTCAACAATGCAGCTGACCCAGATAAAGCAAAACAGATCTACCTTAGTGCTATAAAACAACTAAAAGGGATGAACTTACAAGTAGAACAGGGTATATTTGGTGCAGATATGAAAGTAAGATATACAAACGATGGACCTGTTACAATAATATTAGATTCACGCGATGTACATGAAGTAAAATAGAGAACCAATACGTATCAACTAGTGAAGAATAAGAGTACATGAGGAGCAAACATAGATATGGCTAAAAGTAGTATAACCCAAAGTCCTGTTAATCGGGCACTCAAATCAGCAGATAATAAAGATAGGTTAGTAGCCTTAGAGAGTGCTAGAAGTCAAATTGATAAACAATTTGGTAAGGGTGCTTTAATGAAACTCTCTGATAACCCAATAGATACCTCGATACAAACTATCTCCTCAGGTTCTATTTTACTTGATGAAGCTCTCGGAGTTGGAGGATATCCTAAAGGGAGAATTATTGAAATTTATGGCCCTGAATCTTCTGGAAAAACAACTCTTGCACTTCATGCTATAGCTGAAGGTCAAAAAGCAGGAGGGATTGCTGCATTTATTGATGCTGAGCATGCCCTTGACCCTTCCTATGCCAGAAAGCTTGGAGTAAACACCGATGAGCTGTGGATAAGTCAACCAGATAATGGAGAGCAAGCCTTAGAGATCACAGAAAGCCTCGTAAGATCAGGAGCTGTAGATATCATAGTTGTTGACTCTGTTGCAGCCCTTACTCCTCAAGCAGAAATAGATGGAGATATGGGGGATTCCCATATGGGACTTCAAGCAAGGCTCATGAGCCAAGCATTGAGAAAACTTACAGGAATTCTTGCCAAAAGTAATACAACAATTATTTTCATCAACCAAATAAGGATGAAAATAGGGGTCATGTTTGGAAACCCAGAAACAACTACTGGTGGAAATGCCCTTAAATTTTACTCATCAATTAGGATAGAGGTGAGAAAGATTGAAGCTATTTCTAAAAGTGCTGATGATATTGTTGGCAATAGGGTAAGAATTAAGATTGTGAAAAATAAAGTTGCACCCCCATTCAAACGAGTTGAACTTGATATGCTCTTTGGAGAGGGATTAAGTTATTATGGCTCAATTTTAGATGGATCATTGAAGTATGACCTTGTTAACAAAAGTGGATCTTGGTACTCCTACAAAACTGATAAAATAGGGCAGGGGAGAGATAATGCCATTACCTTCTTAAAGAGTAATGAAGATATTACTAAAGATTTAGAGAAGCAACTGAGGGCAATCATGTTCCCGTCTGATGTGAAAGTAGAAAAAGAGAAAAAAGAAGAGAAGAAATAAGACCTTTTATAGATAAGAGTAGAGAAGCAGGGTAAAGAGTCTCTTTACCCTGTTCTTGTATTTAGAGTATAGTGTGAGTATATATGACGGATGAAATTGATAGAGATGGAGAATATTCGACAAGTACATCTCATCTTACCTATTCAGTACAACAATTCGAAGGTCCCCTCGACTTACTGCTTCACCTTATACAAAAAGCTCAAGTGAGTATTTATGCTATACCCATAGCAGAGATAACTGACCAATTTTTACACTACCTTGAGATGGCACAAAAAGTAGACCTTGATGATCTCACCGACTTTTATCACATGGCAGCCCACCTATTATATATTAAGAGTAACACCCTTCTTCCAAGAGAATTTGTTGATGATAGTGAGTGGGAACAAGATAAACAAGACTTAGTGGAACAACTCCTTGAATACCAAAAATATAAGAAATATAGTACTCTTTTAGGGGAGCAAAATAATAATGATCAACTTTTTATTATGAGAAAAAAGAATCAGTTTATGCTCCCATTTCGAGATGAAGAGCTGTGGAATGAAATCAGTGTATGGGATTTACTTAAAACATTCTCTTCTCTCTTACAAACAATTTCTAAAGATCAAGTATTCAATGTCTATGAAGAGGTAACCGTAAAACAAAAACTTACCCTCATGCATGAACTTTTTGAAGAGAGTGATACTATCTCTTTCATCGATATAGTGGTGAATCAAGATGCTGTAATTGATATCATTTGTGCCTTTTTAGCTATTTTAGAAGCAGTCAAATATAATATTATAATTATTGAGCAACACACATTATTTGGAGATATTGTCATAAGAAAATCTCCCCACTATGGGCAAGAAGATGAATACATTGAAGAGTCACTCTACACAGAGGAAGTATTTGATACAGTACTAGATCATATAGATGGCCTAGAAGAAGAGGAATTTGAAGAAGATGATGATGATATAGTCATCGATTTAAATGGGGATGAAGATGAGTAATGAGATGTTAACAGACCTTGCTAAATTAATTGAAGTACTCTTTTTCTTAGAAAATGAACCTCTATCTATGGCAAAACTTATAAAACTTACCTCATCTAGTGAACAAATGGTACTTCACGCAATAGAAGAAATCCAAGAAGTATATAGTGATCATGGCCATGGCCTAAAAATTGTAGAAAACCATGGTTTATACTCAATAGTCCCATGTGATACCCTACATGATACTTTACGAGGGGCATATGGAAGAAAGGTTGATAAAAGATTATCTAAAGCAGCACTTGAAACACTCTCCATCATCGCTTATGCTCAACCAGTTACACGACGAGATGTAGAGAATATTAGGGGTGTTTCATCAGATTCTATCATGAGACTTCTTCTTGAAAGAGATTATATTAAATCACTTGGCAAAAAAGATGTTCCAGGAAGACCCATGTTATATGGAACGAGTAAAAAGTTTCTCATTGAATTTAACTTGCCAAGTATTTCTGCATTACCAAAACTTTCAGAAGTGGATCAGCAACGATTTTTAACAAATGAGGAGGGATTACTTATATGAGTATTGAGTATCCTATACGCCTACAAAGCTATTTAGCAAAAAGTGGATTTGGTTCTAGACGCTCTTGTGAGCGATTAATAGTAGATGGCAGAGTGAGTATTAACTTACAAAAAGTGAAGGAAATGGGTGTGAAGGTACATGAAGATGATGTTGTCATGGTAGACGATGTCCTTGCTGAACCATCTCTAAAAACACTCTATTATGCCCTTCACAAACCAAGAGGGTATGTGTGTACAAACTATGACCCTAATGAGACCAGTTATGCGAGAGACCTTATTACAGTAGAGGATAAAAATCTCCTTTTCCATGTTGGTCGACTCGATAAAGACTCAAGTGGACTCATTCTTTTTACTAATGATGGTGAGATTGCACAAAAAATTACTCACCCCTCAAATGAGATAGAGAAAGAGTATGCTATTCAAACAACAGAGCCAATTCGTAAAGAGGATCTTATAGAAGCAACAAAAGGTCTCTTTATTGATAGTCAAAGACCCTATACGATAAAAAGCTTTACCATTAAAACAAAAAAATGGGCTCACATCACCCTCACTGAAGGGAGAAATAGGGAATTACGTAAGATATTTACCTACTTAGGATATGACATTACACAACTTGTGAGATTAAGAATTGGTTCAATCACATTAGGGAATTTAAAAGAGGGGCAATTTCGATCAGTTTCTAAACATGAGATGAATACCCTTTTACAAGAGGGTAAAAAGAGATGAATATTGATAGATTAAAAGAGATGAAGGGTGTAGTTATTGCAATTGATGGCCCTGCGGGAGTAGGGAAAAGCACTATTGCAAAGTTGGTTAGTGACCGTTTGGGATACTATTTTCTAAATTCAGGTAATTTTTATAGAGCAATTACCTACACAATATTACAAAGGGGAGTAGACCCAGAAAACAAAAGTACAATAATAGAAATTGCAAAGCAACTTCCCCTCATCATTAAAGATGAAAAACTCTATATAGGAGATGATTGTGTTGAACAATACCTTCATACCGACAGTGTTGATAAGTGGGTAGCCACACATAGTGCGATAGTTGAACTAAGAATAGTTGTCAATGAACACCTGAGAAAGATAAGCCAAAGTGGCACCTCCTTAGTAGCTGAAGGGAGAGATATGACGAGTGTTGTATTTCGTGACACCCCATATAAATTCTATCTTGATGCCTCTGTTAAAGAGAGAGCAGCAAGGAGATTTAAGCAACAAGAAACCACAGCTACATTAGAACAAATAGAAGAATTAATAAAAGAAAGAGATGAAATCGATAGGAATAAACCTGTTGGAGCACTGAAGATTATGCCAGATGCTCTATATATCGACTGTTCATACTTGACCATAGAAGAAGTTTATGTAAAAGTGTTACATGCTATATTCACCCGCTTAGGGGGAATAAATAAGGATCAGGAGAGTAAAGTGGAAGACGTAAAGGAAGTGGTGGAAACACAAAGCGAAATGCAGCGCAAGGCAGATATGCAAACAATGTTGCAGGAACATTACCTTAAATCTCTTGATGAAATTGAAGACGGTCAGCTTGTTACCGGTACTGTAGTTCAGGTCAATAACGAGTATGTGTTTGTGGATGTGGGATATAAATCAGAGGGCAGAGTAGCCATTGATGAATTTTCCACTGTTCCCGCCGTCGGCGACGAAGTCAAGGTTATGATAGTCAACAAGGAAGGAAAAGGCGGTCAAATCGTCATTTCTAAAAAGCGCGCTGACATCAAGGAACGAACGGAAGTTCTTAAGGTTGCAGCCGATAGCCGAACTCCGGTTATGGGTAAATTTGTTAAAGTTATTAAGGGTGGATTTGAAGTCGACCTTGGTAATGAGTTCTTAGGGTTCTGCCCACTTAGTAAAGCTGATGTGGTGAGAGTAGAGGACCCAGAAACAATGATTGGAATTGCTGATTATTTTATCATCGATAAATTCCATACAGGAATGAAGCTAAAATCAGTTGTTTCACGCAGAGAATATCTTGAAAAGAAAATTAAAGAAAACAAAGAAAAGTTCTTCTCAGAGGTAAAAATTGGCGATGTAGTTGAAGGAACTGTAAAAAGTTTCACGAGCTTTGGTGCATTTATCGACTTAGGTGGATTTGATGGACTCCTTCATATCAACGATATGAGTTGGGGACATGTAACAAAACCTAAAGATTTTGTATCAAAAGGGCAGGTGATTCACTTACGACTTATTAACATCGATCCTGAATCTCAAAAGATTAACCTTTCACTTAAACATATGTCTGCAGACCCATGGAATACATTTGAAGAGCGTTATGCGGTAAATGATGTTGTTAAAGCACCAGTTACTAAATTAACTACATTTGGTGTATTTATTGAAATTGAGCCAGGTATTGAAGGCCTTGCACACATTTCAGAATTATCTTGGACAAAGAGAATAAATAATCCTAAAGAACTCTTAAGTATTGGGGATGTGGTAGAAGCTAAAATTCTTGGCTATGACCTTGATAAAAAGAGAGTCTCATTAGGACTCAAACAGCTTGAAGAAAACCCTTGGGATACGATTAGTGTTCGTTACCCACAAGGAATGACACTAACAAAACCTGTTGTAAAAATTACTAACTCAGGAGCTTTCATAAACCTTGAAGATGGTATTGATGGATTTCTCCATATCGATGACATTTCATGGACAAAGAAAACTCGTAATATGAGTGAGTTCTGCAAAGAGGGTGATATTATCGACGTTGTGGTCACAAAAGTTGATTCACAAACACGACATATCAGACTTGGGGTAAAACAATTAGAAGGTAATCCTTGGATGACCTTACGACAAGACTATCCAAAAGGATCTATCATTAGTGGTGAAGTTACAAATGTGACTGACTTTGGAGTATTTGTCAGAGTTCTTGGTGACATAGAAGGATTAATCAGTAAATATAACCTTATTGGACCAGATGAAGAGTTTAATGATGCAGTACTTAAGAAATTCAAAGTAGGTGATCCTATTTCAGCAGCTATTGTTGAAATTAACCCATCAACTCAAAAATTAAGTCTCTCTATTAAAGAAAAGATTAAGAAAGCTCAACAATCTGAAATTTCTAAATATATCCACGATAGTGACGATAGCGACACTTTCACATTTGGGGACCTCATGCGTTCTAGAGAAGAAAAAGATTCTGAATAACGGAGGAAACCATTATGGCGGAAAATAAAGAAGTATCTTTACAATATAGAGTCGAACATACTCTAAGTAGTTTTATACATAAAAATAAGATTATTCTTATTATCACAGGGATAGCATTAATTGCTATCTTTGTGGGGTTATGGATTGGAATCAGTGTTTCTAATAAGAACGCAGAAACTCATATGGCTCGTATTGATGAAATCACAGAACAATACACTACATGGGCAGCTTTAGAAGATGTGACTTCAGCTGAAGCTATTGAACTCTCTAACACACTTAAAACTGATTTACAAAAGTTTGCTACTATGAAAAACACATCTTATCCGAGTGTAAAAGGAAGCTACCTTTTAGGAATGATAGCGTTTAAAGAGGGTGATTTTGAAACAGCGAAAAGTGAATTCCTCTCTGCCTCAGAAAAAGGGAAAGAGACATATTTAGCACCTCTTTCACTCTTTAATGTAGCAGTTACTAGTGAACATCTTAATGATACAACAGGTGCATTAGAGTACTACCAAAGAGTATATGACTTATCTAATGGAGATGCTGCACAATCTGCAAAAGCTCTATTTAATGTAGCTCGCTTACATGAAACGAATAATGATATAGAACTAGCAAAAGCTGTATTCCAACAACTCAAAGATGAATATCCTAACAGTGAATATGGAAAACTAGCTTCATCTAAGCTTGTATTGCTATAACACACTTACTTGGTGTATCTTTACATCATAATTAGGTGGAGTAAACAAATGAAAAGACGGTATAGAAAGAGAACATTCTTATTGTTACTCACTATAGCGTCTTTTTTGTTACTTAATTCGTGTGGACTTCCAACGTATTTGTTCGTACCAGATAATGAAGTATCTTTCTCTACAACAGAATCTAGTCCTAATACATACGAAATTAGAGTAAAAATTACTGATACTGTTTTTAATGAATTAGTCGATAAGAAAACCACACCCAGTGTAAAACTATTTTATGCCTATTCAACATCTAATACAGAGGCAGGAAATCAAGTATTAGGTTCAGAGATTCAATTAAGTAGTGTAAAAAGTACATTTAACTCAATATATAAAAATGGGTATAGGGGAGTAGTGTTTTCTCCAACTTCAACAAATGCGGCGGCCCTGTATTTCTATAAAAAGCCAGATACATCTCTTAAAACCCAAATTAGCCGTTTTGATAATTATGACACTTCACAAGATATTGATGCGATGCTTTTAGGAACTTTCTCAATTCGAACAACAGATACTCAAGACGATGAGAATTTTGATTTTGAGGCTACATCTACCATGGATTTTCCTATCCCTTTATCAAATTTTCCTATAGAAAATAGAGAAGCAACTTTTTCCTTAGCCTTTGATACATCAAAAGCTTTCACATCTTTAAAGCTTACTACACCAAATGAATCTGATTATTTTCTAGGTGATTATAAGAAACAAAGGTTCTTAGGGAACACCTCAACTACACAAGTATTTAAAGAAAGTTTAACGAATCAAGATAAAGAAACATTTGAAGCAATCATAGATGGAATTGATAACACTCTCTATATACACATCTGGGCATCACTGTTTGGAGGAGAGGGTGATTTTAATAATATTGTGTGGTCAAATTTACAATACATAGGGGCTATACAACTTCTATAATGAGAAACATTATATTGTATATAATGTATATTCTGTAAACTAGAGTAAAGGAATAATAATAGATGATAAATTATAAGGTAGAAAAAGCATTAGATTTTGAAACTGCAGTAAAAACTCTCTATGAGATAATTACTATCTTACGTAGTGAGCAAGGATGCCCGTGGGATAGAGAGCAAACACCATCAACAATTTCAACTGCACTACTTGATGAAACATATGAATATATTGATGCTCTTATAGATAAAGATCTACAAGGAGCTCAAGAAGAGATTGGAGATGTTTTACTAAACGTCCTCATGATTCTAAGAATACATGAAGAATATACAGATTTTTCTCCAACAGATGCAATTTTCGATGTATGTGAAAAACTTATTAGGCGTCATCCTCATGTGTTTAAAGATGAACACGTTACTACAACCGATGACGTGTTAGATGTGTGGAATAAAGTAAAAGTTGAAATAGAAGGCAAAACTACAAACCAAGCTAACATATTTGAAAATATTCCTAAAAGACTTCCTGAATTAGAACATGCCCTTGAAATGCAAAAAGCAATGAAAAAAGTAGGATTTGATTGGCCTGATATCACTGGAGTGATTGAAAAGATTCAAGAAGAATTTGATGAAGTAAAAGAAGCTGTAGTTGATATGAAAACAGATAAAGAGCACCTTGAAGAAGAAATTGGAGACTTACTATTTTCTGTTATAAATTTAGCTCGTTATGCAAAGATAAGTCCTTCCATGGCTTTAAGAAAGTGCAACCACAAAGTTACCAATCGCTTCAATGCTTTAGCTAAACAAGCTCATCTAGATAATATAGAACTCTCATTTGACCAAAGTGAATCGCTCAATAAGATTTGGGAAGCTATTAAAGAGAAGGAATAATCTGATTTAAAACTACCTAACTCTCTTATCTTTTTTATCTATTCATCTGTTTATTATTATGATATACGAAAATTAATGTATATAACACGCTTATCATCATTGTAAGTATTACATAGCTTCACCGTGTAGCCTCTTATACGAGTCATTCATATTCTTCTTATCTTTCGTTCATCTATTCCACCTTGCGCATTAGAGGCCTCTTTGCACCCATTATAATTGGCACCATTAGGAAAAAGATGCATAAAGCATAATTTCCTTACAGTAAGTTCTATACTCAATTATGCATTCCAAAGTGAGGCAAAAGAAGAATAATCTAATACATTCTCTTGATATGGACCAATAAATAGAGTCTCTCGGTGCATCTTCATATGAGATAAGAGGTCAAACTTATCTCTCTCTCCTTTAAACATAAGTTTAAGGGGGTTCTTTTCACCATGAATAATAACAGTATAGATAGGATTATCCTTAACGCTCACCTTTGCAACATTGATACTCTTTGAACACGTTTTAGAAAGGTTGTCTAATGCACTTCTCATCTCATCATCATCTACTTCTGTAATTGTGTAGATGCTTCCCCCTAGATGCTTAGAGAGGGTTACTCTCCTATCAGTGTCGATAACTTGCATGCTCTTAAAGGTAAAGCCAACAGGAGAATGTCTTTGTAATGCTTGAAGGGTCTTATTCTCATCTAAATCAAGGCCTCCAAAGATATCTACAGCCATTACCTCATTTGAACCACTTACTCCCGTTGCTAAAGGGTTAACAAATTCCATTTTAGGTTTAGGATTGTATCCTTCAGTAAAGGCCACTTGAATTCCTGCCCTTTGGAATGTTTGTTCAAATATTCTCATCACATTTATGTGAGAGAGATAGACTGCTTTATCATGTTTTTCATAGATAAAGATTGCTGGAACCTTTTTAAGGGTAGTATCTATTTTTTCTATCTCTATTTCTGGACGAATGTGTATCTCTTCATCTAATACATCATCAACTTGGTGTAGTGCTGAACAGACTCCACATGGAAGGTCACACACAGGTTGACATATTCTGGTGAGGAGAGATTCTTTAGCTTTTTGATACTCTTTTTGTAAGTATCTTTTAGAAACACCCAAAGAGATCATATCCCAAGGAAGAGCTTCATCTACTTCATAATCGTGGTATAAGATTGATTCAACATCGATATTGGTCTCTTCAATCGATTCTAGCCACAGTTGTGGATTAAAATATTCATGCCATGCATCAAGGCGAGCCCCCTTATGATATGCATTTTCTATAAGGGCGCTCACTGACTCATCCCCACGACTTATAATTCCCTCTAAAAATGAAATTTCTGGGTCATGATACGATATCTTAGCCCCTTTAATTTCATTCATAATTGCCCTTTTTATATGATGAAGATGCTCTTTACTCACCTCCATCCTCATCATCGATGAGAATTGAAATGGGGTGTGAGGTTTTGGAATAAAGGTACCAATATTGATATTCATATTAATCTTTGTTGCATCTTTTATTGCTTTAAGAAATGAGACTATGGCCTCTTGCTCTTCTTCAATTTCAACAAAAGGGAGGCCAACCATAAAGTAAAATTTAGCTAATTTCCACCCTCTTTTCTTCGCTTCTTGAATAATTGCAATGACATCTTCTAGTGGAACCTCTTTATTCATCGTCTTTTGCCAATGAGTTAAAGGAGTTTCAATTGCAAAGGTGAGCCCACTTTTTCTCACTTCTTGAAGAGATTCAAGGATTGAGAGAGAGAATGAACTTACCTTTAATGAAGGAAGACTAAATGAAACTTTATAGGGGGAAAAGTCTTTATTAAGGAGCTCTATCATCTCAAATAGTTGTGGGTGGTCTCCAGATGAGAGTGATGATAATGTGATTTCTCTATAGCCAAACTCTTTTACTTGTTGTTTGATCTCTGTATAGACGTGTTCAATAGATTTTTGTCGATATGGTTTATAAAATTGCCCAGCATGACAAAAACGGCACCCATTAGGACAGCCTCTCATAATTTCAACTACACCATGGTCTTGTGTAACTTTAAAATGGGGCATAACAAAGTTATGGGTTGTAGTATCATCTTTCTCACTAAAATCATCATCAATAGCTCGAGTAGTTATTTTTTTCCCTTTATGATAGAGCATGTGAAATGTTTTCAATTTCTCAATAATTTCAACTCTACTCGCTCCCTCTATTTTCATATGTTTAATAGTTTTGAGAATCTCTACGAGGCCACTTTCTGCCTCCCCTATATAGATGAAATCAATAAAGTGGGAAAATGGGAGGGGGTTGGTAACAGCAGGTCCTCCAATAATCACAATGGGGTCACTATCTGTTCGTTTTGCTGCTTCAAATGGGATATTCCCAAGATCTAATACTTGTAACATATTAGTTGCACTTAGCTCATAACCAACAGAGAAAGCGAGGACATCGACGTGACCAACAGGTATTCCGTGAGTTAGTGTGTAAAGGGGTGTATTATGCTTTTTAAGGAATTCTTCAAAATCGGGGGCAACAGAAAATACTCTATCACAGATAAGTTCATCTTCTTCACGAACAATAATGTCATAAAGGATTCTCATTGCATTATTACTTGTTCCAATTTCATACAAATCTGGAAAACATAATCCTACTGTAAAGGAGTCATCTTTTATGAGTTGTTTTTTCCCATAGATAAACTCTCCACCGGTGTAACGAACAGGATTTTGTATCTGTAATAACTTTGAACCAAAGAGCTTTGTTATGTTAACTGTATTCAATTAGTACTCCACAAAGATAAAAAAAATTGGTGAACCATAAGCCGGGTTCTGTTTTATGCAGTCATCTATCTAGGCATATTGTTACCAATATGCTCAAGCGACCTACCCGCAAGATATGGGCGGACTACCCTCTTGCTGCTTGATCTTGCTCCTGACGAGGTTTACCATGCCAATTTTGTTACCAAAATTGCGGTGAGCTCTTACCCCACCATTTCACCCTTACCTCCCACAGGGAGGCGGTATATTTTCTGTGGCACTCTCTATAGCTTTACAGCTCCCGGGTGTTACCCGGCATCATGTCCTATGGAGCCCGGACTTTCCTCTAGGGTCTCAATTGAAACCCTAGCGACTGCATGGTTCACCAAATAATATACTATTTATAGAATATCACTAAATTCATCATGATCTACGAAATCAGATAATCCAGCTTCTTCAATTTCAGAATCTTGTGCTGCAGAAGTTGCAAGATCTTCAACATCGGCCTCTTCCCAAAACAAGACACGTGAGCAGTAGGGACAGAATTTAAAATCTTCCCCTTTTCTCACATCATTTACAAACTGAACAGGGAGTGTCATGTGGCATCCTTGGCACACAAGGCCATGGATAGGGACAATTCCAATACCAGCTTTATTTTTAATAATTCGCTCAAATTTAAATAAAATAGATTCATCAATACCTGGAGTAAGGGCAAGCTCTTTTTGAACGAGTTCTTCTACTTCTTTATTCTTTGCTGCAAGTAAGGAGTCTTTTTTCTTTGTTTCACTTTGAACTTCTTCTTCTTGAATTTCCATCAATTGCTCGTGTTCTTCAATTTGTTCACTAAGTTCACCAAGGTATTTCTCTTTAGCAAGCATACTTTTTCTCAAAGATTGTTCTTTTAAAGAAGCGTCTTTAATCTCTTTCTCTAATGCTTCATACTCTCTTTGAGTAGAAATGAGCTCCATTTGCTTCTCATAATTCTCTCTTGCAACCTCAGCCTCATCGAGAGCAATTCGAAGACGCTTAAGTTCTTCAGTGGTTTTTTGAATTCGTTCATTTTTTTCAAGGTAAAGTTTTTTACCACGATTCAATAACTCCTCTTTTGTTTTGAGGGCTTTAGGGATTTCTACAATCTCATCAAGTACACTGAACTTCTGTGCGAGCACGCTTTGAAGTTCTCGTAACTTGTCAAACACATCTTGCATATCTTACTCCTGCTCTTTTATAAAAAATCTTTAAGCCGTCGACTTCTTTTTGGATGTCTTAGGCGTCTCAATGCTTTCGCTTCTATTTGTCTAATTCTTTCTCTTGTTACTTCAAAATAGAGTCCAACCTCTTCGAGTGTCAAGGAGTATCCATCCTCTAATCCAAATCTCATCTTTAAAACTTCTTGTTCTCGAGGTGGGAGTGTTTTTAGTACATCTTCGAGTTGTTCTTGAAGAAGGGTAAATGCTGTTTGGGTTGCTGGGTTTTCTACATCTTTATCTTCAATGAAGTCACTAAGAAGTGAATCTTCCTCTTCTCCAACAGGAGTTTCAAGGCTGATGGGCTCTCTTGCAACGTTCTTTACAGATTTTATTTTAGCAGCAGTCCACCCAAGTTTTTCTGCAATTTCTTCATCAGTAGGTTCCCTACCATATGTTTGCATGAGCATTCTTGATTCTCGAACTACTTTATTAATCTGTTCAATCATATGCACAGGGACTCTAATAGTTCTAGCTTGATCACTTATACTTCTTGTAATAGCTTGTCTAATCCACCATGTTGCATATGTTGAGAATTTATACCCTTTTCGGTACTCAAATTTCTCAACAGCTTTAATAAGTCCAATATTCCCCTCTTGTACAAGGTCAAAGAAGTGTAACCCTCTGTTTGTATATTTCTTAGCAATACTTACCACGAGTCGAAGGTTTGCTTGAATAAGGCGATCTTTCGCACTTTTCATCATCTCTCTTCCTCTCATGATCTCTTTCGCGTTAGAGATAATATCTGCACAAGATTCTTCAAATTCATACTCTATATTTTTTAGAGCTTTTTCTGTTAATTGAATATCTCTAATGAGATCTTTTATTGCTTCACTAGGCATATTCAATCTTTTTTCTAATATTTGTCTTTGGGAAGGAACTGCAAGGCTTCGACCTAAAGATCTTAGCTCTTTGACACTATTTATCCCAAGTCGTATCTCTATAGTATTTTTTTTATTTTGTAAATTAATAATATTGTTTTCAGCTTCAAGATATTGAGTACTAAAGGCTGTTATCTCTTCGGGCTGAAGTTCAATTTTTGAGAGTTTTTTTAAGAGTGTTGCATGTTTTTTGGTAATAGCTTCATCACTACTTAATTCAATTCCACTCGCAATAGCTCTTTTTTTCATCTCAATGTAGTTTCTTAATGGATTTAAGACATCTTTTAGAATTTCTTTATAATATTGAAGATATCTTTTTTGGTCATTCATTTTCTCTTTTAATTCTTTTTGAGAAAATTCAAGATCTTCATCTTCAAATCGAGCAAATGCGACATCAGCTATTGTTGCAAATGACGAGATGAGAACACCAGATTTTAAGATAACATCTTTAATTATCTTAGCACCCTCTTCCATTCTCATACTTAGTTCAACTTCTTGTTCTGCGTTGAGAAGATGCTCCCTCCCTATTTCTCTTAAATAGAGTCTAATAGGATCATCTACAGAGCTATCACTTTTATCACTTCCAAGTATTCCTGCCCTTTTATACGATCTATCTCGGTGGCTATCTGAATCACTATCTTCTTGAATACTCATGATAGAAGATCTTCGATCATAGCTAGTACTATCATCATCATAACTTACATGGAGATCTCTTTTCGCATAGGATTTATCAACTGCATCGTCATCATCATCTTCATCATCGTCATCGTCATCATCATCTTCGTCATCTTCATCTATGATTACTGCAGGGTCATCTAATTCATCTATTTCTGGATCATCTATTTCATCAATATCTTCAATATCATCATCAAGGAGGTCTTCTTCTTCTTCAGCTAAATCTTCTACCAACAAATCTTCTTGATTAGTGATGATTTGGGAGTCTTCGGTTAAAGTTTCATCATCTTTAATTTCAGGTTTTTCTTTGATATTTTTCAAAAATTCTTTCTCCATATCGTGTTTCTACTACTCTTTTGCATCAAAAAGTGCAAACATTCCCACCAAAGCATACATATTTTATGCTTAATTCACTTATCTACCTTACCATTTAATGATGATAAGCTAGTCGCAGTTGAGCTATTTTCTCATCTATTGCTTTTTTCTCATACAAAAGATCAGATATATCTAGCGCTACTGTTCCATCCTTTGAAGCAACTGATATAAGTCTCTCCAAATTTTTCTGTGCCTTCTCTAATGTACGAATAGAAATCCTTTTAAGCAACTCATCTATAACCTTTTGTGGATGTATTGCAAACTCTTGTGACTGAAAACTTAAAGAAACTTTATTTCTTAAATTTTCATCATCTATCATCTGCAATATAAGTTCATCACTCTCTATAATCCCCTCTCTTAATGCATCCTCCAATACCGTATACAGAGTGATAGCTTCGCTATCTATAAGTTCAGATATTTTCAATCTGTTTCTCACAGCATAAAAAAGAGATCGATTATTCATCAATACCAATAATGCATATAGGTCTTGTGAATAATGAGCACTCTTGTGTGACTGTGAGCTCTTATTCTGTGATGCGCTAGGAGCCTTTCTTTCATAAGTTGGCTTACCTAATCTTACTTTCTTTAAATCATGAACCAAAGTTGATTCATCTATTTGAAGATGACTAGAGAGTTCACGCAAATAACTTTGCTGAACAATTTGAGATTCAACAGCATCTAAATATGGTACGAGTTCATTAAATATTTGCAACTTCCCTGTAGCCTTATTCTTATCATACAACGAAAAGGAAGATTGTACAAGATAATCAAAACCTGTTTTTGTATTACTACACGCCTTAAAAAGCTCCTCTTCTCCTTTTGTTTCAAGAAGTTCACATGGATCATTTGCTTGTTCAAGGGTGATTACTCTATTTCGTATTCCAAGTTGCTCACACACTACAAGGGCTTTCTTTGTAGCTTCTCTACCTGCATGATCTATGTCAAAACAGGTTGTAATAGATGGGGCATACCTTCTTATCAGTTTTGCTTGATCAGATGTAAATGCTGTCCCTAAGGGAGCTACAGCGTGACAAACATTTGATTGATGCATTGCCATAACATCAAAATAACCTTCACAAAGAATTGCAGAAGCCTCTTTTTTTATATCAACAAGCGCTTCATGTAATCCATAGACAATCTCTCTTTTTCTATAGAGTATTGTCTCTGGTGTATTAATATATTTAGCTTTGCTCGTATTACTTAAGTCTCTTCCCCCAAAGGCAACAACATCTCCCCTCCAATCACGGATTGGGAACATGAGACGATCTCTAAAAAGGGGGTAAAAATCACCATGTTTTGAGAACAATCCAGATTTTTTTAACACATCATCACTATATTTTCTTTCATGTAAAAATGAATAGAGCCATGATGGGTCACTAGGGGCATACCCTAGGGTAAACTTTTTCATTGTTGAATCAGATATTTTTCTCTTAGCGAGGTACGTTTGAGCTGAATCAGAGTGATTTGAATGGGTAAGGATAAAGTGAAAACTCATTGCGAGTTTATTATATAGATCAATGAGAGTCTCTTTTTCACTTCTAATCCGTTTCTCGCTCTCATTTTCTTGTGCTATTTGAATACCAACTGATTCACCGAGGATACGAACAGATTCTGGGAAATTAAGATGCTCCATTTCCATAAAGAAATCGAACAGAGAGCCACTTTTACCACATCCAAAGCAGTGATAAAATCCTTTGTCGGGGATTACTGAAAAGCTTGGAGTCTTTTCATCATGGAATGGACACAATCCCCAATATCTATCCCCTTTTTTTGTAAGGGAGAGGTATCTGGAAACAAGTTCAACTAGAGAGATTTTTGATTTGATGTCTTCAATGACATTTTGTGATATTTTAGCCATATACTCTCATTATCTCATGATAACCAATTCTACATCACTATTTTTCAATATGTGGGAAAATTTCTTCATAGATTGCTGCTGGATTATTGACTCTATTGCTAATTTCTCTCTCAATTTCTCTTTTAGTATGAGTTTCTCCTTTTCCAATTCCTGGACACCACTTTTTTTCATCTTCCCAATTTTGTTTACTCTCAACAATAGTTGACCAAAATGGATATGTAGAACATTGCACAGGTCTGTGAGTGTAGACACTACACCCCCTTTCACCGAGAAAGATGCAATCATGATTGGGTCTCTCTTTTAAAGAGATGTAGGAGTAATCCCCCATTGGCACTCTCACACAATAGAGAGAGAAGAATTCTTGAAGTGTCGTTTTTGTAAAAGATGTGAGTTTATCGAGGTCATATTGGCTTAAAAACACATACCCTGGTTCTACCGCACAACAATATCTACATTCAGGCTGACAAGAGAATGTGAGACCATCCATATAAAAACAATCCATCACTGTATCCTTATCGAGAAACGACAATGGGTCTTCCTTTTGAGAAGACCCATTTAAGTGGGGAGAGAAGGATTCGAACCTTCGAAGGCTGAGCCAACAGATTTACAGTCTGCCCCCTTTGACCGCTCGGGAACCTCCCCATAAAT
>CAYVRR010000001.1:0-126306 GCA_964453215.1 uncultured Spirochaetaceae bacterium | reverse complement strand
AAACAGGGTATATCTATCTCACATTGACGGCTCTCAATAATGGGAGCCGTTTTTTTATACATTAAGAGAAAAAACTCCTATGGTAAGAATCTTTCATGAATTACATAATTGGAGTAAAGAATTAATAATAATCTTGTCCCACCCACCTTTATCGTCTATGCTACTGTATATGGTAATATTCATAATAATAATCGTATTTATTCTGTGTATGGTGTGGAACATTTCCCTCATTGGCTACAAGGAGAAACACACTAGCCCTATCTACCCCATTTTAGATAATGTGTTTGATCCCCGTTGTCTTCCTATTACATTAGAACATGATGAAAAAAGTGATAAAGCTATTATCATGATTCATGGTCTTCCTAGTACCCCCTATGCATATAGCTATGCAGCGAATGAAGCTTACAAACAAGGCTATGATGTCTTTGTCCCCCTTTTGCCAGGTTTTGGAACAAAACCCGAAGATTTAGCAGAAACATCTTATTATCAGTGGTATGAATATATGAAGGAGTTTTACCTTAATAAAAGAAGTAAATTCAAACACCTTTATATTATAGGAACAAGTATGGGGGGAGCGATGACACTAAACTTGAGTGAAGAGTTTAGCGGCACCGAATACTCACCCGATGCGGTATGTACGATAGCAGCACCTGTTTTTTTAAATAATATTCGACTCGGTGTCGTGAAAAGTTTCTCCTATTATATAGCAAGAACTGTTGCCCTCTTTGTATCTACTATCAAAACATCAATTCATACAGGAAACAAAGAGAAAAATGATGGAGATGAGTTATGGATTGGCTATAATGGAATGTTTGTGCGAGTGGGCCTCTCTTTCCTCTATGCTCTAAAGCATATTCGCAATAATCTCTTTAAAATAACTCTCCCAATTCTAGTGGTACATGATAAAGGGGATAAAACAGTCTCATACAAAAATCTCCCATATATCCTAAGCCACATTAGATCAAAGAATGCAAAAAATCTTACAACGCAAATGAAGGCAACTCATAATCGTCATGTGCTTCTTATGCACACATCGATACAAGAGTCACTACTCAAAGAAATCCTCACCTTTTTTAACACTCATAAGGAATCGACATGAAAAGAGAAAACTATATAAGTTGGGACGAGTATTTTATGGGAATAGCCCTCTTATCTGCACAAAGAAGTAAAGATCCGAGTACTCAAGTTGGAGCATGTATTGTCAATGATGATAAAAAAATTGTTGGTGTTGGCTATAATGGCTTTCCTATGGGGTGTGATGATGATGAATTACCTTGGGAACGAGAGGGAGCATTTTTAGATACTAAATACCCATATGTGTGTCATGCTGAGTTAAATGCAATTTTGAATAGTATCTCAAGAGATTTAAAAGGATGCTCTATATATGTAGCACTCTTTCCTTGCAATGAATGTGCAAAAGCAATTATCCAATCAGGTATTAAAGAGATTGTCTATTTAAGTGATAAATATAAAGAGACTGACATTGTCATTGCATCAAAAAGAATGCTCAGACAAGCTGGTATCATCATGAGAAAACTAGAAATAACTCTCGATTCTATTACGATAAATTTTAAGGAAGAACATTGATGAATGACCCCATCTTAGTAGTATGTCTAAACCCAACATTTCAAAAAACCCTTCTTTTTGATCATTTTCAAGAAAATGAAGTAAATAGAAGTTCAATGTATCGCCAAGATGCTTCAGGAAAGGGGATTAATGTAGCAAGAATTATCACCCAGCTCGGTGGCAAGGCTATGCATCTTACTCACCTAGGTGGAGCAAGAAAAGATGAAATGATCTCTCTTATTAACAAAGATAAGATTGAATTATATTATATCGAAGCTGAAAGTGAAATTAGAACATGCACTACAATTATTAATAAAGAGAAAAATACGACAACTGAATTGGTAGAAGAGGCGAAAGCAGTTGATACAGAGAGTGATGAGAGAATAAGAGAGCTCTATCTATCTATTATTAAAAAGTGCTCAGTACTTGTTATTTCAGGTACTCGAAGCCCTGGATATAGTGATTCGCTCTATAGTGATTTCGTAAAAATTGCTAAAGAATTGAACAAGAAAGTTATTCTTGATATTAAGGGATCAGATTTAGATTCATCTCTCCCCTATTTTCCAGATGTAATCAAACCAAACTTAAGTGAGTTTGTCTCAACCTATCTATCCCATCGCTATGTGAATGAGAGTGATGAAAACAGTGAAATTAAAGATGAAGTTGTACAGAAGATGAAAGAAATTCATCACAAGTTCCATAGCGATATCATCATAACCCGTGGTAAGTACCCAATTTGGATCTATAGTGATGATGGGTTTAGTGAAATTCCCATTAAAAAAGTTGAAGTAGTGAACACTATTGGCTGTGGTGATGCTCTCACTTCTGGTATTGCTTTTCACCTAGATAAAGGGGAGTCTCTTAAAGAGGCAGTTGAAAAAGCCGTTATATATTCAGCAAAAAATGCTTCACTATTAGCCCCTGGAAGTATCCTATAATAATTGAATTTTTTTGTTGCAATTTGTTTCCTATGGGATATAATCTTATTTTAAAGAAGGTTTTTTTACTTTTATAGAGATAAAAGAATAGATTATTTAGTTAAAGCTAAGATATTGCTTTAATCGATAATTATTCACCGATTAACTTTACACATCTAACTTCAATTGTTTATACTAGGAAAAGAAAAGGTAAGATGCTCGTTCATACATGTGAACTCATCTTTCTCAAACCAAAGAACCAAAGGAGATATAAGGATGAAAAAAATTCTTATTGCTGTGTTACTGCTCTCTCTCGTAATGTCGATGACATTTGCATCGGGTGCTAAAGAAGAGGCAAAAGATGCCGGTCCATTAAAGATTGCTCTCATTATTGAAAATACCATTGATGACAAAGGGTGGTGTCAAGCAATGCATGATGGTATTTTACTTGCACAATCACAAAATCCAGGCGCTTTTGAATACTCCTACTCAGAAAAGATGAAGCCAGTTGATGCAGGTTCTGCTGTCCTTCAATATGCTGGGCAAGGATACGACATCATTATTGGTCACGGGGCTCAATATAAGAACCTCATCACTGATATGGCTGAAGAATTCCCTGAAATCTCATTTGCATTTGGAACAAGTAGTGAAGTCGTAGCTGATAATGCATTTAGCTACATGCCTCAAAGTGAAGAAACCGGGTATTTAAATGGTCTTATTGCTGGTAAAATCACAAAAACAAATATTATTGGACTCGTAGGTCCAGTTGATGGTGGAGATGCAGCTCGTTACAATCGTGGATTTGTATTGGGTGTAAAAGAAGTAAACCCTAATGCTAAAGTATTAGTTGCTCACACTGGAAGCTTCTCTGACTTTGTGAAGGCAACAGAAGTTGCTGAATCACAAATCATCTCAGGAGCTGACGTATTAACAGGATCAAGCCAACAAGCTCTTGGTGCACTCAGAGCAGTTGCAGACCATCCAAATGAAGATATCTGGTGGGTAGGACAAGACCTTGCACAAATTGGTATTCCAGAAGGATACAAAGTACTTTCAGCCTCTTCATACAACTATGCTGCAGTAATTAATACTATTGTAGATTATGTAAAGGAAGGAGTTCTTGGTGGCAAAAATGTTCCAATGAACTTTAACAATGATGGATTTGTGTTTGAATATAATGAAGCTCTCAAGAGCAAAATTTCAAGTGACATAGAAAAAGAAGTCACAAAAGCTCTTAATAATTTCAAAGG
Source organism: uncultured Spirochaetaceae bacterium (assembly GCA_964453215.1). GTDB lineage: Bacteria > Spirochaetota > Spirochaetia > Sphaerochaetales > Sphaerochaetaceae > SABI01. Next base: position 122,573 of record CAYVRR010000001.1, on the reverse strand, counting down.
GCAAGCAGCACACCCATCTATTGCTTCTTGGAGTGATGTTAAGTATAACTAAGGATTACTTACCATGTTGAAATGAGACATTAATCCTGCATGTCGAGCTATGAGTTACATGCAGGATTTTTTATAAACCCCAATACTATTGGAGAGAGGCCTCATGGAATTGACAAAAAAGACGATAAAGAATCTACGAATAGAGCATATTACCAAGCGGTTCCCTGGAGTCCTCGCTTGTGATGATATCTCCCTAGAGATTAAAAAAGGTGAAATACTTGCCCTTGTAGGTGAAAATGGGGCAGGAAAAACAACCCTCATGAACATCTTAATGGGTTTGTACCACCCCGATGAAGGAAGCATGTTTATCAATGACGAAATTGTTCATTTTAGAAGCCCTAACGATGCTTTTTCATATGGAATAGGAATGGTTCACCAACAGTATATGCTAGTTCCTAATATGAGTGTATTGGAGAACATAGCTCTAGGATATAAAGAAGCTTGGAACCCCCTTCGCCTTAACTTAAAAATGGTGAGAGAAAGGATTGAAGAAGTTGCCACACAATATGGATTAGTTGTAGACCCTGATGCCCTCATTTGGCAACTCTCTGTGGGTGAACAACAACGTGTAGAACTTGTTAAAACACTTTGCCTCGGTGCAAAGTTTCTTATTCTTGATGAACCAACAAGTGCCCTTACCCCTCAAGAAACAGATGAACTTATTGTATTACTCAAAAAAATGAGTAGTGAGTTATCAATCATATTCATCTCACACAAACTTCAGGAAGTAAAAGACCTCTCTTCTAAAGTTGCAATACTAAGACACGGCAAAGTAGTGTTTAAAGGAAATACAATAGACCACTCTTCAAGTGATATCGCAGCTTTAATGACAGGACATGAAGTAAATCTGCCACAAAATGATGCTCCAGCTTGCACTCTTGGACCAATGATACAAATTAAGAATCTTAATGTTAAAAGTGACAGAGGATTCTTAGCCCTCGATGACTTCTCTTTATATGTGTGTAAAGGAGAAATTGTGGGACTTGCCGGAGTTTCAGGCAATGGACAAAAAGAACTTGCTGAAGCAATTAATGGATTAAGAAAAGTAGAGAGTGGCCAGATTATCTTTGATGGAACAGATATTGCTAATTTTAATCCCAGAGAAGTAATACGTGCAGGTATGGGATATGTCCCTGAAGAGAGAAATACTGAAGGAATTGTCCCCTCATTCTCAATTAAAGAGAACCTTGTCCTTAAAGATATTGAAACAGATCAATTTAGTAACAAAACATTCTTAAGGAAATCTGTCATAGAGAAGAATGCAACAGACTTAAGAGAACAGTTTGACATCAGAAGCCCCAATATAGATATAGCGGCAGGAAGTTTATCTGGGGGAAATATTCAAAAAGTAATTTTAGCACGAGAGATATCTAGAAACCCCAAATTCCTCGTTGCAGTCTATCCAACTCGTGGACTTGATATGGGTGCTGCAGAATTTATCCATAAGCAACTCTTACAAAAAAGGAATGAGGGAGTTGGAATTCTCCTCATCAGTGAAGAATTAGAAGAGATCACCAACCTATCAGATCAAGTTGCAGTAATATTTAAAGGGAAAATACAAAAAGTAATACCCGCAAGCGAAGCAAGCAGAAGACGGTTAGGAATTCTCATGGCAGGAGTACAAGATGACGAAGAGATTTAAAACAGGGTATCAAGTTGGGGTTATACTTCTTGCAATCATCACCAGTATGCTCTTAGGTGCTATCATCCTATTAGCTATCGGTGCAGATGTATTTAAAACATATTTAGTAATATTAACAGAACCATTAAAGAATAAAATTGGAGTTACAGAGGTTCTTCTGCGTCTCATTCCACTCTCTATCATAGCTTTAGGAATAACTGTTGCCTATAGAAGTGGAATCATTAATATTGGAGCGGAAGGGCAAATGGCAATGGGAATCTTAGCAACTACTGCTATTGCACTCTTTTTCCCAAACCTCCCCCCCTTTGTCCTTATCCCCTTTGCTATCCTCGCAGGAGCACTAGGAGGGGCCATATGGGGCTTCATTCCAGGTTTTTTGAAAGCAAAACTTGAAGTAAGTGAACTCCTTTCAACAGTTATGCTCAACTATATAGCAGCTCAGCTTTATACCTTCTTCTTACGAGGGCCTATGTTAGACCCAGCTGAATTAACGATGGGTAGTGGTACACCCCAGTCGATGAGGTTAACAAAGAATTTATACCTCACTCGATTTATGAAAGGAACCCGTATTCATACTGGACTATTTATTGCCATCATCCTTGCTGTGCTGATATTTTTCCTCCTATGGAAAACATCCTTTGGGTTTAAATTGAGAGCAGCAGGAGCAAGTAGCAAAGCTGCCCGTTATGGTGGAATCAACGTTCCAAAATACATCATCATAGCAATGATGATGAGTGGTGCTTTTGCAGGAATTGCTGGCTCTATTGAAATAGCTGGTGTCCACCGAAGAGCAATTGAAGGGGTAACGAGTGGATATGGATTTAGTGGAATCGTTGTTGCCCTTTTTGGAGGGTTACATCCAGCTGGAATTGTCCCTGCTGCATTCTTCTTTGGCCTCCTTATCTATGGAGCTGATATGACGCAGCGATTAGTTGGAGTTCCAGCTAATATGGTGCAAGTTCTACAAGGAATTATCATCTTAGTCATAGTTGCAACAAAAATGATTATTTCAAACCCATATATCATGCAAAAAGTTGAATCAAAGCTTATTGGATTGAAGAAAAAGGGAACCACAGAGGAGGTGAATGCATGAATTTTGCTATAAATATTTTATCACTAGGAATACCTTTTTCAGTTGCACTTCTTATTGCCTCTCTAGGAGAGATGTTCAACCAAAGAGCTGGTGTCTTTAACTTAGGATGTGAGGGAATGATGGCTATGGGAGCATTTTTAGGAATGCTAGTTCCATACACAGTTGGACAAGGATATAATGTTCCTGGAGTCTATAACTACCTTGGACTTCTCCTTGCAACAGTAGTTGGAGCCCTTCTTGGTCTCTTCTTTGGTTTAGTAGTAGTTACCTTCCGTGCTCCTCAAGGAATTGCTGGAATTGGAATGCAAATGTTTGGAGTTGGAACTGCTGGAACTCTTTTTAGACACTTTATTGGAGGAACTCAAAGTGTCCCTGGTATCAACGATATGCCAATTCCTGGATTGTCAAAAATCCCAGTTCTTGGTCTCCTCTTTTTTGATCATAACCCATTAGTATATGTTGCCTTTTTATCAGTTCCTGTTGCCTGGTATGTCCTTTTTAAAACTCCTTGGGGATTAAAGGTTCGTGCTGTTGGAACACACCCAAGAGCTGCTGACTCAATTGGAATTCAGGTAAATAAAGTCCGCTTCCAAGCTCTTATGGTAGGAGGGGCTCTCGCAGGTCTTGCTGGTGCCTACCTCTCCTTGTGCCAAGCAAAGATGTTTAGTGATGAAATTATTGCAGGAAGGGGCTTCATTGCAGTAGCTCTTGTCTATTTTGGACAGTGGCACCCTGTAAAAATTATGGGTGGAGCACTCCTATTTACCTTAGCACAGGCATTACAATTAGCTATCCAAGGGTTAGGTATAGACTTCCCTTATGAATTTTTAGTAATGCTACCATATGTGTTAGTAATTGTAGTTCTCGCATTCTCTCGAAAGACTCAAAAAGCAGGTCCTACTGCGTTAGGTAAGCCATTTAATAGAGAAATAAGAACCTAAATACAAAATTGAGTACACAGAAGGCCATCATAATCTATTTTTTGATGGCTTTTCTTTCACCAATAAGTACAATCACCACCTATTATTGCACCAAAGCGCAACACTTTATAGTGCTTTGTCATTGACAAATCACATCAGTACAGTAAAATTAAACAAGATATAGTACACAGTCAGTTGCATCCTATTTCTACGTAAACGATGCAAATACTAAGCGGCTATTCACCTATTCATTGTTTCGAGAGTTCACACGAGAATAGTGAACAGAATAAGGAGGCCCCCCCTTTGCACACATTTTATGTAAATGGACAAAAGATAACAACATCAAGTACTAAGAAACTACTACATTTCTTACGAGAAGATTTACACTTGGTAGGAACAAAAGATGGATGTAGCGAAGGTGCATGTGGAACATGTACTATTATTATTGATGGGAAAGCTACTAAATCTTGTTTAATTCCTTTAGATAAATTAACAGATAAACATATCATCACCATTGAAGGACTTAATGAGAGAGAGCGTGAAGTCTATGGCCATTGTTTTGCTATTGAAGGGGCCGTACAATGTGGGTTTTGTACCCCTGGTATGATTATGAGTGCAAAAGCATTACTCGATGTAAATAATAATCCAACTCTAGGTGAAGTTAAAAAAGCAATTCGAGGAAACATCTGCAGATGTACAGGGTATGTAAAAATAGAAAAAGCTATTTTAGAATCAGCTCGTTTTTTTAGAGATAACCTACCAATTCCCACTGAAGAGCAAAAAGGATTCTTGAATGAACGTTTTATCCGAGTTGATGCGATTGAAAAAGCTCTAGGGACTGGAATCTATGTTGATGATATTAGAATTGATGGAATGATTTATGCTAAAGCCCTAAGATCAGCATATCCTCGAGCAATTGTTGAATCAATTGATCTCTCTAAGGCACTAAAACATCCCCAAACAGTAAAAATATTAACGAGTGAAGATGTTCCCAATAATAAAATTGGCCATATAGTAGATGATTGGGATGTTCTTATTCCTGTAGGAGGAACTACTCGCTATATAGGGGATGCAATTGTTCTAGTTGCAACGAAGACACAAGAAGCCCTCTCTGAAGTTCTTTCACTCATCGATGTTGTCTATACAGAACTATCTCCCATCACCTCCCCAATAGAAGCTATGAAGGAAGATGCCCCTAAGATTCACTCTACTGGTAATATTTTAACGACAGAAATTCTTAAAAGAGGCAATGTAGATGATGCGATACAAAGTGCTACCCATGTTGTCACTGAGCACTACTCTACCCCATTTACTGAGCATGCTTTCATGGAAATGGAAGCTGCAATTGGATTAATTGATGATGAAGAGAACCTTCTTCTTTATACTTCGAGCCAATCTGTCTTTGATGAACAGCGAGAAATATCAAATATGCTACAACTAGATTCAAGTAGAGTAAATTGTAAAGCACAGCTAGTTGGGGGAGGATTTGGTGGAAAAGAAGATATGAGTGTTCAACACCATGCTGCCCTTATGGCGTGGCACACTCATATGCCTGTAAAGGTAAAACTAAGTCGCCAAGAGAGTATTAATATCCACCCCAAGCGCCATGCAATGGAGATGGAATTTACTTCAGCATGTGATGAATTTGGGAGCCTTGTAGCCCTAAAGGCATCCATCATCGCAGATACAGGCGCGTATGCATCTCTTGGTGCCCCTGTTTTACAGCGAGCATGCACCCATGCAGCGGGTCCCTATAATTATCAAAATGTAGAAATTATTGGAAAAGCTGTCTACACCAATAACGTACCTGCTGGTGCTTTTAGAGGCTTTGGAGTAACACAAAGTTGCTTTGCTATTGAGAACAACCTCAACCTCTTAGCGAAGAAAGTGGGAATCAGTGGATGGGATATTCGCTACCTTAATGCAATTAGACCAGGTGAAGTGCTCCCTAATGGACAAATAGCTGATACAAATACTGCTTTTGATAAAACCCTCCTTGCTGTAAAAGATGAGTATGAAAAGCATCCTAGAAGTGGGATTGCAAGTGCTTTTAAAAATAGTGGTTTTGGTGTTGGAGTTCCAGATACAGGAAGGTGCACATTATCTATTGAAAATGGCATCTTACATGTAAGAACTTCGGCTGCCTGTATGGGACAAGGAATTGCTACCATGGCAACTCAAATTGTGATTGAAACCACGAAACTTCTCCCCCAACAAGTTATCTGTGAACAAGCTGACACCAGGCGTACACCAGACTCTGGAACAAGTACCGCCTCTCGTCAAACAGTCATTACAGGTGAAGCTATTAGAAGGGTTTCGACCCAATTAAAACAAGAATTGGATAAAGGGAAAACGTTAGCAGATCTTGAAGGAAAAATTTTCTATGATGAATTTACTTCAATCACAGATCCAATGGGATCTCCTAAAGCACACCCCAAAAGCCATATTGCCTATAGCTACTCAACACAAGTTGTATTTCTAGATGAAAAAGGAAAAGTAGAGAAAGTGACAGCTGCAGTTGATGTGGGGAAGGTAGTAAATCCAACTGCAGTAGAAGGACAAGTTGAAGGGGGAGTTGTAATGGGCCTCGGTTATGCCCTCACTGAAGACTACCCTATAGTAGATGGAATTCCTCAAGTGAAGTATGGAACTCTTGGACTATTTAGAGCTGTTGATGCCCCCCCTATCGAAACTATTACTGTAATGAGTGATAATTTAGCAAAAGAGGCATATGGAGCAAAAGGAATTGGCGAATTAAGCACTATTGCAACAGCTCCTGCTGTACAAAATGCATACGAAAAGTTTGACAATATATTTAGAACAAAGCTCCCACTTGAACACACTGCCTATAAAAAATAGTTTATCGTGCTACTTTATCTTCAACTTCTTTTTTAGCTCCCTCTAAGCCAACAACAAGTAAGCTTAAGAGGGATGCTTCTATTCTCTTGTTTGGATGAGAGATTTTTTTCTGTAATTCACTATATTCATGAATTGGATGTTTTGCTAAATCAACAATAATCCTTTTATCTAATACTCTAAAAGGGGGAAGGTTTAGCTCTTTAGCAAGCATATCTCGTGATTCAAATATCCACTTTAGATAAATTTTTTCCCCACTTTTCATATATTTAAATCCAGGTAATTTTTTCCACCCAGGGACAATCTGCTTTTTCACCTTTGCAGCACTTTGTTGTATCACCTTATCCTCTTCAATTAATCCAAGGGTGGCTATCTCTTTTGCTAAATATTCTTTGATAGTAAACAAGTGTTCAACATCTTGAAGGGCATACTCAACTAACTTTTGTGTAATTGGACGAGTAAGCCAATTTGCTTTTTGAAACCCTTTCTTTCCAGTAGATGCTTCTTGGTGAGTAACTTTTGCGATTAACGCACTTAGATTTCCTTTAAACCCAATTAAAGAGGCAGCAAGAGCAACATCATAGACCCCCTTCATCTCAATCTGATATTGCTTATATAACAAAGAGGCATCACTTGAGGAGTCAAACATTATTTTTTCAATTGTAGGGTTGGTAAAAAAAGGAATCAAAAGATCAAAAGAAACATAAAGCGGGTCAATAAGAAAATACTCTTTTCCATCAAAGAGCTGAATAAGGCACAAATGCTCCCCATAGATATGTAAGTTGAACTCACCTTCAAAATCAATGGCAAAGGAGGTAATCCCTTTTTCATCCCATATCTCTCGTTGCTTCTTATACTTTTCATCACTATCAATCAATTTATAGGTATACATACCTTGCACTATAACAGAAACTCACAACTCTGTGGAATAATAGATTAAGAGTATGCTATTATCTTAATCTAATAACGACAAAAAGGAATTTTTATGAAAAACAATAAAATTGATAAAGCAATCAAACTATTTTTAGAACTTGTTTCTATAAACTCACCCTCAAAACAAGAGAAAGAGATAAGGGAATTTGTAGTAGCATACCTCAACAATCTCAACATTAAAACTGTAATCGACTCATATGGTAACGTGGTGGCATACCCATCAAAAGATTATTCAACAGAGGCAATTCTATTTTCTACACACCTTGATACAGTTCCTCATGCAACAAATGTGAAGGTGGTAGAAGATGAAAAGAGGATATACACGGATGGAACTACAGCTCTTGGAGCTGATGATAAATCAGCGATTGCCTCTACCCTCGTCGCTATTGAAGAGATTCTTGAAAAGAATATAGAGACCCACCCAATCGTCCTTCTTTTCAGTGTTGAAGAGGAGACAGGGCTTCATGGGGTGAAAAACCTCGACATCTCTCTCCTGCCACCTATTAAAGCAGCCTATATTTTAGATGCTCAACTCGCCATTGGAAATGTCGTCCTCCAATCTCCTGCTAAATTAGATGCTCACATAATCTTCAAGGGAAAAGCTGCTCACGCAGGATTCAATCCAGAAACGGGAGTGAGTGCAATTTCATTAGCATCTCGAGCAATAGATCAAATGAAATTACTACGAATAGATGAACTCACAACTGCTAATGTTGGAACTATCTGTGGTGGTAAAGCAACAAACATTGTTCCGCAGGAATGTGAAATACACCTTGAAATACGCAGTAATACAAAAGAAAAATGTCATGGACACCTTGCGCACCTTGAAATGTGTTGTATCAAAGCTGTTGGCGCTATAGGGGGCTCATATACTATTGAAAGTGAATTAGCATACCCTTCCTATACAATAGATGATGGTAATAAAGCACTATTAAAGTTTAAAGAAGCATGCAATACCCTCCACATCCCCTATAAGGGGGCTACAAGTGGAGGAGGTTCTGATACTAATATCTTAAGAGGATACAATATTGATGCAATTACTCTTGCAAGTGGCTACACAGGGGCGCACAGCGTTGATGAATCAATTGATAAAAAGTCCTTTGAAACGCTCCCTGAATTACTTATCACCTTAGCAAAAAAGTAGGAGAAAAGATAAAGATGATTAAAAACGTATCTGTTGTGGGCCTTGGTGCAGTGGGTGCTATCTATGCTAATAGATTAGATCTCTATCTAGGAAGTGAGAACCTTTTTGTCCTCGTAGATCAAGATCGTAAAAATCGATACATACAAGATGGAGTTATTCTTAATGGTGAAAATAAAGAGTTTAACTTCATAACCCCAGATGAACATACACCACCAAGTGACCTCATAATAATCGCAACAAAAAATAACCACCTGTTAGATGCCCTACCCCTTATTAAAAACGTAGTAAAGAAGGGAACAACAATTATTTCTCTATTAAATGGGATAGATAGTGAAGCTATTCTTGAAGATGCCTTCAAAGAAGCACATATACTTTATGCTTTTGCTACAGCAATAGATTCAACGAGAATTGGGAATTCTATTAACTACTCTACTGAAGGCATCATTATTATGGGAGAAAAAGATAATCAAAAAAGTGAAAGAATCTTAGAGGTGGGAAAGCTATTTGAGAAAGCACATATAAATTATCGTATTGCAGAGAATATTCACACTGAGATGTGGGCAAAGTTTATGATAAATGTGAGTATCAATACGGTAAGTGCCATTACTCGTGCTGGGTATGGAGCTTGTGTCGGAATTAAGGAGATTAAACACCTTATCATAGAGACACAAAAAGAGGTAATAGCACTCTCTAAAAAAGAGGGCATTGAAGGAGTTGATGAGTCTTACATTGACCTCTACCAAAGGATATTCTCTCAACTAGAAAAGAATGGAAAAACAAGTATGCTTCAAGATATTGAAGCAGGGAGAGTTAGTGAAAACAGATGGTTTTGTATCAAAGCAAGTGAACTTGCTAAAAAACATAATCTTTCAACGCCCCTTATAGATACCTTAGGACTACTTCTTGCTGGAATAGATACAATTAATCTTGAGCGATCTCTCCTAACTTCTTAACCTCGCTTTTCCATAATTCGACAAACTCATGAGGATAGAGAGGTTTTGCTAATGAACCAAAACTAAGAACCTTACTAAGTATTTCTGATAGGTGGGTAGTGGGAACTTCTAGTGTTACAACTACCTCACCATTTCTCGTAGACTCAGTAAGCTTTTGATCTTTATGCCACAGTTGATTCTTGACTGTATAGGAAGCTGGTGCATAGATTTCTAGTCCCACACGAAACGCTTCTTCTCCATGAAATATTCCAAACCCTGATGAAATGTAAGAAGCAAGTCGACTCTCAATATCTCGCTTTGCAATAGGTAGGGATGTCACCATGATACTTTGTATTCGAGTTAAATAGAAACTCCTTAAATCTTGCTTTGTTAAATCAAAAGCAATCATATACCACCTAGCAGAGTAAGAGATAAGATGAAGGGGCTCAATTGTACGAATGGAGGGTATATTGTTTGCATTCACATATGCGATAGTGATTGCCATATTATCTTTTAAAGCCTTACAACACTCACTAAAGGTAGAGTAGTCAGGAGGATCTGCGATCACTGAAGTGTAGGTAATTTTGTCACTAATATCTCTATAATCAGAGCTCATTGCTTCTTTAACAATCCTCATCGCCTCTTTATCAATTAAAGGGAGCATATCTTTATTTGCTAATATTGATTTTAGAAGGGAGAAAAAGATGAGAGCTTTTTCATTGCTATAGCGCAATAGGGAAGACTCTTTATCATAGCGATATCCCCTTTTGGTGTAATCATATATGAGAGGCATCCCTATTCGCTCCCTCATATATTCGATATCTCGTTTAATCTGACGCTCACTATTTTCAAAATGTGCTGCCACTTCTTTTGTTGTTACAGCCCCATTTTCTTGAATAGCTCTATCAATATAATAGATTCTTTCTACTTGGCTCATAAAGGGAGTATATAATAAGATAGAGAAAAAACAACCCTACTAGAGAAATTCTAGTAGGGCATGTAACTAAAAGATACTAATTTTTATAAAGCTGAGGTGAGATTATTTTCCATCACATCAAGCATGTGAGCTAATTCAACTGGTAGTTTATCACCAAATTTAGGATAATGATTTGCCCTAATGTCACTCACTTCATCAAGCCATCCTTTCACATCGACTTTGAGAAGTTCAGCCATATCCTCATCAGTTACCCCTTCTGGGCGGTCGATAGCATCGATTGTTGGCATGAGACCAATTGGGGTTTCTTGAGTTTTAGCAGTTCCATCACACGCTTCAAATATCCATGCAAGAACTCGTGAGTTTTCACCAAAACCAGGCCAGAGCCATTTACCACTCTCTGTCTTTCTAAACCAGTTCACATAGAAAATCTTTGGAAGGTTATCTTCTCCATGAGTAGCGCCAATATTAATCCAATGTTGGAAATATTCACCCATGTTGTATCCACAGAAAGGAAGCATTGCAAAGGGATCTCGTCGAACAGTACCAGCTTTTAAGTCTAATGCTGCAGCTGTTATTTCAGAGCCTACGATTGAACCAAGAAATACTCCATGATTCCAATCTCTTGCTTGGTGTACGAGAGGAACTGTATGAGGTCTTCTTCCTCCAAATAAAATAGCATCAATAGGCACACCATTAGGATCTTCCCATTCACTTGCGATACTTGGGCACTGACTTGCAGGGGCTGTAAATCGTGCATTGGGGTGAGAGGCAGGACTTTGGTCTTTATTACTCTTATCTTGAGTCCATTTATTCCCTTTCCAGTCAATAAGTTCACCTGGTGCATCGTATCCAATTCCTTCCCACCATAGATCATTATCTTCAGTAACTGCACAGTTTGTGAAGATTGAGTTCTCTTTCAATGAGTGCATTGCGTTGGGGTTACTATCCATACTTGTACCAGGGGCAACACCAAAGAACCCAGCTTCTGGGTTAATTGCATATAATTTACCATCAGCTCCAAACTTCATCCAGGCAATATCATCACCGATAGTTTCAACTTTCCAATCTTTGATAGTTGGAACGAGCATAGCAAGGTTTGTTTTTCCACAAGCTGATGGGAAGGCAGCTGCAATATATTTACTCTTTCCCTCTGGGCTCGTAATTTTTAAAATAAGCATATGTTCTGCTAACCAGCCCTCATCCCTTGCAATTGCTGAGGCTATACGGAGAGCTAAACATTTTTTCCCAAGAAGGGCATTTCCACCATAGCCAGAACCATATGACCAAATTTGTCGAGTTTCTGGGAAGTGAGAGATATACTTTTTATCAAGGGGGGCACAAGGCCATTTACCGTGATCAGATTCTCCTTCTGCTAAGGGTTTACCTACGCTGTGAAGACATTGTACATACTCACCATCGGTGCCAAGAACATCAAGAACTTTTACTCCAACACGAGTCATAATCATCATATTTACAACAACATATGCACTGTCAGTAAGTTCTACTCCAATTTTAGCTATATTTGAACCAACTGGTCCCATGGAGAATGGAATAACATAGAGTGTTCTCCCCTTCATACAGCCATCATAAAGACTTTTCATGGTTTGTTTTAGCTCTGTGGGGTCTATCCAGTTATTTGTTGGACCTGCACCTTCTTTTGTGAGGCTCGCAATATAGGTGCGGTTTTCAACACGTGCTACATCACTTGGATCTGAAAAGAATGCAATACCACCTGGCTTTTTCTCTTCATTCAACTTTAATGCAAGACCACTGTCAATCATCTCTTTCACTAAAGAGTCGTATTGTTCTTTGCTACCATCAGCAACTACGACATTTTCTGGTTTAGTAAGTGCGACAACTTCGTCAATCCACTTCACTAAATTCTCATGTTTTATTTCATGAACCTTCATTGGAGCTCCTTCACATCAGTGCACATATAATCTGTGTAATGATAAAATATTGAGCAAGAATAGCTATTTTTTTCAATTTATGCAAGATGCATTTTTTGGGTAAATATTTGCCTATTTTTTATAATAAAAAAGGGTAACACACCACCTTTTTTTTGCATCTTTTTTACACCCTCTATTTGACCCACAAGAATCTTCATGATACTATTTAAGCAATTAGTTACGTTTTAATCTCCTCAAATATTACGGGGTATATGATGGCTACACAAGCAATACATCACTCTACTGCAAAAGTTGCAACGAAAGAGAAGTTAGCCTATGGGATTGGGTGTTTTGGGCAGAATATGGCCTATTACTTTTTATCCAATTATATTCTTTTCTTTTATACTGATGTGTTTCATATACTTCCTGCTGCTGCAGGACTGTTGCTCCTTATTACGAAGATATGGGATGCAGTGAACGATCCAATTATGGGTGTATTTGTTGACAGAACTCGTTCAAGGTGGGGAAAATTCAGGCCTTGGATATTATTCACTCCAATCTTCTTTGTTCCCATTAGTGTTCTATGCTTCTCTGCACCTGATCTCTCATATGGGGGGCGCCTTATTTGGGCATATGCGACATTTATTCTTTTTGACATCACATACACAGCTAGTGATGTTCCATATTGGGCAATGAGTAGCGCTATCACAGCAGATACGAGTGAACGAAATTCTGTAGTTATGTACCCTCGACTTGTAGCTACCATTGCAGTTGCACTTGCTACTGTTGGAACACTTCCCCTTATTCGTTTCTTTGAAAATTTAGCAGGGCGAGGAGCTAATGGAGATAGAGGATTCCAACTCACTGCCCTTTTTTATGGGATTCTTACAATTATCTCATTTGCTATCACCTTCTTCTTAGTAAAAGAGCGAGTAGTTATCCCTAGAAACACAAAACAAGCAACGAGTAAAGATGTGTTTACGACCCTTTTAAAAAACAAACCACTCTTTCTACTCATTCTAAGTGGTCTTTTTGTCAATATGGCGAGTGGAGCAAAACTTTCCACATTGATCTATTATGCGAAGTACAATTTAGGCAATGAGATGTATAACCCACTCATTGCTGGAGTCAATATTCCTTTTATCCTCATAGGAATTGTTATTACACCACTACTAGCTAAGAAGTTTGGAAAAAAGATGACCTACATTATTCTTTTAGCAGTGTTCTCAGTAGGAGCCTTAGGATTCTATCTCTCTGGATGGGATAATCTAGCTGCTGTGTTAATTTGGAACTGTGTAAGCTCTTTAGGAATGGCAGCTCCCCTTGTTCTACAAACTAGTATGCTTGCTGACACTATTGAGTATGCTGAGTTAAAGGTGGGTAAAAGACAAGAGGGATTAATTTTTTCTAGCCAAACCTTCATGGTAAAACTATCTAGCGCTGCCACTGCGTGGATTACTGGAATGATTCTTATGAGCACAGGATTTGTCGCTAACCAAATTCAACAACAAAGTGCACTGCAAGGAATACATACTATTATTAGCCTTCTCCCTTTTGTTGCCTCTACCATTGCAATCATTCCAATGCTATTCTATCCTCTTACTGAATCAAAACATAGTGAGATTCTTAAAGAATTAAAAAAGAGGGAAACTACAAAAAGATGATTGAATTAACATTACCAGCTGGATCTTTTGCTTCAGCCTTGCAAGCATTCTTGCATGGAGCAGACGCTGTATACCTAGGCCTTACCTCTTTTAGTGCTCGTAAAGGTGCACAAAACTTTACCTTACCTGAAGTCGCAAAACTGAAAACTCTTTCTACTGAATTAGATAAGAAAATCTATATTACAATAAACACCCTGTTAGATGATGATGAAATGAGCGAAGTAATTCTTCTTTTAAGAGAGTTAGAGCTCATTCAAGTTGATGGAATTATTGTACAAGACTTGGGTCTTGCTTCCATCATTCACAATAACTTCCCTACTCTCCCCCTTCATGGAAGTACACAACTTGCTGTTCATAGTGTAAAAGGGGTAGAAGCTTTAGTCGCTTTGGGGTTTTCTCGAGTAGTTCTTTCAAGAGAACTCACCTTGTCTGAAGTAGCACATATAAGAAAGTCTTGCCCTGATGTTTCCATAAAGGTCTTTATTCATGGGGCGATGTGTTATGGATTTTCTGGCCTTTGTATGGCAAGTAGCACTCTCACTGACAGGAGTGCTAATAAAGGGGAGTGTGCTCAAATTTGTAGATCTTGGTTTACAAGTGAGATAGAGAAGGAGACTAGGCAAGGCTACTTTTTCTCTATGAAGGATGTAATAACTCCTAAAGAATCTATTAGGCAACTCATCGCTCTTGGAATTGATTCATTGAAAGTTGAGGGCCGGATGAAAAGCCCCGAATACGTTGCCCTTACCACACAGTATTATCGAATGTTAATCGATGGTGAAAAAGATGATAAGAAAATAGAGTCTATGAGAGAAGAAATGAACACTTCTTTTGCAAGGATGCAAAGCGGTGGATGGCTAACAGGGTATGATAAACCTACAGAGAGTAGCATACGAACAACAGAGTCCTTAATCACCACAACCTACCCAGGACACTATGGAGTAAAAGTTGGTTCAATTCTAGAAGAGTCTTTTGAGCTAAAGGGCTATTACCTATGTAAAGCTGATAAAGAAATTTCGCTCCGTGATGGACTTTTAATCACTTATACAACAATGGGTAAAAGGGATGAGCCGGTTAAATTTAGTGCACGAGATGTATTAGACTCATCTTTTCATGAAGTTAATTCAATAAAAAAGGGAGAGTTGGGATATATTGAAATCCCTGGCACCTATCCCCTCACCTTTCCACTCGAACTCAGAAGGATATCTCTCCATAACGCAACAAAATCAAAAATAGATGAATCTCATTATCTCCCTTTTCGTTATCCCATTTCACTAACTATAACCATTTTAGAGAGTGAGATTGCTATTATGGCTACAAGGCTTCCTGCTTGGGTAACAAAAGAGACGACTCAACACTACTCGATTACCACTAGTGAAGCGAGAAAAGAGCAACCTCTTAGGCAAAACATAGAAAATATCTTTACTACAGGAGGTCATGAGAAAGTGATTGCATCAGAAATTATCATAAACAACACACATGATCTTAATCTTAGTAACCTATTTATCCCCCTCTCACAATTAAAAGAAGTGAGGCGCTCTTTTTATACGTTCCTTGAAGAGTCTATTATTGATGCAATACAGGCACCATTTGTATCTATTTCTGAACAAAATCAGATCGGAAGCAAGATGCCTAAAAGAAATCTTATCACTCCCCCTCACAACAGAAATCTTCCCTATGTTGATTTAAAAAGAGCTTTAAAACGCCTACAAGCAGATGAAGAAGTACATGAAGTATTTTCTGTAATTAATGGAAAAGCTTATATTCCTCTTCCCCCTATTTGTTTCAATGAAGAAGAGGCAATGGAGCAACTTGATGAAATTATTTCCATCATCTCTCTTCCAATAGTAATTGGATTAAACAATATAAGTCAGGTAGAGTGGGTAAAAAAGTACCAAAAGATAGAAACCTTTATCGATGTGTACCTTTATATTGCAAATAGTGAAAGTGCACGCCTATTCTCCCATTCACTTACAAATTTAATAGGTGGGTATTATTGGATTGAAAGAACTATGAGAGATACATCTCATTATCCAATTGTAATGAGTGAAGTAGAAAAAGAATTTTCTCTCCCCTTATTTATCAGCAGAAGTTGTTACCGCTACGATGTGTTAGGCTTAAGTTGCATTGGTTGCACACGAGATGATACATATGAAGTGACTCAAAGAGAGAATCGCTATAGTGTTGATATCCACAATTGTATGAGTGTCGTTTCCAAAATATAAAAAACATACTCTGTTTGAATTTCATAATCTGTTTCCATGAAATGTCACTAATCAATAAAAATCATAACTTTTGTTGTGCAACAATAAAGCCTACATTTTAAATTTGTAATTCTAGAATCTATTATTACAGGGTCGCATTAATCAAACACCTGTCTACGTAATGATATAACAAACTTGACACTACCCCATATTACAATTATGGTGAACCATTGTTCATTAAATGAACCTACGTTCATTTAAAACATATGGAGATGATTAAATGAGTAATAACAAACACAACAAAGTAAAACTAATGGAAGAGGGTTCTATTAAAAAGACGCTTTTAACCCTTGCTATTCCAACTATAATAGCAACTCTTATAAATGCTGTGTATAATTTCGTCGATACATTATTTGTAGGGATGATGCATGATACTGCAGCAATGGGAGCTGTATCAGTAGCATTCCCCCTATTTATGATTATTGCAGCTATTGGACAAATGTTAGGAGTAGGCGCAGGTTCGTATATTTCAAGAAGTCTAGGTGCTAAAGAAAAAGAAAAAGCTGACAAAACTGCATCAACAGCCTTCATATTAGCAATTATCATCGCGGCAATAGTTACAGCCTTCATTCTCATCTTCATAGAGCCTATATTGATGTTAATGGGATCTACTGAGTCAATCTTAGTGCCAGGAAAAAGTTATTCAATGTGGATAGTAGGTGGAGCTCTATTTACAATAGTAAATATGACTCTAAATAACATTATAAGAGCTGAGGGAAATACAAAATATAGTATGAATGCATTAATCATTGGTGCAGTGTTAAATATTATCCTCGATCCATTATTCATTTTTACATTCAAGTTAGGGCTTGTAGGAGCTGCTATAGCGACTGTGCTAGGGCAGATAGTGTCTACATTTTACCTGCTTTATTATTTTGTAGGAAAGAATTCATATGTCACGATGAACATAACGAATATTAGTAGAAAATTAGATATATACAAAGAAATTTTTAAGATTGGATTCCCTGTATTCTTGATGCAGTTTTTATCGAGTATGGCATTTAGTCTACAAAATGTTGCAGCATCTGCTTATGGAGATGATGCCCTTGCAGCAATAGGAATTTCTCTGAAAATAACAATGATACCACTATTTATGATGATGGGATATAATCAAGGTTTTCAACCATTTGCAGCATATAATTATGGTGCAGGAAATACTAATCGAGTCCGAGACGCTTTACATATATCGATAAAATGGATGGTCTCATTTGGGGCTATAGCCCTAGTCATATTCTTAGTTATTCCAGAGCAATTAATGAAAATATTCTCAACTAATCAAAAGGTGATTGAATATGGCGTAAATAATTTACTAGCTTATAATATATTTTTACCCTTAATAGGATATATGATGATATATACAGGACTATTCCAAAGTTTTGGAAAAGGGAAACAAGCAGCAATTTTAGCTATCGTAAGGCAAGGGTTATTCTTTATACCACTACTTCTCATTTTTCCGAAACTCTTTATTGCATATAGTAATACATTATCATGGGCAATAGATATATTCCCTTACAATATGCATGCAGGTTTAGCCGGTGTCATGACTGCACAGCCCATAGCAGATATCCTCTCAATTATATTAACAGCAGTGTTTGCATATACTATAAAAAAGGAAATATCTGTTAAAAGAACACACATATAAAAGGAAAAGGAGAAGACAAGTGCCAAAATTAATACGTAATATTGAAGATAGGATATTTTTTTCAGCAAAAGAGCTTTTCAGCGAAAAAGGATATGAGCAAGTAAACATGAAAGAAATTGCTAAAAGAGCAGATATGGCAGTGGGGACACTATATAATTATTTTTCTAATAAAAATGAACTCTATTTTTCTGTATTAGAAAAAAGCTGGAATAGCACATTGATGAAACTTAATGCACTGCAAAAGGGAGATATAGACAATAAAAAGAGATTGAAATCTTCTATTCTATTTCTATATGAAGACATTCTAGAGAGAAAATGTATGGGAATTGAAGTAAGAAAGGTGAAAGAGTTAAAAGATGATACATCTTTTGCTAAAATTGAACAAAAGATTTTAAATACTATCAAAGCAATATTCACTGAAATTAAGATAAAACCGAATTTTGAAGATGATGAAAATATATTAGATAAAGTAGTTTATTCTCTTCTCATAAATGTCACGCTGCTCGTAGAGTATTATAATGAAGATAAGATTAATAATCTAAACTATCTCTATAGTAGTGTTATTGACTTTTTTGAGTTAGGTGTTGAGAACAAGTGTGGTTATTTATAATTTTTTTTAGTCTTACTGATTCTATAACTACGTATTAGATAAAGAGATTAAAAACCAAATAGTAATTTGATGTATATATAAAATATTTTAATGAAAGAATATGTTTTCTTCCCCTCTCAGTACCTTAACGATTTAAATATCTCTTTTTAAAAACATATTCTTATCCGTTTAGGAAACTGAGAGAAAAGGTAAGCACATACTCTATTACTTCTATGTATTCTTAATTTTAACTACATACGATTGAGTGATTAGGATTGAGTAATCCCATATTTAGCAACAAAAGCTTCAGCATTTTGAATAGATCCACCAGCACTTCCTTTTACAAGGTTGTTTACTAATAGCATGAATCCAATTCTATTTCCCTGTTTCTTTACACGTCCGGTATATACTTCCATCCCTTTTGGTGTTCCCCAAAAAGCATGTTTAGGTTGTGGGAAGCTATTTGAGCTATCATACACAATTGGTTGTTTTGGTGTAGAAGGTAAATCTGGTACTTCATTAAAATCTGCCCATGTTTGAATAACTTCTTCAATTGAGACATCTTGTTCTAAAGTTAACCAAACTGCTTCAAGGTGTCCAAACATGACAGGAACTCGTACACAGTAGGCATCAACTATAGGATTGAAGTTAAGAATTTTCTTAATCTCTTTTGCGATCTTCTCTTCTTCCCCACCAATGTATGGGATACAGTTATCTGTGATATCAAACGATGAGAGTCCTGGATACCCCGCTCCACTTACTGATTGGTATGAGCAGAGGCTAATTTCTTTAATTCCAAATTTCTTTAAAGGGGCAATTCCCACAGCAAGTCCTGTTGTTACACAGTTTGCATTGGTTACAACAAATCCTTTTTCAGGAAATCCCTGATCTTCTATTAAGGAGAGAGTCTCCAAGTTAGTTTCAGGAATTAAGATTGGGACATTATCATTATAACGCATAGCAGAGGCGTTACTAAATATAAAAAATCCCATATCTCGTAACAGTGGTTCAGCTTCTGCTGCAACCGAAGCAGGTAGAGCTGAGAATACAATCTTAACCCCCCTTTCTTTCATATCATCTGCATTAAATTCACTAATCACTCTTTTTCTTATTGCATGAGGCATCTCAAATGGAAGTAACCAACGCACTGTTGAGCCATACACCTGATTTGCCCTTGCAGCTGATGCTGTAAGATAATCAACTTCAAAAAGAGGATGATCTGCAAGCATCCACATAAAAACTTGTCCAACTGCGCCTGTTGCGCCAATAACAGCTACTTTAATTTTCTCCATTCTCTTTTCCTCTTCATATACCCAATTGAGTATCTATTTCTCTTGTGTGATGAGGACTTTACCCCTTTTTCACGTATTTATGCAATACTTTTTTGAAAAATAAGTTATTAAATTTACAATATGTTATTATTGAAACATTCTGTTATATAAAAAGATGTTTTTGTTACATAACTCAACTCATATATCTTCTTGACTAAACCTCTCTTCATCGCTATGCTAGTGATGAAATTGGGGGTGTAGCTCAGTTGGCTAGAGCGCTTGAATGGCATTCAAGAGGTCAGGGGTTCAATTCCCCTTACCTCCAATCTACTAAGTCGTTGTTATTCAACGGCTTTTTTTATTTCTAAAAAGATTCATCTACTCCCCCACCCTCATAAAAGTAAAAATATGCCTCTCTTTTACATTCAAATATGTATAAAAGTTTTAACTATCCTCATCAACCTGTTAAGCTACTATGGATTAGTGGGTAATAGTTTCGATTCCTTCGTTGACGATACACTATATATAGTATAATTTAAAAAAACATGCGCTACATACAGTGTTTATATAGGAGATGTCTCATATGTACATAATAAAAAGATCAGGACACAAAGAGTCATATACACAAAAAAAGATTGAAAACGCAATAGCTAAAGCTATCCATAGTGGGCAGTTTTCTGTTGACCCTCATCTACTTACCTCAATGATACAAAGTGTTGAAAAAGAGATACATCTCTTATCTTTTGATGGGCACATAGTGAGTGTTGAGCAGGTGCAAGATATCGTAGAGAAAACACTCATGGCCAATGGACTTTTTGATGTTGCTAAACTCTATATCCTGTATAGAAATGAGAGGACACAATTAAGAAAGGCACGCCTGTTGATTGTCGATTCTATCCCTTCAAGTAGTGAAGATGAAAAGAACTCTCTTAGTGACCTATTAAAACAGATTCAAAAAGATTACCCAGATCAATCATATTCATTACAAGCTCTTTATGAAAAGTATAAAACATTTCAAACTATAGAAGCTAATCGGAGGACGAGCCTTTCAACCTTAGTTCGCTCTGCACTTGAACTTACTACTGTGCAAGGGCCACACTGGGAATTTATTGCAGCAAGATTACTCCTTTTTCGTTTTAATGAACATGTGGAGCATCTACTACAAACCCTCTCAATACGCTCATTCTATGAAAAGATTAGATATTTAACATCAGAAGGGCTTTATGGCTCCTACATCCTTGAATCCTATTCAAAAGAAGAAGTTGATGAATTTGAAACATATATCAACAGAGAGAGGGACTTATTATTAACCTACAGTTCATTAGATCTTTTGTTACACAGATATGCAATTAAAACTCATGAGCATGAGATTCTTGAAACACCTCAAGAATTATTTCTTGGTATCGCAATGCACTTAGCGATGAAAGAAGAACACGATAGGAGTATGTGGGTTCGTAAGTTTTATGATATTCTAAGTCGTTTAGAAGTAACTGTTGCCACCCCAACACTCTCAAATGCAAGAAAGCCCTTTCATCAGTTATCTTCTTGCTTCATCGATACGGTACCAGATTCTTTAGATGGTATTTATAGAAGTATAGATAACTTTGCCAAAGTTTCTAAATTTGGAGGGGGTATGGGACTCTATTTTGGTAAAGTAAGGGCCTCTGGGAGCACCATTCGAGGGTTTAAGGGAGTTGGTGGTGGTGTAATGAGATGGATAAAGCTTGCAAACGATACCGCTGTAGCGGTCGATCAGTTAGGAGTTCGTCAGGGCTCTGTTGCTGTTTACCTTGATGCATGGCACAAAGACTTACCAGAATTCTTAAGCATGAAGACAAATAATGGTGATGATAGAATGAAAGCACATGATGTGTTTCCCGCAGTTTCTTATCCCGATTTGTTTTGGAGAACAGTTCGTGATGACATGGATGCAAATTGGAACCTTTTTTGTCCACATGAAATCAAAACACTCAAAGGGTACTCCCTTGAAGATAGCTGGGGTGATGAGTGGGAAGAAAAGTATAAAGATTGTGTGAATGATGCGAGGCTCTCTAGACGTCAAATTCCTATTAAAGACCTTGTGAGACTTATTATTAAATCAGCAGTAGAGACAGGAACTCCATTTGTATTTAATCGTGATACGGTAAACAGAATGAACCCAAACTCAGATAAAGGAATCATCTACAGCTCTAATTTATGTACAGAAATTGCCCAAAATATGAGTCCTATCGAACTCCTTAGAGAAGAAATTCTTAGCGAAGATGGTGAACCTATCGTAGTTGAAACAACGCGAGCTGGTGACTTTGTTGTGTGTAACCTTGCCTCCCTTGTCTTAGGGAATATCGACCTAACAACCAAAGGGGAGTTAGAGAGAATTACTCAAGTTGCAATTAGAGCACTCGATAATGTCATCGACCTCAATTACTATCCAGTTCCATATGCCAAAATCACAAACCAAGCATATAGAGCCCTAGGACTTGGGGTAAGTGGATACCATCATGCCCTTGTAAAAAACAATATACAGTGGGAGCACGATGAGCACCTTGAATTTGCTGATACGCTCTTTGAAAGAATAAACTATGCTGCAATCTCTGCAAGCAATTCGATAGCAATAGAAAAAGGTGCGTATCGCAACTTTCCAGGGTCTGATTGGCAAACTGGAGCTTTCTTTGACAAAAGGGGCTATACGGGAGAAAAATGGGAAACCCTACGCCAAAGTGTGAGTGCACATGGAATGAGAAATGGGTATCTCCTTGCCATCGCCCCAACAAGCTCCACTTCAATAGTAGCTGGTACAACTGCTGGAATAGATCCAGTGATGAAGCGGTACTTTTTAGAAGAGAAAAAAGGGCTCACAGTTCCCCGTGTCGCTCCAGGCTTGAATGATGAGACATTCTTACTCTATAAAAATGCCCATGTGATAGATCAATTGTGGTCCTTAAAAGCTGCAGGAGTAAGAGGGCGCCATATAGACCAAGGACAATCATTAAACCTCTACATCACAACAGAATTTTCATTACGACAAGTGCTTGACCTGTATATAGCAGGATGGGAAGCTAATGTGAAAACAATTTATTATATGAGAGCTCAATCATTAGAAATTGAAGAATGTGAAAGTTGCATGGCATAAGGAGAGACAATATGAAAGAAACATTAATACGAAAACCTCTGTTTAATGCAGATGGTGATACAGAAGTATTGAAACGGAGAATAATTGGGGGAAACACAACAAACCTAAATGATTTTAATAACCTTAAATATCCTTGGGTGACTGAATGGTACCGTCATGCAATGAATAACTTTTGGATTCCTGAAGAGATAAATTTACAACATGATGTGAAAGAGTATAGAACACTACTTCCAGCAGAAAGAGTTGCGTTTGATAAAATACTCTCATTCCTCATCTTCCTTGATAGTATTCAAACTGCAAACATCCCCTCTTTTGGACAATACATCACAGCGAATGAAGTAAATCTTTGTTTAACTATTCACGCTTTTCAAGAGGCAGTCCACTCACAAAGTTACAGTTATATGCTTGACTCTATCTGCTCTCCTACTGAAAGAAATGAAATTCTCTATCAATGGAAAAATGATGAACACCTCTTGCAAAGAAATAGATTTATTGGAGAGTTGTATAACGAGTTACAGGTTAACCAAGATCCTTTTGTTTTGGTAAAAACAGCTGTGGCTAACTATATCTTAGAGGGAATCTATTTTTTCAGTGGATTTATGTTTTTTTATAACCTAGGAAGAAATGGAAAGATGGGAGGCTCTGTACAAGAAATTCGCTATATTAATAGAGATGAAAATACCCACCTTCTTTTGTTTAGATATATTATCTTAGAGTTAAAAAAAGAGCACCCAGAACTCTTTAGTCCAGAACATGTTCAAATATATCGTGATATGATAAAAGAGGGGGTTAGGCAAGAGATTAAGTGGGGCCATTATGTGATAGGAGATGATATCCCTGGGTTAAATAAAGAGATGATTAGTGACTATATGCACTACTTAGGAAACCTTAGAGCTCATGGCCTTGGTTTTGACTACTTGTATGAGGGGGGAAGAAAAGAGCCTGCCAGTATGGCTTGGATTAATCAATATAGTAACCCCAATATGATAAAAACTGATTTCTTTGAAGCAAAACCTACAGCCTATACAAAATCGACTGCCTTGAAAGATGATTTATAAAACATATATACGGGTAGACTCATTGTCTACTCGTATAATCTATTAGATGTATGTACCATCAAATATCAGGTTGGAAATGGTAACACATAGTGCCATGTTAGAATAAATTTCATACACCAATAGAGGGTAATTTCTCTTAATATCATCGTAATCAGACATTATTTGTATCATCCTCTGTCAGCATCTCATTATCATTGACTTGAATAGTCAAAATATGTAAACCTTCTTACAAGTACCAAAAACTATTTTGGTGCGACCTCATGAAAGGAACATATACATGGTCTTAATCTACTTACTCATATCTATAGGAGCTTCAATTGTTGGAGCGATTAGCGGCATTGGTGGTGGGGTTATTATCAAACCTACCCTCGATATTTTCAGCTCTTATAATGTGAGTGTTATTAGTTTTTTATCGGGTAATACTGTTTTAGCAATGACTATCTCATCCCTTATTCGAAATAAAAGTTCTGATATCAAGTTAGATAAAAAGATAGGATCCCTTCTCGCCCTTGGTGGAGTATTAGGAGGATTAATTGGCAAATATCTTTTTGATATTCTTCGTATAAGTTTTTCAAATGATGCCTTAATTGGATCAATACAATCAATTTCTCTAGCAATACTTACTCTTTCAGTCCTTATTTTCACAATATGTAAACACAAGATACCCTCTTGGAATTTTAGAAATTTTGGCATTTCCTTATTCATTGGAGTCCTTCTAGGAGCTATAGCTTCCTTTTTAGGAATTGGGGGAGGGCCCATCAATTTAGCTGTATTATATTTGTTTTTTTCAATGGATTCTAAAAAAGCAGCACTTCATTCTATTTATATCATATTCTTCTCTCAAGCAACAAACCTCATATTTACTATTGCCTCAAGAAATCTCCCCTCCTTTCCACCACTTGTGTTAGTGTTGATGATAATTGGAGGAATTGGGGGAGGATTAGTTGGCGCTGAGTTACGAAGAAATATGAATAATAAACAAGTAGATGTTCTTTTTGGTGTAGTGATGGCAATTATTATAGGAATAAGCACCTATAATTTTATAGCCTATCGAGCACTTTTATAACCATCTTATTGCCCATAATAGGCATCTTTTCCATGTTTTCTTTGGAAATGTTTGTCACAAAGATAGGATGGAAGAGGTGTAATATCTGGATTAATGAGACAGCTCATATAGGCCATTTTGCACAACTCTTCTAATACCACACCATTATAGAGACTACTAAGGGCATCTTTTCCCCATGTGAAGGGACCGTGCCCAGCAACAAGCACCATCTGCTCTTGAGAAGGAACTCTCCCTTTAAATGCATCTACTATCATCACCCCAGTTTCATATTCGTAATTACCACGAACTTGATCCTCACTCATCATGGCAGTGATGGGGATGTTTTTATGGGTATGATCTGCATGAGTTGTTCCTAAGATAGGAACTTCTCTCCTCGCTTGTGCCCACGCAACTGCGTGAGGGGAGTGGGTATGTGTGATTCCACCAATTTCTTCAAATTCTTTATAAAGAACTCTATGAGTGTGCATATCAGAGGAAGGTTTTAATGTTCCACTAACGGTGTTGCCATCAAGGTCTACCACTACCATTTTTTCAATAGTAAGTTCATTATAGGGAACTCCTGATGGTTTTATTGCAAAAACCCCTAGACTTGGATCAAAAGCAGAAACATTTCCCCAAGTAAAAAGGGCTAAGTTATGCTTTGGTATTTCCATATTAGCTATATAGCATTGTTCTTTTAATTCTTTATATTTGTCACTCATAGGTACCACCTTATACAATTATTAACTCGACTCCCTCACAATTAATGAGGGTGGGAAAGAGAAGTGATTCTCCTCAATAACCTCATTATTAGTGAGTTTATCAATTAATTCAACTGCTTTATCACACATCGCTTCATATGGTTGTGCAATTGTTGTAATACTAGGATACATATAAGAAGAAAATTGAACATTATCCATTCCTACAATAGATACATCTTGAGGAACTCTTTTATTGTGATGAAGGAGTGTAGACATTGCACCTGCAGCAATGAGATCATTTTGCCCCCACAGTCCATCAAATTCTAAATTATTCTCGATAAAATTTAATACACCATCAACTCCAGCTTGGTAGGTAAATCCTCCTTGGTAGATAAGTTTTTGAGGAACTTCAATACCATGTTTTTTTAAGGTATCAATAAATCCTTGATGCCGGTCTCGACTTAAACTAATATTAAATTTACCAGTAATGGTCGCAATTTTCTTTCTCCCTTTGCTTATGAGGTGTTTTGCAGCGAGGGTACCAGCAAAATAATTATCTATGGTAATATTTGGTATATTTTCGTTATTAAATGCTCTGTCGAGCACAATCATTGGTACTTTTGTCGACTTAGAAACATTCACAATATGAGATTCATCAGAAACTCTAATAAAAATAATTCCATTGATTGATTGTCGAATAAGTTTATCAATAATATGCGCTTCTTTTATAACATCATTATCTGTATTACACACAATTGTATTTAATCCCCGTTTTGCAGCGCTATCAACAATATGCTTTACAACGAGGATAAATGAGGCGTGTGAGATTTCAGGGACTAATAAGCCTATATTTTTTGTCGCTTTGAGGCGTAGGCTTTGAGCAATAATATTTGGTTTGTAATTAATTTTCTCAATTGCTGCTTCTACTTTTTCTCTTGTTGCATCAGAAACAAACACTGTGTTATTCATTACTCTAGAGACTGTTGCTGGAGAAACTCCAGCAATTTCAGCAACTTCCTTAAGCGACGACATAGAGGCTCCTATAGAGGTGAGAATAGAGATACTCTATTCTCACAGCTTTATTTATAATTTTAGGTCAGGGTTTTCAGCTCCAAAATGTTTTAAAATCACAATAGGATCTGACTTTGAGGGGTTCTTTATCACAACACCCTTTTTAGCAGCATCTTCACTTACAAAGTATTCATCATAGGTGAGTTGACCAAAACGAATCAACGCTGGTGTTTCAATATCAAATTCACCAAAAGTTCCATGACCTTGAACAACATACATTCCATATGCTGCGCTATCATATATTGTTACCTCAGAGCCTGGGAAGATGGTGAGCTCTTTTGCACTAAAGGCACTAGATTTATAAACAATCCATTTCTCTTCATACCCTTGGCTATGCATCTGTTCAACTGGATGAACATTAATTGGAACCATAAAACGGTTTTGTGCAAATAAAGGATCTACATTTAATTCCCAATCAATAACATCAATAAGGTAATCAAAGTCCCCAATATGTTCTTTAGGGGTGTTCTTCCAGAGCAATTCCTCTTCGATAATAGCATCATTTACTAATGATTGATACATAGCAAAGACATCGGACGCCATTTGAGGCTCATACGTACATAATGAACCTGGAGCATGGAGTGTTCCTGGTGGAACGTCCCAGCCAGTTCCAGGAATTAAACGGTAGGCAACAGATAAATCTGTTATCTTATTGTCCCCTTTCGTAAAATTCATTAAAGCTTCTTTTACCTGTTCCTTTGTGACTCCAGGTTGAAGACCAAAGAATGTGTACGGGAAGTCCCCTCCATGGTTATTGAGTTGAGGTGGGAAATAGTAGGCTTCAGGTTTTCCCATTGCCCCTACTTTTGAAGCATGTTCATCCCGTTGATGAATATGGTGGGGAAGAGGTCCTTTGTTATCAAAGAATTTAGAGAACATAGGCCACTTACCAAACTTTGAATAAAGACGCTCTCCAATTAACTCATCCTTAAGAACGTCAACTGCATCTCTAAGTAAAAACTGTTTTACCTCGTTTCCATCTTCAAAGACACAAAAACTGAGTCCTTCAAACTCCCCTGTAAGAGGGCCATTATCTGCAGGAGTTGTTGAACTAAACCATCTCTCATCAATCCCACCCCTATTAGAGCCTAAAGCATAATAATCATCTGGATGGAGTTTTATTCTCCTTCCTGGCACACAAAACGATCTAGGAACCCAATTCGGTGCAAGGCGTAAAATCCCTTTTCCTTTTTCAAATGCTAATCTTATATCTCGATCACTCATCTCTTTTTCTCCTTGATATCTATTAATTTGATTGATCTCTTAATCTATCTAAAATAACTGCTCCAATAATCAATCCCCCCTTTACCACTTGTTGGAAATAGGGGCTGATTCCAAGCAAATTCATCCCATTATTAATAACTCCAATTAATAGAGCTCCAATAAGCGTTCCTATAATGCTTCCCCTTCCACCAGAGAGGGAGGTTCCACCAATAACGACAGCGGCAATAACATCTAACTCATATCCTTGTCCAGCAATAGCTTCAGCAGAATTTAGGCGACTAGTAAGAATGAGGGCACTAAGACCTGAAGCAATACCAACAATTACATAGACCATGGTCTTATAAAACTTCACGTTAATACCAGAAAGGGTTACTGTTTCTTCATTACCTCCTATCGCATAGGTGTATCGCCCTAAGCGTGTGTGGTTGAGGATATACCAAGCAATTATTACGGTGATAATAAAAATAATTGCAGGAATGGGGATTCCTAAAAAATACCCTCCCCCAATTTCTCTAAACGCAGGAGAGAACCCACTCACTGGGTATCCTTTAGAATAAATGAGGGTAAGACCACGAACTATTGTGAGCATACCTAAGGTAACAACAAATGGTGCAATCTTTCCAAGGGTAATAAGTAATCCATTTACTAGTCCAATACCACCACCTACTAAGATAGCAATTACTGATGCTGTAAATACATTCATCTCATTATTTTTCATTAACCCAGCACAAATCATTCCACTGAGCGCAAGAATTGAACCAACAGAGAGATCAATTCCACCTGTGAGTATTACAAAAGTCATACCGACTGCTATAACCCCATATATAGAAGTTTGTCTAAATATGTTTAGTATATTATTCATTGTAAAAAAGTATGGGGAGAGAAAAGATAACCCAATACATATTAAGAAAAACACAATGAGTACACCATTGTTTTTTAATCCTTGCTTCATATCTATAGTTTTTTTCATGTTATAAAGACCTCTTTTATTTTTAATTTATTATGATATGTTTTTTTCGTGTAATCCCAAAGAATATTGCATTACCTCTTCTTCGCTTAGCTCTCCTCGTCTAAATTCTTTAACAATCTTCCCTTCAAATACAACAGCTACTTTATCGCTAATGTTCATAATCTCAGGAAGTTCTGAGCTTATCATAATGATAGCGGCACCACGCTGGGCAAGGTTTTGCATGAGTCTATAGATTTCAACTTTTGCACCTACATCAATTCCTCTGGTAGGTTCATCAAAAATATATACATCACAATGGCGAATGAACCATTTGGCAAGAACAACCTTTTGCTGGTTCCCTCCCGATAAATTCTTAACAAGTTGTCTCACTGAAGGTGTCTTTATGTTCATACTATCTACCATCTTGTTAACTTCAGTGGTAATTAATTTTCTTTTAAGAATTCCTGCTGTTGAAAAAAGATCTAATACAGATAGTGCAGCATTATCAAACACAGACATTCCTAAAATTAAGCCCTGTTGTTTTCGCTCTTCAGGAATAAGTCCTATCCCTTTCATTACTGCATCTTGGCAGTTTCTAATGGTAGCCTTCTTTCCATCAATAAAGACCTCTCCCCCATCCTTTTTGCGATACCCAAATACTGTTTGCATGATCTCAGTTCTTCCAGCTCCCACAAGACCAACAAATCCTAAGATTTCTCCACTTAAAGCTGTAAAAGAGAGATTTTCACATATCCCTTTTTTTGATAGGTTCTTCACTTCTAGCATAGGCTTACCAGGAGAGGAAGTATATTCAGGGTATTGCTCTTCAAGAACTCTCCCCACCATATGCTTAACCATCTCATCATTAGACATTTCACCCCGTTTTTTGGTAATAACATGTTTACCATCACGTAAAATAGTAATTCTGTCTGCTAAATGGTGAACCTCTTCGAGTCGGTGAGAGATATAGACTATGGAAACTCCATCAGCTTTTAAAGCAGCAACAATTTCAAAGAGTTTATCAACTTCATTACCGGTAAGAGCTGCTGTTGGTTCATCCATTACTAAAATATCTGCTTGTAGTGAGAGGGCTTTTGCAATTTCAACAATTTGCTGATGTGCAGCTCCAAGTGAAATAACTTTCTGATTAACATCAATATCTAAATTAAATGGAGCAAGAAGATCTTTTGTCATCTTCCTCATCTCTCTCCAATCAATTCCTCCTACAGGGTTTAAAGGCTCCCTACCTATAAAGATATTCTCTGCAACACTGAGGTATGGGATAAGGTTTAACTCTTGATAAATCACCCCCACTTTATGGTCAATCATTTCACGAACACCAGTTGTTACTACTTTTTCACCTCGTAAAATCAAGTCGCCTGAATCGGCCTTATATAACCCTGAAAGAATTTTCATTAAAGTAGATTTACCTGCCCCATTTTCTCCAACTAAGGCATGTAATTCTCCTTTATAGAGGTCGAAACTCACATCTGATAGAGCTTTTACACCGGGAAAGGTTTTAGTGATACTGTTCATCTCTAATATAGGATTCATCCACTTCTCCTTCTTAACTATTATGAATAGGGGCTGTATTCACAGCCCCATATTGCAATACAACAATTGTTATTCTGTGACAGGAAGTGGACTAATATAGACAACAGACTCGGCTGGTTTTGCACCAGTTTTAATATAGTTGACTAATACATCTAAAGCTTTGCTTGCTTGTTGACCTGGGAATTGGTCAATAGTTGCATCCAATTTGCCCTCTTTCATATAACTAAATGCGTCGGTGGTCGCATCAAAACCAATAGTAATTTTTGAAGATGGGTTAATACCAGCTGATTGCATTGCTTCAATTGCACCAATAATCATTTCATCATTAGCACCAAATACTGCATCAAATACTGGATAGGCTTGCATTAAGTTTTCCATAACGTTCTGAGCTTTTGATCTTGAGAAATCGGCTGTTTGACTCACGATAATATCTACATTAGATGACATAATAACTTCATCAAAACCAGCTTTTCTATCAAGTGCAGCAGAAGAACCAGCAGTTCCTTCTAATTCAATTACTTTTCCTTTACCACCTAGTTTTTCAATGATAAATCGTGCAGCTGCCCTTCCACCTTCAACGTTATCAGCACCAACGTGGATGAGGACTTTATCACTATTTGCTTTTCTATCAACAGTAGCAACAGGGATGCCTGCAGCAACAGCAGCTTCAATTGCTGGAACAAGAGAATCTGTTGTCATTGGAGAGAGGAGAATTCCATCAACCTTTTGAGCAATAAAGTTCTCTACAGCAGCCATTTGAACCGATGATTGGTTTTGAGAATCGTGGGTTCTAAGTTCAACTCCAAGAGTTGCTGCGTGAGCGAGTGCTTCATCTTGCATTGTTACGAAGAAGGGGAATTGGAGACCAGGAACTGTCATTCCAATAACAATACCCTCTTTTTTTTCGACTTGACCGGCTCCAAATGCACTAAAGCCTACGATCAGTAATACCAACGTGACAATTAACATTTTTTTCATAACTAACTCCTTTGTGTATAGTTTATTTTAGAATAACACACATTTGTGAGCTGTCAATATGAAATCGATTGCACAAACGATTTCATGACTACTTTTTCTTGACTTCTCTTGAAAAGCAAGCTAGCCTCAAAGATATTAGGAGAGCTTATGAAGTACCCACCACCTATTACAAAACAAGAATTTCTCGCTAAACTTACCCACCTCACTCAGGTAATAAAAAAGTATAATTATCGGGCAATATATCTCGAATCAGAAGGTGCAATGCGCTATCTAACAGGGATGAGGCATCAAGTGATAGATATTCACCCATCAAGTAAAACAACCATTGCTGTGATTATCACAGTAAAAGATAATTCCTACACATTTGATTTTTATAGTGAACCATGGGAGCACAATCGACTTAAAGATATGGTATCACGCCCCATCTTTCAATTAAAAGAGATCAATACAACAATACAGAGTGTAGAAAGTCTCTCCTTTGATTCACACATCATTCATCCAACGATGCAAGAATACAAGGAGATTGAGAGAGAGATAATCAGCCCCCTAGTAGAGAAATTAGAGGGAAATCAATATAAAAAATTAGAATTTCTTATATCATCTTCGCGTAGTGCTTTATTAGAAGTAGGTCATAAGGTAAAAGTTGGTATGAATGGATGGCTTGTTCGATCCCTTGTATATGAAGCCTACCACAAAAAACATCTCGAACTTAATCAAGTTCTCGTTTCACTCCATGGAATGGAAAAGCATCAACATCCTATGGTAGATGATGAATCTATCATAAAAAAGGGTGACATTATTAAAATTGTTACAGGCTCTCGCTATATTGATATGCTCCACTCTGCAACACAACTTGTTAAAATTGACTCATCTGTTACAGAGGAGGAAATGACCATATATGATGCTCTTTTACGTATGAGTATTGAATATGCATCTATGTTTACTTCTCATACATCAGAAAAAGAACTGTATGATTCTCTTCCCTTTATAGCAAAACGTATAGAGGAAGAGGAGGCAATTCCATATTTTAGTAAGAGTGCCCATACCCATCATGGGGGAGGGCCAATGAGTCCTTTAGGGAATAGGGACTTTGTTGTTTCAAAGGATGGGAAGAGGAGACTGTTTCCATATGCTCAGTTTTCTATAAACCCAGTAGACTCAATAATGAATTTTAAATGTGAATTACAGGGCATCGTAATTCCTCATGAATTGCCCCTTATTTTGGATGAATTTATTAATATAACTAATCATAATGAGTATAAAGTGGTACAATACAAGAAAGCTGATTTACGGTTACCAACCATCATTACAAATTAAAGAGGGATAGCACACTTGAAACAATATTTTTTAGGAATTGATAACGGAGGGACACTCTCAAAAGCGGCAATATTTGATGATAAAGGGACTCAAATTTCTTCATCTTCAATTGCGATATCGATGATTACTCCACAAGAGGGGTATACCGAAAGAGACATGGATGAGCTATTCTATTCAACCACGTTACTCATAAAAAAAACAATTAAAGATGCCCAAATTGACCCATCACAAATTAAAGCAGTGGGATGCTCTGGCCATGGCAAAGGGTTGTATGCATGGGGTAAAGAGAATAAACCAAATGGAAATGGAATTATCTCTACAGATGCAAGAGCTTATATGTACCCAGCAATGTGGAAAAAAGATGGAACAAGTGACAAGGTATTTGAAAAAACATTTCAAAAAGTGTTAGCTTGCCAACCTGTTTCTATTCTTAGATGGATGAAAGAGCACGATAGAGGGCAGTATGATTCAATAAAATATATATTTGAAGTAAAGGATTATATTAGATTTAGATTAACAGGTGTTGCCTTAGCTGAAAAAACAGATATGAGTGGAACTAATCTCATGAACTTACAAACAAAGCAATATGATGATGAACTCCTCTCTCTTTTTGGTATCCCTGAAATTAAAGATGCCCTCCCTCCCCTCACTAATTCTAGCGATTTGTGTGGCTATATTACAAAAGAAGCGAGTGAGTTAACTGGATTGAAGGTGGGCACTATTGTTTCTGGTGGGATGTTTGACATTGATGCGAGCGCAATTGCAATGGATATTACAAATGAAGATCACATTGCAGTAATTGCAGGAACATGGAGTATTAATGAATATATTTCAAAATCGCCTGTTCTCGATAAAAGTATCATGATGAACTCTCTGTATTGTCTAGAGGACTACTACCTCATAGAAGAGAGTTCTCCAACTAGTGCAAGTAACCATGCATGGTTTATAAAGAACTTTTTAGAAGCAGAGAGTCAAATAGCTAAGCACAATGGAGTCCATCCGTATGCCTATTGTGACAACCTTGCACAAGATATTGAACCAGATGAGCAACATATCATATTCCTCCCCTTCTTGTATGGAAGTAATTATAATCCACAAGCAAAAGCATCTCTTATTGGACTTTCATCCCACCACACAAAAGGGCATATAGTGAGGTCAATTTTAGAAGGGATTATCTTCACTCATATGGTCCATATTGAAAAACTTCTTGCACATAGAACCTCTACAAAAAGTATTCGTCTTGCAGGGGGAGTAACAGCTTCTTCGTTATGGACTCAACTTTTTGCTGATATCATCCAAATCCCTATAGAAGTTGTAAAAACAGGGGAACTAGGAGCTCTAGGTGCGGCAATGAGTGCTGCAGTTGCCTCTAATCACTACCCTTCCCTTGAAATTGCTGCAAAAGAGATGTCGAGAGTACAAACGCTCATTGAACCACATGTAGCACATGGCTCAATATATAAAGAAAAATATGCTCAATATGTAGAATTTGTTAACGCACTAGACCCTCTATGGGGGAAATTTTAATTATATAAGGAATAAAATAATGGCGAAACCTCTTATCATTTTAGACCCCTATCCTCAAACAAAGAATAGAATTTTTACTCAAGAGACATGGGATAGACTTACAGACGTAGCAGATGTTGTCTCATCAGATCAAGAGCACATGAGTGATGAAGAATTTGATTCATACTTACCCAAAGCTGTGGCTATCATAGGACAATCTCCAATGCCTAAAGAGAGACTCGATAAAGCACCTCTTTTAAAAGTAATTTTCAATGTAGAAGGGAACTTTTACCAAAATATTGACTATAAAGAGTGCTTTAAAAGATCTATTAGAGTATTGAACTGTGGAAAAGTATATGCCCGCCCTGTTGCAGAGATGGCTCTTGCCATGGCTCTTGATCTCTCTCGAGGAATCACATGGGAACATATTCGTTTTACACAAAACAAAGAGCGGTATGTATTAGAAGGCAATTCAAAAGCAAAACTTTTAACTCATGCGACAGTTGGAATAATCGGGTTTGGCTTACTAGGAACAAGTTTACGGCCACTACTTTCCCCTTTTAATTGTCACATAAAAGTTTATGATCCGTGGCTCCCCTCTTCTGTTATTGAAGAACATCAATGTGAAAGTGTTTCCCTTGATGAAGTATTACACACAAGTGAATTTATCTTCATCCTTGCAGGGGTAACAAACGAAAATCAAGGATTTTTAGGAAAGAGAGAGTTTGACCTCATCCAAGATGATGCCAATGTAATTCTTGTAAGTAGAGCGGCTGTTGTTGACTTTGAAGAGTTCACTCGACAACTTGCAACTAATCGATTTAAAGCTGCAACAGATGTTTTTCCAAGTGAACCATTTGAAAAAGACCATCCAATTCGATCACTGCCTAATGTAATATTATCACCTCACAGAGCGGGGGGGATTCCACAAGCTTTCTATGCGATTGGAGAGATGGTAACTGATGACTTTATTTCAATTAGTAACAATCTTAGCCCAGTAAGAATGCAACCTGCTCAACCAGAAATAGTGAATAGATTAGCAAGTAAGCCAGTCAAATAGTATCATCCCCATAGGGGTTTGCCCATTTAGATGGAGAGACCCCTGTTTTAGCTTTGAAGAGTCTGGAAAAATAATATGGGCTGTCGAAGGCAAGAGCAAATGAAACCTCTTTCACACTTAAATCACCTTTTTTCAGAAGCTCTTTTGCTTTTTCTATCTTCATATTCAATAAGTATTGATATGGAGAATACCCTGTATGCTCTTTGAAATAGTTTCTAAGAGTATAGTAGTTTACCTTCAATTGCTGACAAATTGTTTCAACATCAAATTTCTCATAGATATCCTCTTCAAAAAGTCTTTTTGCAGCATCAAGCAATGTAGTATTTTTTTTGTTATTGAAAAAATAGGTTCTTCTAATATACATCTTAGCAACGATGTCCATAATCATAGATGCTAACATCTGTTGAAATCCATCAGGTTTTTTTTCTGCAATCGAAATTGCATCCTCAAATATTTTCGTTAATGTTCTACTTAGCCCATACTCATAAACCATATAATCAGCATGTAAAATATTGTTAGCCACCCACTGTGTTGGAATTTCACCATCAAAAGTGATTGAGTATTCCTTAATGCCTATTGACGAATTATATTGGTATGAATATCTCTCACCTGGAATAATAAAAATCAGTGTGCCTGGCACAATTCTTACTTCACCAATAAAAGAGCGAAATAAGCTCTCTCCCTCTGTAACATACATCACTTTAAAATGGGATGAAACTTCACCCGTTAACCACGTAGAATCTGTTGAATTGTGAGAAAAGCCCTCTTCGCTAGTATTTTGAGATGGCGATATTCGCGTATGACTAATTGATGTAGCATAGAGTAAAAATGACTTATCTTTTTTTGTAATATCTAAATATGTTGAAAATGAAATATTTTCAGTCTGTTTCATATCCATATGTAGTACATTTCTCTCCTTTAATCATAATCTTACTCACATTATAAAGTATCTAAATTATACTACATTTTTTCATATGAAACATTGCTGGGTTATATCTAACCCAGCAAAAATAATCATAAATTCTTAGAATCCATATGAAGCATAATTTTCTTTTGTAAAATCAGCTGGTGGTCCCATAATTACAGTTCGGTTATCTTCCCATACAGTAATTTTACCAACATTCTCTATTTCTTGGCCATCATATGGTTTTGTGCCATTAAGGTAATTATATGCTAAAACAACAGTTAAATAACCAAGTTTTGCAGGATCCCATAATGTTCCAACTCGTAAAGAACCATCTTCAAGATATGGACCTGAATCTGTTGGTAAAGAACTACCAACAACAGCTATAGCATCTTTCTTCCCTTTTTCTTGAACTGCTTGTGCTGCACCTAAAGGAGCTGGAGTACTTACTCCTACAATACCTTTAAGATTAGGATAAGCTTTGATAAGGTCTAATGTTTTTTGGTATGCAACCTGTTGTTTTTCATCAGTAGGAACTCTGTCTGTAACAAGTTTTAAATTAGGATAGTTCTTTTTGGCATATTCAAGACCATAATCAATCCATGTATTTAAGTTAGCAGCAGACAACCCACCAGTAACAATCGCATACTCACCACTTGGACCCATCTCTTCTACTAAGAGATCCCACATGTGTTCTCCAAATCCACGGTCATCAATCTGGTGGACTGAAATATCGACAACAGATGGATCAGCAGGAGTATCCCAGTCAAAGACAACGATACCAGCTTTCTTTGCTTTCATAAGAACTGGAGTTAATGCTGCTGCATCATTAGGGGCTACTGCGATAACATCAACACCCTTACTAATAAGGTCTTCAAGCATTTTTACTTGTTCAGCTGCATCTGCAGTAGTAGGACCTGTATAGATAACTTCTACACCAAGATCTTTTCCAGCTTGCAAGGCACCCTTTTCTGAAGCATTAAAATATGGAATACCTACCAGTTTTGGCATCACGACAATTGTAATTTTATCGTCAGCTGCCTCCTTAGCACCGCTAGCAAACATCAAACCAGTCAAAGCGACCAATACAATGAGAATAACTAGAACTTTCTTCATAAGTTCCCTCCTTATAAATTCCTTAATTCAGAATATGTTTCTGTTTTAAGGTGAATACCAATCTAATTGAGTGTGTTAGTAACACTCAAAACTATTATTTTTTCTTTTTTAATTGTTCAGCCACATAATTGATTGCTAATACTAAAATGAGAATGAATCCCATTAATACATTTGTTAAATATCTGTTCAAACCAAATATATTGAGTCCACTTGATATAATTTGTAAAATCATTGCAGCAAGAAGAGTCCCTAAAACCTTCCCTTCTCCCCCACTAATACTTGTTCCACCTAAAACAGATGCTGCAACAGATTGAAGTAAATAAGATGAGCCATACGATTCTTTTGCTGAATTATATCGAGAAGCCATGATAACACCTGCTATTCCAGCTAAAAGTCCAGATATCATATAAGTTTGAAATAGAATCTTTTTCACTTTTATCCCTGAGAATTCAGCAACTTTTGGATTACATCCTATCATTACAATCGCTGCTCCCATCTTACTTTTCTCTAGCAGAACCCACATAAAAAAGAGAACAATAATAAAAATGATCATAGGGACTGGAATTCCAAATATCGCTGAGTT
This sequence comes from uncultured Spirochaetaceae bacterium, assembly GCA_964453215.1. Taxonomy (GTDB): domain Bacteria; phylum Spirochaetota; class Spirochaetia; order Sphaerochaetales; family Sphaerochaetaceae; genus SABI01. The sequence goes on along the minus strand of CAYVRR010000001.1, from coordinate 84,550 downwards.
TCCAATATTTAGGAACATAAGGGGGAAACCTGAAATAGCTCCTCCCTTAGTAATATTTAGACTAATTCCTTCAAACAGTGTTGCAGCACCAAGTGTTGCAAGCATGGGAGTAACTCCAATGTAGGAGACAACAAACCCATTAAATACACCTAATAAAACAGAAACTGCAAGCATTAATCCAACCCCTATTACAACAGATATTAAAGGCATATTTGTTGAAGTGAAGTAGGATGACATCGCAAGCCCTCCAACTATCATTGAAAGAGTTGCTGTGAATGTAAGCGAAAGATTGATTCCACCAGTCATAATAATAAGCATCATCGAAAGAGATAGAATACCAAACTCAGGCAACTGATAAGCAAGCGACTGAATATTGTAATTGCTTAAGAATTTGTTTGGGGAGAGTAAAGACATAATAATAAAGATAAGGATAAATATAATAAGAAGAATCCCCTCTTTGCTTGAGAATAGTTTTTTGATCTTAGACTGCATAGGTTCCTCCTTCTTCAACATCAACACGAACTTTTAGTTTCTCATCTCGTTGTTTTTGAATCATATCTACACTAATAGAAGAAATGATAATGAGACCCACGACTATCTTTTGCCAGAAAGTGGGAATCCTCATTAAAATCATACCATTGTTAATCACACTAAAAAGTGATACCCCGATGAGAGTTCCAAAGACAGACCCATATCCACCTAATGTACTCGCTCCACCTAATACCACGGCCGCAATCACTTGCATTTCAAAACCGAGAAATGCATTTGGATCGACTTGTCTCATGATAGAAGTATGAGCTACTGCAGAGAGACCAATTATGAATCCTTCAATTGAATAGACAAATAGAATAATTCGCTTGGTTTTAAATCCCATTCTTTCAGCGGATTCAATGTTTCCACCAATTGCATATATTCCTCGACCTATCACAGTGTGTCTAAGAACAAACCACGTTAAAATTATGATAGGAATTAAAAAAACTACCTGGATCGGGATTCCTATTGCCCTTCCATCACTAAGGATGAAAGGAAGTATAAGAATGCGTCCAAAATCTATAAAGTTTTGTGGAATTCCTGTTATCCAGTTTCCATTAGTTGTATAAAGGACAATCCCTAATATCATGCTCATTGTTCCAAGAGTTGCCACTATGGGGGGTATTTTCAACATTGATATCAGTAACCCATTGACAAGACCCATCAAAATTCCAGCGGCACAAGCAATGAGGACAACAACAAATATACTCTCTGTAAAATGTACTAAAGCTTGCCCTATTATTACATTCACTGCAGTAATAATTGATGCCACAGAAACATCAATACCACCCGTCAAAAGGATAAACAACATCCCCATCGCCATCATAGCGAGAACGAGATTACTTTTTAAGAGATCTAAAAAGTTCTCTACTGATAAAAAAGAAGGATTCACTATTGCTATAAAAACAGAAATAGCAATAAGAACAATAAGGAGAGGTAATTCTTTCATTTTTTTTAATTTATTCATCATATCCCTCATATAGCCTTGCTCATGATGTCTTCTTGATTAAGACCTTCACAATACATATTCGCAGTTACTCGTCCTCGTCTCATAACAACTACTCGATCACATATAGCGAGAATTTCGGGAAGTTCTGAGGAGACCACAATGATACCTAGCCCCAATTCAGCAAGTGTTCTAAGAAGTTTATGTATCTCTGCTTTTGCTCCAACATCAATACCATTTGTAGGCTCATCTACTATTAAGATCTTTGGTTCAGTTGCTAGCCACTTTGCAATTACTACTCTCTGCTGGTTACCACCAGAGAGTTTTGCAGCAAGAAGGTCTGGGTTATTTGGTCGAATTTCTAATTTCTTCATCCATTTCTTTACCATCTCATCTTGTTTAGTGGGATCAATTATTCCAATTCGATTGCTTAGCACATCGAGTAATGTGAGCCCCAAGTTTTCTTTTGTCGATTTTCTTAATACAAGCCCTTCAGAGAGTCGGTTTTCTGGAACAAAAGCTATCCCAGCTTGCATCGCATCTGTGGGTGTTTTTATGATGATATCTTTCCCATCTAGGAGTAAGGTTCCCTCATCGGCTGTGTTTAAGCCAAAAATAGATTTAACAACTTCAGTCCTACCAGCTCCAACGAGTCCGGTAATCCCTAAAATTTCTCCTTTATGTAGAGTAAAATTAACATCTTTATAATTCCCTTTCTTTGTAAGACTCCTTACCTCTAATAAAGGGTCATCAAGATGCCTTTTAGGATAGATTGTATAATTTATCTGCCTCCCAACCATAAGAGAAATAAGTTGATCATCATCTAATTCATTTTCATTATATGTTCCAATGAATTTACCATCTCTTAAAATCGAAAATCTATCAGATACAGCGAATAATTCGTCTAATTTATGACTAATGAAAAGGAGGGAAATCCCTTTTGCCTTTAAGTTAAACATGATGTCAAAAAGTTTTTGTACTTCAGTATTTGAAAGTGATGAAGTTGGTTCATCTAAAATAAGTAATTTCGCTTTATTAGCTAATGCTCTAGCGATTGCTACAAGCTGCTGTCGAGCAACCGATAAATCACCAAGAGCAATATCAAGGTCAATATCAACACCAAGTTGACTAAGTGCATCCGCAGCTAGTTCCCTCATCTCTTTATAATTCACTAACTTCTTGCTTTGCTTTACATAGCGCCCTAAAGTAATATTCTCTAATACTGATAAGTTGGGGAAAAGGGAGAAGTCTTGATAAATAACAACTATTCCATGGTGGAGTGAAGTAAGAGGGTCTAAGTGGGCTAATACTTCGTCGCCCATTTTAATCACCCCACCAGGTTCTGGTTGGTAAATACCTGAAAGAATTTTAATGAGGGTAGATTTACCAGCACCATTTTCACCAATCAGAGCATGAATCTCCCCTTTGTCAATTGAAAATCCAACATTCTGTAGCGCTTTAACTCCAGGAAAGTATTTAGAAATATTTTCTATTTCTAATAGTGGGTTTTCCATATTACAATCTCCTATGTCTATTGTTATGATTATGAGTCCATTAACTAGGGAACACAATTACTCTTATCATAATTTCTCATAGAGATTATATCTATAGATATCTATTTTTTGGATAAAGGCATGCCTATTCTTTAAATATGTGTATTCAAATAAAACATTATAACATAATGTCGTTAGATTAATGTTGTATGTGAAACCTTATTTTAATACGTATCAACTATCTTTTTCTTCTTCATCTCTACCTTCTCATATAGAGTATACAGGTCTTTGTTTGGGGTAAAGCTATGAACAATGCTTCCTTGCGTTGCAGCATGATATGCCTTGTTATGATCACTATATTCTCCTAATGCTACAGAAGCATTCACCCACGCTCCGAGAGTTGTTGTTTCTGTATTAAAAGGCCTAATTACATTCTTTTGTAAGATATCTGCTTGAATTTGGTTAAATATAGCAGACTTTGCCATTCCTCCTGAAACCCACATTTCTTGTATAAAAGAGGTGAGCTCTTCAAAGATAGAGACGTTTTCTTTTATCTCTAATGCAATACTCTCTAATATTGCCCTCGCTATATCTCCTCGAGTTGTACTTAAGGTGAGGTTCTCAATTTTCCCTTTTGCTTCACTTTTCCAATACGGGGAGCCACTTCCTTTAAAATGGGGGATTACTAAAACCCCATCAGCACCTGGAGGGGAGAGGGCCACTAACTCATCAAGGGTTCCAAAATCTATAGCAGATGCATTTTCTACACACAAAAGCTCTCTAAACCACCTGTAGATACTCCCTGTTGAAATCATAGTCCCCTCTAAATGATATAGCCCAGATATCGCACTTGGTGTACAAAACACCCTTTTTAATGGATCTATGATAGGTTCACTTGATAGACCAACAACATAGGAACCTGTTCCCGTATTAGCAATAACCCTTTTTTCATCCAATAATCCTGCTCCTAGGGCCGCACATTGCTGATCTCCTCCACTACTTATAATAGGGATACCAATAGGCAAATCTAAGCGATTAGCTACCTCCTTTTGTAAAGAACCCACTATACTGCCAGGAGGAACTACATCAACCAATTTATCCCTCTCTACATGATAAAGATCTAATAGTTCTTCATCCCACCTCAGCGTGTGAATATTTAGCAAACTTGTTCTTCCTGCAAGTGAATAATCGGTTGCAAATACTTGTGTAAGGTGATGGATCATCACATCTTGCACACCCACAAGTTTATACGTCTTTTTATAGATATCAGGAAGATTATTTCGTATCCATTGCATTTTCAAACTAGAAAAGAGGGAAGAAATCAGCGCTCCAGTCTTATTATAAATTGTATCTAGGTGAGGAATATAGGAAGGTAATAGATTATCTGTTCTTTTATCTTGCCACATAATCAATTTGTGCAAGGGAAGGCCATTGGTATCAACAGGTAAAAGTGCAGAGCGGAAGCTAGTGAGGGCTATTCCAATAATAGAATGATTGTTTTGATTGACAAACTGCGAAGAGTCCTTAAGAAGTCGCTCTAAAGAATGAATGTAAGAAAGGCCATCTTGTTCTACCCTCCCATCAGGATGATAGACGGGAGGATGGTGTTCGCTTAACATCTTAATAACAGCACCTGAAGTACTCATAACACTTATTCGAATGCTAGTAGTCCCTGTATCGACTATCAATATTGTTTTCACATCACACCTCATATTATAAAAAGAATAGTGACTCATCTATATCTATAGCCCCTAGACGTACACCATAGACTCACCTTATAATCATCAATGACAAAAGTCAAATTGATTTTTTTGTTCTTTTTGATTTTTTATCTCGACATCATGAGGATTTTATGGCAAACAACTCTATCGCACATAACAGACATACACAAATATTAGATTTCCTTAGCTCAAGGGGAAATGTTACAGTTGATCAATTAAGTGACCTTCTTCTTGTTTCTAAAGTAACTATACGAAGAGATCTCGATCTATTAAACAACAAAGGACTCCTTGTAAGAACACATGGAGGAGCATCAATACTACCAAACCAAGATGTTACATTAGCTGATGAAGATTATTCCAAAAAAGATATTAAAAATGTACAAGAGAAAAGAAGAATAGCCCTTAAGTGTGCATCAATTATAAAAGAGCACTCTATCCTTTTTGTAAATAGTGGAACAACTACCCATTTTCTACTCCAAGCTTTTACCAATAAGCACCTTAAAATTATCACAAACAATGCAGCAACAATCGAGTCATCAATAGATAATAAAATTGAGCTCCTATTATTGGGGGGGCAATATTTAAAACACCCAAAATCTTTCGCTGGAGAATTTGCTATCAAAGCATTGCTAGATATGTATAGCACTCACACAATATTGGGAACAAATGGAATCAGTTTAGAAAAAGGACTCACTACAACAGTGTATCAAGAGTGCAGTATAAATCAAGCAATGATCAAAAATACTCATGGCAAAGTGATTGTATTAGCAGATTCATCAAAGCTAGGAAGGGTTTCAAATTTTGTCTCTGCTCCTTTAGAATCTGTAGATATTGTCATCACCGATGATAAGTGTCCTTCTGAATTCAAAACTTCCCTTGAGCAGATGGGTATTGAAGTAATTATCGCTTAATCAATCAAAAAGAACAAATAAAAAGCACTTTTCATACTAAATAAACCAAACGATACAATAATATCTTTTTTTAGTTGTTTTATCAAAAACTCCATGGTACGATACAACTGTCTTGTATAAGAACAAACAAACGGAGGAAGGAAAAATGATTAAAAAGAGAATGCTTTTTATAGTAACAATTCTATTGCTCATTGGTACAATGCTTTTTGCCGCTGGCGCAGAGGAAACAACAAAAGCACCTGTAGATACAGGTGGAAAATTTGACTGGAAGCAATTTGATGGAACAACTGTAGTCTTTAACTATCCGAACCATGTGCACTACAATGCAATGGTCGCTTCTGGTGTACTTGATGATTTCACTGCTTTAACAGGAATCAAAGTAGAATCAGACAGAATGCAATATATGAATATGCATGATGCCCAAATTCTTCAAATGAGTAAACCAAAAGGTGATTACGACATTGTTACAATGGTAGTTATGTGGAAATCTGAGTATGCAATGGCTGACCTCATTCGCCCTCTTCAACCATACTTCGATAACCCTCGCCTCGCTGCCCCTAACTATAACTTTGATGACCTCGTACCTGCCTATGTAGAAGTCACTGGTATTGCTGGTGGAAAAAACATCTATAAAGATGGACCTGGTGCCGAGCTTTTTGGAATTCCATTTGGTGCAGAAACAAGTTTCATGATTTATAGAAAAGACTTATTTGACAAATACAACATCAAAGTCCCTACAACCTATGCTGAAATTGAAAGCGCAGCAAAATTCTTTGCAGAAAATGTCCCTGGTGTATATGGCCTTACCATGAGAGCAGCTAGCGGTCACCATGCAACACATGGATGGCTCCTCCATGCTTCCCCTATGGGCGCGACTGTATTTGATGAAAACTGGGAACCAGCTTTTACAAGTAAAGAATCAATTGAAACAATTGAATTCATGAAAAAGATGATTAAATATGGACCTCCTGGAATGGAAGGATTTACACAAGATGAAGAATTTGCTGCATTCTTACAAGGCGATGCTGCAATGTATCTTGATGCAAGTGTATTTGCAGGTTCAGTAAAAGATCCTACAAAATCAAGAGTATATGACAAAATAGGGTTTGCTCCACATCCAAAAGCAAAAACAAACCTCTCAGAAACTGGTGGATTTGGCCTTGGTATCCCAACCAACGCACAAAACCCTGAAGCAGCATTCTTACTCATACAATATCTCACTCTTCCTGAAGTAGAGAGAAAAATTGTTATGGCAGGGGGCGCTCCATTTAGAATGTCTACTGTAAAAGATGCTTCTTTATATGAAAAATATCCAGAATTTGAAGTATTAGCACAACAATTAGAGTTTGCTAATGCTGACTGGAGACCAATTATCCCAGAATGGGGCGAAATTAATAACCTACTTGGTATTGCAATCAACCAAGGCCTCACAGGGGCTAAAACACCTAAGCAAGCTATGCAAGATGTTGTTACCCCAATTAGAAACATTATGGTTCGAGCTGGCTATATTAAGTAAAAGTATATAATACATTAGTAGGCGAATACCACATACGTATTCGCCTATTCATAATAGGGAGATGAAAATGAGGAAAAGTGTAATCCCTGGTAGAAGAAATAGTGCCTATCTTTTTTTAGCACCAGCTGTACTTATACTATTATTTGTTCTGCTTGTACCAATTTTTAATAGTTTGCGACTTAGCTTCTTTGAATGGTCTTTAAGGGGAATGTCAAAGCCTGCAACATTTATTGGATTAAGGAACTATAAAGAGCTATTTCAGAGTGAAAACTTTTTATCGAGTGTGAAAGTTACCGTTACCTTTAGTTTAAGTGTTGTAAGTATTGAATTACTTCTTGGTACTATCTTTGCCCTCCTCTTAGAAGGAGATTTTAAAGGGATGAGAATCTTTAGGACACTCTATGTGCTTCCTATCATGGTCGCTCCAGTTGTTGTTGGTATCATGTGGCGTTTTATGTACCACCCAACATATGGAAAAATAAACTTCTTTTTATCAAAATTTGGCATCGACCCCGTTGGATGGCTTTCAAATCCCGACATAGCTCTCATTTCAGTCATTATTACAGATGTATGGCAATGGTTTCCTTTTGTATTCCTTTTAGTCCTTGCAGGACTCCAAGGAGTGCCAAAAGATATCATAGAGGCATCAAGAGTAGATGGAGCCTCATACTGGCAATCTTTGAGGCATGTAAAACTACCCTATATTGCTTCAGTCTTAGGCCTTACTGCAATTTTACGAATGATAGATTCATTTAGATCTCTTGTAGTAATTTATAATATGACAGGTGGAGGCCCTGGAGTTCGAACAGAAGTCCTCTCCCTCCATATGTACAAAACAGCATTTACGAGCCAACGACTAGGACTTGCTTCTGCTGTCTCCGTACTGCTTCTTCTCATTATCGTCCTTTTTGCAATTGTACTTATTGTTAACTCATTAAAAAGAGAGGTAAGATAGTTATGGATGTAAGAACTCGTCACAATATAAGTATGACAATCAAATATATTCTCATTGCTCTTGCCGCTGTAATAATTTTATTCCCAATTTATGAGATGATTTCAACTTCTCTTAAACTACCAGTTGATGCTTTCGTAATTCCCCCCGTCTGGTTTTTTGCACCAACATTAATCAACTACAAAGCAATCCTTTTAGATTCTAACTTTTTCAGATTTTTCACAAATAGCGTCATCGTTGCCCTGAGCTCTACCGTTATTAGCGTAGCTCTTGGAGCCTTAGCTGCATACCCCCTTGCTAGGTGGCGTTTTGGTGGAAAGAAAACCATGATTGTTGGGGTGTTACTTCTTAGGATGATTCCAGAAGCAATTTTAGCTGTTCCCCTCTTTGTCTTATTTAACTCTTTTGGTTCTGTAAATGGGAGAGTTGCCCTAATCATCGTCTACATTGCGATAAATCTTCCATTTAATATTTGGGTAATTAGAACATTTATTATGGACTTACCTTTTGAACTTGAAGAGTCGGCTATTATTGATGGATGTTCAGATTTCTCAGTTTTCACCAAAATAGTACTCCCCTTAATAGGGCCTGGAATGTCTGTTGCTGGAATTTTTACCTTCAGAATGGCTTGGAATGAATTTATTCTCTCTCTTGTATTAACAGACCGTTTTACAAGAACTCTTCCTGTTGCTGTCTCCCTCTTTCTTACCGACACGGGAACAGAATGGGGAAAAATTACAGCAATTGCAACTATCATTGCAGTTCCAGCATTTATCTTCACCTTTGGTGCTGCAAAGTCTCTCATCATGGGTCTCACAGCAGGAGCTGTTAAAGGATAAAAACAAAATAATATAACATATAAGGAGTTCATATGAGCAAAGTACATGAAATAACAAGAGAATCGTGGATTCTTAATACATTCCCAGAATGGGGCACATGGTTAAATGAAGAGATTGAAGAAGAAGTGGTAAAACCAGGCACATTTAGTATGTGGTGGTTAGGCTGTACTGGAATTTGGGTGAAAAGTGAAGGAAACGCGAACCTTTGCATAGACCTTTGGGTTGGTTCTGGAAAAAGAACAAAAAAGAATAAGTTCATCGGACCACAACACCAAATGGCAAGGATGGCAGGAAACAAATCCCTACAACCAAACCTTAGAACAAGTGTATTTGTTTTAGATCCTTTTGCAATTAAAGAAGTAGACGCAATCATCTCCACACATATGCATAATGACCACATGGATGTAAACCTTGCAGCAGCAGTCTTAAAGAATTGTGACCCATCAGTTCCTTTCATTGGACCAGCTGCTTGTGTAGATATGTGGCTAAGTTGGGGTGTTCCCGCTTCTCGTTGTGTTACTGTGAAGCCAGGAGATGTTATAAAGATTAAAGACACAGAACTTATTGCCCTAGAGTCTTTTGACCGAACGGCATTAATAACAAGTCCTCCTGATGGAGATATTAGAGGACGCCTTCCAGATGATATGGATTATAGAGCTGTTAACTATATTGTTAAGACTCCTGGTGGCTCTTTGTATCATAGTGGAGACTCTCACTACTCAAACCTCTATGCCAAACATGGAAATGAGCACACTATCGATGTAGCTCTTGGCTCTTATGGAGAAAATCCTAGAGGAATTACTGATAAAATGACCTCTTGTGACATCCTTAGAATGGGGGAAGCTCTTAATACAAAAGTTGTAATTCCATTCCACCACGACATCTGGTCAAACTTCCAAGCAGACCCAAGAGAAATTACCGTGCTGTGGGAGATGAAAAAAGATCGACTCCAATACAATTTCAAACCATATATTTGGCAAGTTGGAGGAAAGTTCACCTTCCCAGATGATAAAGATAAGAGAGAGTATCATTATCCTAGAGGATTTGATGATTGTTTCACCGTTGAAACAAACCTCCCCTATCCTTCATTCTTATAAGAAGAACAAGAAAGAGAGAAGCTTTATGACTATTTTGAAAAAAACATTAGATACAATGGATCGCTGTTACGCAGTTGCCGCTTTTGAAGTGAATAATAGACTTCAACTCTTTTATGCTTCAGAAGGACACGGTCCATGTTTCATGTATGATGCGAAGACCCTTGAAAAGAAAGTTGTATGGGAAAAGCCGGGAGGAACAATGTGTATTGTTCCACTCGAGGGAACTCATGGAGATTTCCTTGCTGTACAAAACTTCTTTCCAACCTTTCAATCTGAAAAAAGCACAATAGTTCATGGGCACTACAATGTTGAAAAAAATGAATGGGAGATAAAAGAACTCTTTGCTCTCCCATTTGTTCATCGCTTTGATGTTCTACACACCCCACACGGACGCTATTTAATAGCATGTACCCTTGCTACTTCAAAGCAAGATAAAGAAGATTGGTCAGATCCAGGAAAGATCTATGTAGCACTCCTACCAGATGATTTAAATGAAAAGATCACACTTACCGTCCTCATCGATGGACTAGTGAAGAACCATGGATACTCAAGAATTTATCTTAAAGATAATACACCAGCATCATTAGTCTCGTGTGAAAGTGGGGTCTATAAAATCATCCCACCTGCATTTATCAACAATTCCTGGACTGTTACTCACCTAAAAGAAGAAGAGACGAGTGATGTGTGTATGATTGATATTGATGAAGATGGTAAAAATGAAATTGCTGCAATTGAGGGCTTTCATGGTTCTATTTTAAAAATCTACAAAGAAGAGGAAAATGAGTATAAAGAAGTATATAAGTGTGCGAGAGTGATGAACTTTATCCACGCAATATGGGCAGGAAAATTACGGGGTATTCCAACTATGATCTTTGGGTATCGTCGTCATGCTCTAGAACTCTTTTTAGTTCAATATGATAAGGAAAATGGTGAATATAAAGAGTATACAATAGATATTGGAACAGGACCTAGTAATGTAACTGTTGTGAATGGACAAGAATATGATATGATACTCTCATCATCTCGGCACATAGGAGAAGCAACAGTTTATTATGTCTACGATTAATTCTTACACCCTTGGACTATATGAAAAATCGATGCCTGATACACTCAGTCTCACTCAAAAACTCATCAAGGCAAAACAAACAGGATACGATGCTCTAGAAATAAGCATTGATGAGACACATGAGCGCTTATCTAGAGTTGACTATTCACCCCATCAAATGAAACAGTTGAAAAATGAGATTGAGGATACAGGCCTTCCTATCTGCTCTATATGCTTATCTGGACACAGAAAATACCCCCTAGGGAGCCTCGATAAAAAAACACGAATAAGATCCTTAGATATTATGAAAAAGGCAATTGATTTTGCCTCCTACTTAGGAATTCCTATCATCCAACTTGCGGGATACGATGTCTACTATGAAGAGTCTACTGATAAAACTAAAGAACTCTTTACAGAAAACTTAGCTATCTCTACCCAACTATCTGCATCTTCAGGGATTCTTCTAGGCTTTGAAACAATGGAAACTCCTTTTATGAACACCGTCACAAAAGCGATGAGCTATGTTTCTTTAATTAACTCACCATACCTACAGGTCTATCCCGACCTTGGAAATATAGTAAATGCTGCGCTTGGTGATAACAATAAAGCAAAAGAAGACCTCAAATATGGAAAGGGACACCTCATAGCAACTCATATAAAAGAGAGTGTAATTGGAAAGTATAGAGAAATCCCTTATGGAGATGGTCATGTAGACTTTCCTCTCCTTCTTGAAACTTGTTGGTCTTTAGGAGTGAGACGATTTGTTACTGAATTTTGGCATACTGGCAGTACAGATTGGGAAAAGCAATTAATAGACTCCTATAATTATATTCAAAAGGTGTTTTTCCAAGGAAAAACTACGTAAACACACATTTAAATATGTCCCTTTTTATTCACGACCCCTATTTTTGGCTGAGGAATATTATATATATTTCACACCATGTGACAAAAGCAACGAGCACTATGTAAAACCATGTGGTATAATTTACCTTAGGCTACGCAATGTATCAAAAGCATAAGGAGGTTCTTTTATGCACATTAACGTAAGAAACAACGTCGATTGGGTTGGGTTTATTGACACCGAACTTAGACAATTCCATGGTAGTGATTACTCAACTCATGAGGGCTCTACCTACAACTCATATCTTATTAGAGAAGAGAAGAATATTCTCATTGATACGGTTTATCGCCCATACAGTGAAATATTTGTACAAAACCTCATGAGTGAAATAGACTTAAAGAAAATTGATGCAATTGTGATCAATCATGGAGAAGTAGATCATAGTGGTGCCCTTCCACGCTTAATGGAATTTATTCCAGATACCCCCATCTATTGTACTCAAAAAGCAGTAGACTCTCTCACTGGACAATACCATAAAAAATGGAACTTTCATCCCGTGAAAACAGGAGACACCTTAGATATTGGAAATGGGAAAGTACTCACCTTTGTAGAAATGACTATGCTCCACTGGCCAGATAGCATGGCAACATACCTCAATGAAGATAATATCCTCTTTTCTAATGATGCCTTTGGACAACACTACGCCACAAGTGGTCTTTTTAATGACCTGAGTGATAAGTGTACATTAGACTATGAGTGCTTAAAGTACTATGCGAATATTTTAACCCCATTTAACATCTTACTAAAAAGAAAGTTAGAACAAGTCATTGCCCTTAACCTTCCAATAGATATTATAGCAACAAGCCATGGTGTTATTTGGAGAGATAATCCAATGCAGATAGTAGAAAAGTATGCCGCCTGGTGTGATGATTATCAGGAAAATCAAATCACCATTGTGTATGACACGATGTGGGAAGGAACTCGCTTACTAGCAGATGAGATTGCTAGTGGCATTACAGAAGCAGATAAAGATGTTACAGTGAAAGTTTACAACATTGCCAAAACTGATAAAAATGATGTAATAACTGAAATATTTAGATCTAAAATGGTAATTGCGGGCTCTCCTACTGTAGGTAATGATATGCTTAGTAGCATGGCTGGATTTCTATTCTATCTTAAAGAATTAAAGATGAAAAAGAAGAAAGCTGCAACATTTGGCTGCTATGGATGGACAGGGGAAGCAGCTGATAACATGGCTGATTATCTTGCTAAAGCTGGATATACACTCCCCCTTAAGCCATTTAAAAATAAATGGAACCCAGATAAAGAGGCATTATTACAAGCTAGAGAATATGGAAAGCAACTAGCAACGAGTTAATCTGTATAGCGATTAAAATGAATTAAAGATGGATCTTTTTTATCAACATTGTGGTATTCTGTTTCAGGATACCCCAATGATATTACTGAAAATGGGATAAGGTGTGGGGGGAGTGAGCACATCGCTTGGATTTTTTCTATCCTCGCCTCATCTGGATAGAGTCCTAACCAACACCCCCCAAGTCCTTTATCTGTTATTTCTAGAAGGATGTTTTGAGTAGCAGCGGAAAGGTCTTGCTCCCACTTTGTATTTCTTTCACTAATTTTATTCTTATTAAGAAGCACCATTATTACTGCTGGTGCATGTTTTGCAAATGTTGCGTATTGACTAAAAGTTGACACTTCAGAAATCAATTTTTCATCATCAATAATTAAAAATTCCCATGGTCTCACATTAAGGGCTGAAGGAGCTTGCATTGCGGCATAACAAAGGTGAGATAATAACTCTCTATCTACCTTGGTCCCAAGATACTTTCTGATACTTTTTCTTTTAAATATTGCATTCATGCCTCTATTCTAGCATGTTTAGAAGAATCAAGCAAAAGATTCCCAACAAGGAAGCCCTTGTTGGGATGTATCATATTGTTTTTATCACCTACCAATGGATTTGTTATTAGAAGAAGTTTGCACTCTTTCCCCAATCATAATCAATCTCTTTAAGTTCTTCACGAGTTGGCATTGGATAAAAAAGAATTCCTTTATCTTTTGCTATGTAGATACCATTATCAATAATTTGATAGGTAAACTTTGTATCAAAAGAGCGATCGACTGTTTTGGTAATCTTCTGTTCATGAGTTTTTACAGTTTCAATACAATCTTTTAAATGATCTAAGTCTCTATCATACATACTTCCAATATTTCCAGTAACTTCTTTTTCATCAAAATCAATAATTCGCATATCATTAAAAATGATGGCGGGAACAGTAATCTTTTTTGTATTATCATTAATGATATAATCTGCAAGCATCTTAGGCTCCAAAGAGCTAACTATGAAGGGATGAACAGGGCAATGCTCTTTATAAAGACCATAGCCTCTCCAGTTACTTGGAGTTTTATACGGGGCAGCTTCTAGAGTAAGGGTGCTACCATCTTTAGTAACCAAATAGACATTCTTATATTGTATGAGGGGGATGTGCTCAATCACACGGTAAATTGATAAGTAGAGGGAGTGTTTTGGCTCTCCATCAGCATGTGCGACACATTTTTGTTTAGCATATTCCCAATCAAAATAATCACCAAAGCCCCCTTTTATTTCTGCAAACATAAGACGCTCAGCAGAACCTTTTTTAGATCCCCTGGCCATATAAGAACCAAATGCTTTTGGTTCAAGCTGACTTGCAATCAGGGCTTCTATTGGTGAAAAAACTACATAAAAATAATTCATAACTCACACTCCTTATATATGTTTCATGAGCAGTGAAAACAGGTTGTATTTGCTAAAAATAGAAACAGCTATTAATGATACAATTGCCATTATTTTAATGAGAATATCGAGAGATGGACCAACAGTATCTTTTAATGGATCTCCTACCGTATCTCCAACAACAGCTGCCTTATGGGCATCAGATCCTTTTCCTCCAAAGTGTCCATTTTCAACATATTTTTTCCCATTATCCCAAGCTCCCCCTGCATTAGCTGTATAGAGGGCAAGCATTACTGAAGAGAGTGTTGTTCCAATTAAAAGGCCCCCTACAAACTCTGCACCAAAAATAAAACCTGTTACAAGTGGAGTAGCAACTGCAATGAGGGATGGAACCTTCATCTCAGATAAAGCCCCTGCACTACTAATACTAATACATGTTTTATAATCAGGGAGAGAAGTTCCTAATATAATACCAGGGTCTGCCTTAAATTGCCTCCTCACTTCTTGCACCATTTTCCTTGCAGCATTAGCAACAGCTTTGATTAATATTCCACTAAATAGGTAAGGAAGAGCACCTCCAACTAATGCTCCAACAAGGGTGAGAGGATTAACCATATTAAGAATCATATCAGCTCCATGGACAGCATTCTCTCCAGCTTGTGCATAGAGGTATGATGAAAAGAGTGAAAGTGCTGCAAGAGTCGCTGAGCCAATAGCAAACCCTTTTCCAATAGCTGCTGTAGTATTTCCAACTGCATCTAATTCATCAGTGATGCCTCTCACATCTGGATGAAGTTTTGCCATTTCACTAATTCCACCAGCGTTATCAGCAATAGGTCCATAGGTATCAACAGATACTGTTACAGTGACAAAGCTTAGCATTCCAATCGCTGCCATCGCAACTCCATAGAGACCTGCTGTAATATTTGCAGCAATAATAGCTACTCCTAGAATTAAGACAGGGCCAATTACAGAAATCATCCCAACACTCATCCCCTCTGTAATAGTAAGGGCTGCACCCTCAACGCTACTAGCTGCTATACCTTGAGTGGGCTTAAAATCATAGCTAGTATAATATTCAGCAATCTGACCTATAACTATTCCACTCACTATTCCAAGAACTGCACAAACCCATGGAGAAAACGCCCCTAAAGCAAATCCAATTGTGTGAAGAGATTCCCCCTTAAATGCAAAATATGAGACAAACCCAGACGCGACAATTGTTAGCCCAGCACCCATAAATGTTGCAGAATTGAGCTCTTTATGGGGATCAGAAGAGACTTTCTTCACTAATAAAAAGATAATTCCTACAATAGAAGAGAGAATCCCAACAGCTGCAACTAACAGAGGCACATAGATAAGTTTTGCAACTAAGCTCGCATCAATTCCACCTCGAGAGAAATAGATATAAGAGGCAAGAATCATTGCTGAAACTAATGCGCCAACATAACTTTCTAACAAGTCAGAGCCAAGTCCTGCAACATCTCCAACGTTATCTCCTACATTATCAGCGATCGTTGCAGGGTTTCGTGGGTCATCTTCAGGAATTCCAGCTTCAGTTTTTCCAACTAAGTCAGCTCCCATATCGGCAGCTTTGGTATAAATACCTCCACCAACACGGTTAAACATAGCTATAATTGAACAGCCAAGTGCATAGGCACTTACTGTCATAGTGAAAGGAATATCACTTATTCCAAGCCAGTTGGTGTGAAACTTGAGATTTTCAGGGGCTACTTGTTTAAGAAGTACTCCAAATATGAGATAGACAAGGGCAAGTCCTAAAAGGGCAAACCCTCCAACACTGAGTCCCATAACTGAGCCACCTCTAAAAGCAACACGTAATGTTTTTCCTAAACTTCTTGTGTTGCGTGCTTCATTAGAAACTCTCACGTTACTAATTGTGGCAATATTCATTCCAATCCACCCTGCACTCGCACTCATAAGAGCTCCAAGGACAAATGCCGCAGCACTTGTTAAAGAGACTACTATGCTAAGAAGAATTGCAATAAATATTACTACTTTTATTATAATTGAGTACTCAAGAACCAAAAAAGCTCTTGAACCTTCTTGAATGGCTGCAGCAATTTGCTGCATCTCTGGTGTTCCGGGGTCTTTCTTCTTTACCCCGTAAAAGTTAATTGCAGCAAATGCTAAAGCTGCAATAGCTGCGATGATAATGAATCCTATCATATGACTCCCTCTTAAGAATAAGTGTAATCTACAATTGGCAAGATATCAAACAAGATACTAGTTGCTTTCATGTATGTTCATACTATTTATATCATATTTTTTTTACATACACACCACTACCTGTCAAAATTATTTTAACCCATCTTTATCATCATAATAGAGACCCTGACCTCATTTACTATTCTACCACGCCCTGTATATAAGTGGGCTATCAATTTTTCTCCTATTTTTGACCTAGGTCAAATTCATTTCTCATATATCCCTCTATAGTAGGCGCATAAGGAAGGAAATATATGAAAAACATTACGATTCAGTTAGAAACATTGAGCTGCCCATCATGTGCTGCAAAAATTGAGGGAGCTTTTAAAAGAACCAAAGGGGTTCTCACCTCAGAAGTACTATTTAACTCATCCCGTGTTCGACTCAGTTTTGACCCTGCAGTTATTGAACTAGAGCACATCAAAAAAGTATTAACGACTCTTGGGTTTCCCCCACTATCTGTCAAAGAGAGTACATAATGAGTAAAAAAACCTCCATAATTATTGTAAGTATATTAGTGGGAATCTCTTTCGTCTTATACAGAACTATTTCGTATCATCCTATTACTATTATCTTAATGCTACTCTCATCTGCTATTGCTGGGCTCCCAATTCTCTACAGAGCTGTCATAGCATTACGCTACAGGATAGTTGGTATTGATGCCCTTGTTTCAATTGCAGTAGTTGGTGCAATAATTATTGGAGAGTATTATGAAGCGAGTGCTGTTACATTTCTGTTTTTATTAGGAGAGTATTTAGAAAGTAGGACTCTCGAAAAAACTCGATCATCAATTAATGCGATTATGGCACTCGCTCCCACTACAGCACGAGTTCTTATTGATGGAAAAGAGGAGGTCATCGCCCCTGAAGAGATTGTGAAGGGAATGACTCTCATCATTAAACCTGGAGAAAGAGTAGCTTGTGATGGGATTGTGCTAAGTGGAAGTGCCTATGTAGATGCTTCTAGCATAACAGGAGAGCCTATTCCAGAATCAAAAAAAGAGGGAGCAGAGATTTTTAGTGGCTCTATGCTCACTTCAGGCTATCTTCTCGTGAAGGCAACTAAAGTGGGTGAAGATACAACGTTTGCTAAAATTCTTCACCTTGTAGAAGAAGCTCAAGATGCAAAAGCTCCAACTCAAAAATTTATTGAAAAATTCTCTCGATATTATACCCCAATCATCATTCTATTAAGTATCATCACCTATCTAATTACAAAAGATATCCACATCAGTCTCACTCTCCTTGTTATCTCATGCCCAGGAGCTCTTGTTATATCTGTACCAGTTTCTATGGTTGCGGCAATAGGGACAAGTGCAAAAATGGGAGTGTTAGTGAAAGGGGGAGAAATTATAGAAAAATTAGCAAAAATTAAAACAATAGCATTTGATAAAACAGGAACTCTCACAATAGGAAAACCTCAAGTTCAATTAGTAGAAACCTATGGAATTGATGAAAAAGAGCTCATCGCAATTGCATCTATTGGGGAAGCATATTCAGAGCACCCCCTTGCCAAAGCAATAATTGAAAAAGCAAAACAATTACATGTCTACACTGATACAACACCAATACATCCCGAACACATTCAAGGAAAAGGAATCGTGTTTGAACATAACAACAACACATACTACCTTGGAAATAGAGCACTATTTACTCAGTATGGATTAGATACAACACATATGGATAAAAAGAGTAAGAGTGAAGAGAGTCTCGTCTTTGTTGGAACAAAAGAGAAACTCCTTGGAACTATTCACATCAGTGACCAGGTACGAGATGAAGGGGCACGAGTAATTGCACAACTTAAAGGGTTAGGAATTAAAAAAACCATCATGCTCACAGGAGATAATAGATATGCAGCAAAATCTATTAGTGAACAACTAGGAATCACTCACTATAAGGCAGAGCTTTTACCAGAAGATAAAGTAAAGGAAGTAATTGAGTTACAAAAAAATGGTGAAAAAGTTGCTGTAGTAGGTGATGGAATAAATGATGCACCCTCTCTTGCCCACGCCGATGTTGGAATTGCTGTTGGAAATAGCACCAATGATGTCGCAATGGAGACAGCAGACATAATTTTACTTAATTCATCACTCAGTTCTCTCATTGACGCCCTCTATATTAGCCGCAAAGCAAATAAAAACATGAAACAAAATATTTACTTTGCAATCGCTGTAGCATTCTCTCTCCTACTTGGTGTCTTATTTGGTGGCCTCACCCTTGCAATAGGGATGTTAGCTCATGAATTATCTGTATTACTCGTTATCCTTAATGCAATGAGGATTATGAGGTATTCAAAACAAAAAAATACTATTATCTTTTAACTATGAAAGAATGTAATCACCACAGTTGTCTTCATATAGTCCCACTGTTTCAACAACTTAATGATGATCAGATGCATGCTATTACTAAAATCTCAAAAGAAAAAAATTATTCTCATGCACAATCTATCTATAATGCAGGAGAGGCCAATGTTCCACTTCTGGTCGTCAACAGTGGAAAAGTAAAGATATATCGCCTTGATGCAGATGGATCTGAACATGTGATGAGAATTCTACTTCCAGGAGATTTTGCAAATGAATTATCACTATTTAGCACAGAGCCTGTACAAGATTTTGCAGTGAGCATTGGTGAAAGTTCTATTTGTATGATCGATGGTAAAATGATGAACTTATTATTGGAAGAGTATCCATTAATTGCATTAAAAATAACACAAGAATTAACACGACGCCTCATCCAGCGTGATGAAACCCTCCACAGTGTGGTAAAAGGAAGTGTTGATCAGCGAATAGCTCGCTATTTCGTAGAATTAATGACTTTGCAACTCACCTCTCACATTCAATTACCTGTGGCGAAAGGGACAACAGCGTCCCTGTTAGCAATGAGCCAAGAGACCTTTAGCAGGAGATTAAAAATCTTTCAGGATGAAGGAATTATTACAATTGAGAAAAATAGGAAGATAACTATCTTAGACAGGGAAGCTCTCTTTGAACAAGCAATGATGTAGAATATTTTTACGTTCTCTTTACAAAGCTCATCACACACTCTCAATTGTAATGCTTTTACGCAAAAAATTCACAAATGATAAAATTCTCCTAACTAAAACCAGATACTGATGGTATAATAGACTGATTACAAATATTTATTGGGAGGAATTATGAAAAAGTTCATGATTGTTGTGTTAAGTATGTTGCTCCTCTTCTCTACTGTATATGCTCAAGGGGCAAAAGAAACAGAAGTAAAAGAGTTAGTTGCATATTCTAGTGTAGATGAAGAGAATGCCGCTAAGCTTTTTGCAGCATTTACTGCTGATACTGGAATCAAAGTGAGTTTTGTACACCTATCTACAGGACCAGCTCTTGCAAGAATTCAAGCTGAAAAAGGGCGTCCTCAAGCTGACATCTGGTTTGGAGCTCCTAGTGAAAACCACGTAAGTGCTAAAAATGAAGGACTCACTATTGCATATAAAAGCCCAGCATTAGATGCTCTTAGTAACGATTTCAAAGATCCAGAAGGATTCTGGCGCTGTATTTATATGAACCCTCTTGCCTTTGGTATAAACACAAAAGCTTTAGAGAAATCTGGTGCTTCAATGCCAACTTCCTGGAAAGATCTATTGAAACCTGAGTATAAAGATCTTATTCAAGTTCCAACTCCTCAAGCTAGCGGTACTGCTAAAGCCCAAGTATATGGCCTTATAGAGATTATGGGTGAAGATGGTGCAATGGAGTATATGAAAGCTTTAAATAAAAACGTCCAAACCTATACCACAAGTGGCACAGGCCCTTCAAAAGGAGTTAGTGTGGGAGATGCTGCAATTGGAATTCAGTTCACACCAGCATTTTTCAACTCAATCTCACAAGGTCTTCCTGTAAAAGTTGTATTCCCATCAGAAGGTGTTCCAGCTGAAGCTCCTGCTGTGAGTATCCTTAAAGGGGTAAAGAACGAAGAAGCTGCTAAAATATTTGTTGATTGGATGACAGGTCCTAAAGGGCAGAACGCTCTAACAGAAAAAAATACATTCTTCTATCCTATTCTCTCAACAGCGACATTAGCTGAAGGAATGCCAGCTTTTGATAGTCTCAAAATTATCCCATATGATACTCAATATTATAGTGATAACAATGAACGAATTGTTACTCGATGGGTTAATGAAGTATTAACAGCAAAATAAACATTACACACTATATAAGGGCAATCTTTTTGGTTGCCCTTATCTACTATAGGTGGTAAGGATTCATACAATGAAACAATCTCTTAAAGCTCACTTGAGAGAGACAAAAATGCTCACCAAAGATCCTCTATTGTTCCTTGTAGTATTACTCATTTTTGTCTCATTAATTCTTTTTATCCTCTATCCTCTTATCAAGGTGGCTCTTGTTGCATTTTCTGATGGCAGTGGATTTTCATTAAAGAACTTCAAAGAAGCATTTGGATTCTGGTATTATAGAAAGGCACTATTTAATTCACTCATGATGGCTTTTTTAACTGCAATCATTGGTTCATTAATTGGTTTTATTTTTGCCTATGCACTCACGAGAGCAAAAATACCAGGGCAAAAATTCTTTAATACAATAGCTACTATCCCTATCATAAGCCCCCCATTTATTGGAGCACTCGCTATTATTATGCTTTTTGGAAGAAACGGGTTTATTTCATCAACTATATTAAAGATGCCTAATGCAAACATATATGGGTTTAAAGGATTATTACTTGCGCAAGTTATAACCTTCTTCCCTGTTGCCTATATCACGATGAGGGGAGTTCTTGAATCAATTTCCCCCACTCTTGAAGACGCAGCAATGGATTTAGGTGGAAATAGATTTAAAATTTTCTATAAAGTGACCCTTCCTTTAGCTATTCCAGGATTGGCAAGTTCGATGCTTGTTCTCTTTGTTGAATCCCTAGCAGACTTTGGTAATCCAATGATTCTAGCTGGAAGTGAATTCCCTATTTTAAGTGTCCAGGCATTTTTAGAGATAACGGGAATGTATAACCTCGGCAAAGGGGCTGCTCTTGCCTTTATTCTCCTTATTCCATCCCTCTCTGCCTACGTTATTCAAAAATATTATGTAAATAAAAAACAATATATTACAGTGACAGGAAAACCTACAGACTCTAGTAACTCTGTTGTGAGTCCTCTAGCGAGAAAGATCTTGTTTGCTGTAGCAATCTTTTTATCAATTATAATAATCTTAATCTATGCATCAATTTTGTATGGAGCTATTGCAACGAGCTGGGGGAACAATAGTGCTCCTACACTAGACCACTTTAAATATGTGTTTCAGGTAGGATTCGAATCGGTAAAAGATACGATTATTATTGCAGGCCTTTCAACACCAATTAGTGGAATACTTGGAATGATTATCGCTTTCTTAATTGTAAGAAAAAGATTTATTGGAAGAAGGTTTATAGAAGTAACGAGTATGTTGAGCTTTGCAGTTCCAGGAACTGTTATAGGTATAGGATATATTTTAGCTTTTAATAGCTCTCCACTATATCTTACGGGAACACTTGCTATACTACTACTTAATTTCATCTTCCGGTATATTCCTGTTGGAATACAAGGAGGGGTAGCAGTATTACAACAAATTGACCCATCCATAGAGGAAGCTGCAATTGATTTAGGGGCAGATAGTAATATCACATTTAGAAGAATTACCCTCCCCCTCATGGTACCTGCTTTCTTTAGTGGACTTATCTTCGCTTTTGTACGGGGAATGACCGCTATTAGTGCCGCCATTTTCTTAGTTTCAGCAAGATGGAATTTTATGACTGTACAAATAATGAGCCAGGTGGAAAGTGGAAGAATTGGCTCTGCAGCTGCCTTCTCTGTAATATTAGTTGCAATCATATTAGTTGCTATGATTATTATTAAAACTATTTTGCGATTGAAATATCAAACGACAACTTCATTACTTTCAAATTAAAAGGGATTTAGCATGAGTGTAAAATTAGTAAATATCACAAAAGTTTTTGGAGATCATGATAATGTATTAAAGGAGTTCACAGCTGTAGATAATGTGAATATAGAAATTCATGAAGGGGAAATGGTTACCTTTTTAGGTCCATCTGGCTGTGGAAAAACAACAACCCTTCGTGTTATTAGTGGCTTTGAGCAACAAACTCATGGAGATGTATACATTGATGGAGAATTAGTAAATGATCAGCCAGCAAACAAACGAAATACATCAATGGTATTCCAATCCTACGCTATTTTCCCCCATTTAACTGTTGCTGGTAATATCGGGTTTGGCCTTGAATTAAAGGGAATAAAAAAATCTGAAATTACGAAACAGGTCAACGAAATTATGGAGGTTATGGGATTACAAAGTTTAGGCAAACGTCGACCAAGTCAGCTCTCAGGTGGCCAACAGCAACGGGTTGCCTTAGCACGAGCTATTGTGAATAAACCCCGTGTACTCTTATTTGATGAACCTCTTAGCAACCTTGATGCAAAGTTAAGGGAGAGTATGAGAACAGAGATTCGAAGGATACAGAAGAAATTTGGTATTACAAGCATCTATGTAACACACGACCAAATAGAAGCAATGACAGTAAGTGACCGTATTATGGTAATGGATAAAGGTGTCATACAGCAAATAGGAACACCATTTGAAATTTATAGTAGACCAGATAACTACTTTGTAGCAGATTTTATTGGAAGAGCAAACTTTTTTCCAGTCACTATTACACAAGTAACAAAAGAGGGTTGCACAAGCGACCTATTTGGCCCTTCTTTCATCTTTCCTTCCTTCCATCCATCACTCAAGGAAAAAGAAAAAGCTATTGTAGTAATAAGGCCAGAAGGGTTGGAAATTGTAAAAAAAGGGAACAACCACACAGGACTCTTACGTGGTGTTATCACTCAAGCGGTCTACTTAGGCTCAACAATGGAATATGAAATTGAGATTACAGGTCGTGAAAAACCTATTATTGCAATAAGTCATAACCCTGTAAAAGAGGGAATGTACATTGAGGGAGAAGAAGTAGAAGTTTCTTTTGCCCCAATAAGTGCTCATGTAATTAGGGGATAACCTTTAAAGAAGACTAATTAAGCAGATGGTTCATAAGATTTGTTTCAATGAATTTTCCCACTTCCAAAGAGGCATTTCGCTAGTAGAGCTCTATGGAGAGCTCTACTAACTACCTAATAATTAATCTTTATTCACTAAGTAGATCCCTGTTGCAACAGATGGTAGTGCAATAAGGTATTGAATCTGAAAAACTTTCTCTTTCAGGATTACTACTGATAAAAGAGAACCTACTATCGGAACTAAGAAGTGATATATCGTGATGCTACTTACCTTGTGGTACTTCAATAAACTTGTCCAAATAGAAAATGCTACAGCTGATAAACTAGATAAATAGAGTAACAATAGGTATGCACTCATTGGACCTGTTGGGAAAGAGCCCCCTAATAACAGGCCAATTGCTAATAAAACGAGACCACCAAAAGTTAACTGAGAACCTGCAATGAGCATCCCATCAGCAACTTTTGTGAGACGCTTACTCACAATGAAAGAGAGAGAGACAAAAATAGCCGCAATAACCATGAAGCCCTCTCCTTTCAACTTAGCATCAAAACCCAAACCAACCTCATAATTTACTAAAACAACTGCACTAAATCCTAAGAGAATACCAATAAGTTTTTGCTTAGATATCTTATCATCACTAAAAAATATGTGGGCAAATATGGCACTAAAAAATACTGAAATTGAATTTATAATAGAACTCTTTGCCCCTGATAAATATGAAATAGAGATATAAAAGAAAATATAGACAGCTGTTGTTTGAAGAAGACCAAGTAACCCAATCTTTACCCACTGATCAATTTTCAAGTGCACTTTATCTGTTTCTTTAGATTTCAGTTGTATAAAATATCTAAATATGAGGACAAGTATTCCAGCTAAGGCAAAACGAGAGCCAGCAAATGCAAGAATTGAGGGAACATCGTGCTGTGGAACATTAAATAGCTCATACCCTAACTTGATAGTAGGAAAAGCACTCCCCCACAGTATTGTACAAAATACAGCTAATGGATAAGCAACTATTGGCCTTTTTAGGATTGATTCTTTTTGAAGAAGTTCACCCATTACAACTCTTCCTTTCTATATGCTACGGGGAGATTTTTCACAAATTCATAGAGACCACTGAGGGAGTACATTTCAAAATCAGAGATATCAACATCATTATTACTAATAAGATGGTCTGCAACAAATATACATCTTGCACCCGTTTCAACAATCACTCCATCTTCTTCAATATTATTTCCAATCATCAACACTTCGCTACTTTGAACACCCATCTCTGAAAATATCTGGTAATAATATCCTAACTTTGGTTTCGTATATGAGTAATTTTCATAGGTAGTAATAATCTCAAAATCATCACTATCAAGATCAGCCCATTTCATTCTTTCCAAAGTTCCAGCTCGGGGAAACACAGGAGTTGTTGCTAAAACAAGGCGATAACCCTTATCTTTTACCTCTTTCACAATTTTTTTTGCTAAAGGGGAAGGAAAAGTTGTTGCAATAAGGGAGGGAAATTCTGTTGAATAAAAGGTGATAAAACTTTGAAATACTTCTTCTTTATACCCCCCTAATGATGAGAAAAACTCCTTCCAAAACACTTTCTCATTTGTCATTGAGCCATCATTATCTCTCATTGCTTCTAACCCTTTAAAAAGAGCAGATACCCCTCTATGAGCATCAATACCTAGGCTTTCACACTTTAAAGCAAATAAAGAGATATACCCCTCCATAAATGTTTCATCATTAAAAGGGAGTAACGTACCATCTAGATCAAATAAAATTGTAGTGAGTTTGTTGTTGTTCATATCAAGCTACCATACTAAAAGAAGATGAGATGGGTCAACTCATTAATCTCACTACGTAAAAAAAGGTTAAAAGATTTTCTTCACTAAAGCTCTTTCTCCCTGTATGATAGTGAGAAGATACTAAATACGTAGGAGGATTTCATGAACCCATTAGCAACAGAACTAAATGAAATTTTAGAAGGAACCATTATCTCACAATTATTGAGCGATTATGGAAAGAGAATGTATTTCCCAAAAGGAATTATTAGCCAATCGGCAGAAGCAAAACAAAAAGCACATCGCTATAACGCCACAATTGGCATTGCAACAGAACATAATGATGCCTTACATATCCCATCTGTTCTTAATGGATTTACAAAAAACCTCTCTGTCAACGAGATTTTCCCTTATGCTCCAACAGCAGGAGATCCTGGTTTAAGAAAGATATGGCTAGAAGAGATGGTAAGAAAGAACCCATCACTAAAAGGAAAACTCACAAGCCTTCCTGTTGTAACAGCAGGACTCACTCATGCCCTTAGCATTGCATTCTCCCTCTTCCTTGATAAAGGAGATGAAGTGATTGTTCCTGATTTTTATTGGGGAAACTACAACCTCATATTCACAGAACAGCGTGAAGCAACAACTATTACGACCCCATTATTTGATGAAAAAATGAATCTTAATGTGCGTGGATTAGAAAAAGCAATAGATAGTTCAAAAGGGAATAGGGTAGCTCTTATCCTTAATTTCCCAAATAACCCAACAGGCTACTCTCCAACAAAAGATGAAGCCAAAGAACTTGTTGAAATGCTCATCAAAAAAGCAGATAGTGGAAAGAAACTCCTTATTTTCACAGATGATGCATATTTTGGCCTTTTCTTTGAAGAAGATGTATGTAAGGAGTCTCTATTTGCACTTCTGAGTGATGCTCATGAAAATATCTTCACAGTCAAAGGAGATGCTGCAACAAAAGAAGAGATGGTGTGGGGCTTCAGAGTTGGGTTTATTACTTTCAATAGTAAAGGGCTCACTCATGCCCATTATGAAGCTCTTGTGAAAAAAACAATGGGAGCCATTAGAGGAAACGTAAGTTCTTGTTCAAAACCAGCCCAATCAATCCTCCTTTCAGCAATTCAAAGTAAAACATACCTAGAAGAAAAGAGAGCTGGAATTGAAAAAATGAGAGTTCGCTACAACCTTCTTAACAAAACTCTTAGAGCGTATGAAGGAAATGAATACCTCGTCCCACTTCCATTTAACTCTGGCTACTTTATGGCTTTCACATGCAAAGGGGATGCAGAAGAGCTTCGTCTCTATCTACTTGAAAAATATGAAGTTGGAACGATATCTATCAAAAATAAATATTTACGATTAGCTTTTAGTAGTACAGATATTGAAGATATAGAAGATTTACTAAAAATTGTATATCAAGCTGCTAGTGAGATATTTTAGATTAAAAGATAGTAGAGAAGTATCTAAAAAAATAGAATATCATATTAATACATAACACCTGCAGGGAACTTTCTTTGCAGGTGTTCTTTTCTACAACATAGCCTCATAAAAAATATAGAGAACAATCATTCTTATCTTGACTAACAATTCATACGTGCTCACAGCGTAACTATAATGTGGGGTGTCGCTCAGGTGGCTAGAGCGATTGGTTCGCAATCAATAGGTCAGGGGTTCGATTCACCTTACCTTCAACATCTTCCTCCTTTTATCACATATCGCTTCATCATTATTCGTAGGTTGCTCCATCTCGATTTTTTCCTTGTAGTACAAACAAACTCCCCCTATAATGAATTTATCATCTAGATTACCGTCACCATTCATTATCCAGATGAATACCCTACCTAAAAGGAGAGATCTATTGAAAACAATTAAAGTTATCGTATTGATACTGCTTTCCATTGTGTTCATCGTCTATACCATGGGATTTATGATGTACAATGGAGTAAGCAAAACGCTGCTAGATAAAGCGTACTACCGAAGTGTTGTGAGTGAATATGAGCTATCTACTACAGTCCACAATGTACTAAAAGAGATGGTTCCAGATATTGTCCTTGATGGTTTGACTCAAGGGAAAGAGATTACAAACCCACAAGAAAAAGCAGTTATAGACTCACAAGTAGAACTTATCTCAAATGCCATAACAGACGCATTAGATAAAGAATGGATCGAAGAGCAAACTGTGATGGTGAGTGACGACCTAGTGGGTCTACTCAATGGCGATAAAGCTACCCTCACTGCAGTTATTGATTTAAAAGGGAAACTTACTGAGATTAAACAAAATATTGCAACTGGATTAGAAAATTATTCTGATGCAGAGTTGTTTGCAATATTTGGAGCACCAAGAGCCTATATTCCAATGATTTCTGAACAAATTGTGGGTCAACTAGGTTTACCCGATTCTTTAATAATTGCAGACCTTGTTGATGATATGGCTCCAGGTGCTACAGGCACAGCAACTAATTATCTTAAGATTGTTAATACTACCTTTGGATTTCTTGCTTGGGTCGGCATCTTCGTCTTTTTACTCCTTTGTATTTTGTTTTGGAAAGTGGGAAAAGGCTTATTATGGTTTGGTGTGACAAGTATCATTTCTGGTGGAGCATTTCTTTTCATCATTAATTTCTTCTCTAATCTCTCCACAACCCAAAACCTCGTAGGAGCAGACCTTGAGTCTCTTCCTCTCTCCTCTGAGACACTTCAAGAGATTATAAAATTCACTGTTAATAAAATGAACCTCACCCCTATCCTCTTTATAGTCGGTGGTATCATCTTTATCATTCTCGGTGCACTCACATTAAAAGCTCGTAATAAAAGTGCATAAGAATTAGAATCTATTATCTTTCAGATATCGTTTTAAGAGCTTAATCGTTGTAATAACTTTTGAGCTCTTCATTTTGCTATCATTTCATCTTTTCAATACTATTCTTCTCTATTTTTTATTATCTCTATCATCGACTCAACACCATAATTGTGTAACAATAAAGCGATAGGAGTATAGATTACATTGAAGATATTACACACCTCAGATTGGCATCTAGGAAGAACATTATACACAAAAAAAAGATATGAAGAATTCACCCTCTTTCTTGATTGGTTAGCCCTTGTAATTGAAAAAGAGCACATTGACCTCCTACTCATTGCAGGAGATATCTTTGACTCCACCATTTCGTCCCATCTCTCTCAACAACTCTATTATCAGTTTCTCTATAAAGTCTCAACATCTTCCTGTCAGGGTGTTGTTATAATAGGAGGCAATCACGACTCGCCCACCTTTTTAGAAGCACCTAAAGCTCTACTAGAGACACTACATGTCTATGTAGTGGGCTCTAAAGATGAGAATATCGAAAATGAAGTAATAACCTTCTACGACGCATCTTGCCTACCACAAGCAATTATATGTGCTGTTCCATACCTTCGAGATAAAGATATTAGAACTGTTGAAAGTGGGGAGACCACTTCTGATAAAGATAATAAACTTATATTCGGTATTAAAGATCACTATGAAAAAGTGTGCTCTATTGCCAGTGAAAAACAAGCTCATTATTATAAAGAGCATCAGATAAAAGTACCAATTATTGCGATGGGGCACCTCTTTAGTGCAGGGGGAAAAGTAACCCAAGGAGATGGGGTAAGAGATTTATATGTAGGTTCTCTTGGAGCAGTAAGTGAAGAGATCTTTCCATCAATCATAGACTACCTTGCACTTGGACACCTCCATAGTGCACAAAAGGTGGGAAACAAAGAGCATTTTCGCTATAGTGGCTCCCCCATTCCCATGAGCTTTAAAGAAGCTAATCAGCAAAAAGAGGTTCTTATAATCTCATTTGAAGAAACGACCCCTACAATTACTAGATACCCCGTTCCACTATTTCAACGCTTAATGAGGCTAATTGGCACACTTGATGAAATACGCACATCAATTGATGCACTCATTAGTGAACAAAGCGATGTGTGGCTAGAAATAGAGTTAAGTGAACATGATACAGCAATGGAAGCAAAAAACACCCTATATGAACAAGTAGAGGGATCTAATTTAAGCATAGTACGAATTAAAGATGTTCAATTAATCGAATCAATATTACAAGCATCCTTTAAAAACGAAACACTTGATGATGTTGATGAAGGGGAAGTGTTTGAAAGGCTATTAAATTTTTATAACATAGAGGGTTCTGATAAAGAAGAACTTATTCAATTATATGATGAAATTCTCTACTCAATAGAGAATGATGATACATTAAAGGAATAATGAAACATGAAGATACTCACTCTTACCTTTAAGAACCTTAACTCCCTGTATGGAGAGTGGACAATCGATTTCACCCATCCCGAGTATGAACAAAATGGGATATTTGCTTTAACTGGGCCAACAGGTGCTGGAAAATCAACAATACTCGATGCTATAACCCTCGCCCTCTACGGCCAAACTCCACGCCTAGGTAAAATAACTTCTAGTACAAATGAAATTATGTCT
Organism: uncultured Spirochaetaceae bacterium; assembly: GCA_964453215.1. Lineage (GTDB taxonomy): Bacteria > Spirochaetota > Spirochaetia > Sphaerochaetales > Sphaerochaetaceae > SABI01. The sequence goes on along the minus strand of CAYVRR010000001.1, from coordinate 54,392 downwards.
CGTCAAACTACTGAGTGCTCAAGTGAAGTTGAATTTACTTCATCCCTTGGTCACTTTAGAGTCTCTTGGGCTCAACACAAAGCAAGAGGTAAGATAGATGGAAACTTAGTAGATGCAACTCATGAAATTAGTGACGTTACTACCCAAGCAATTATTGAATCAAAAAGGAGCTTAGTCCCATTAGTTGTCGAACATAAAACAGGAATGGATTTTGATCGATTCACAAGATCTGTATTACTCGCTCAAGGAAGCTTTGACTCATTTTTAAAAGCTGGTGCTGAAGAGAAATCAAAAATACTCGAACAAATTACTGGCACCGAGATGTACACAACTATCTCTAAAGCAGTATTTGAAAGACATAAAAGTGAGAATGAAACTCTCACCCTCCTCAAAGCTCAACTAGAAGAGATTACACCCCTATCTATAGAAGAAGAAATTGAATATAGTGAACAAATCACACTCTATGAAACACAAGAGAAAAGAGTGAAAGAAACGCTCTCTTCTTATAATGAAGCTCTTAATTGGCTTAATACCATCAAAAGCATAGAAGAAGAGCTTCATTCATACCATCAAAAGCAAAAAATACTTGCCCCTCTATTAACTGAAGCAACTCATAAAAGAGAACTTCTTTCAGCATCCCTCAAAGCAAATGAACTTGCTATTATCTATAGTGAACTTACACAGTTAAGAAAAACAGTATCATCCAATAAAAAAGACCTTAAGGAGACACAACAAAAGATTGAGACCCTTACTATACAAAAACAAGAGTATGCCACTGAATTAAAAAAGAGAGAGGCAACCACTGTAGAAGCTAAAAATAAAGAAAAAAGTGAACGAAATGTGATAAAACAAGTTCGCTCATTAGACCAAGCAATCGCGTCAGAGTTACCTATAATCACCTCACTAAAAGAAACAATTGGTACCATAAAGGATGTAATAGATAAAACAACTAAAGAGATAGAGGCAAAAAAGAGTACACTAATTACTAAGAGAAATGAAATTCAACATGTAAAGCAATACCTACTAGAACATGCGAAAGATGCACTACTTATAACTTCTCTTTCAGGAATTGAAACATTATCAGAAGCAGTAACTGAATATAAGAAGAAAATAAATAATAAAGAAATAGACTCTATGAGAGTACACAATACGATTAACGCACAAAGAGAACTTATCGAGTCTCTTAAAAAGAGCTCAAGTGGAAAAGAAGAGGCTTTTAAGAAACTACAAAAGGCAATACACACTCAACACAATGAATTAACTCAATTATTACAAGGAAAACTATTGAAAGAGTACTATGGAGAGAGAGATAGCCTAAAAGAGATAAAAAATTTACAACATAAAATATATGATTTAGCAAAAGAGCGAACTCTATTAGTAGATGGATTAGCGTGTCCATTATGTGGATCACTAGATCATCCTTATGCAAAAGGAAATATCCCCATAAAAGATGATATCGATATACAAATCGAAAACATCACAACACGCATTAAATCAATTGAAACAATACAAGAGAGCATAACAGAGAAAGAAGATGAACTAAAGAGAGAGAAACAGCTCTTAGATGAACATGTAGAGAAAATAAAAACAGCCTCAAACACCTTAGATAGTCAAATAAATCAACATAACGAGCTAGAAAAAGCTATCAAAGAGCTTAAAGAAGAGGAAGCTACAAAAATAGAAATACTACACAATAAATGCCTTGAAGTGGGTATTGAAAGAGATGAAGAATTAGAAGAAGAAACTCTGTTACTAAATTTAAAGGAGAGGGTACAAACATATAATAGATACATCGATAATAAAAACTCTATCACAAAAGATATTGATGATATCATCCACAAGATAGAAAAAGATGAACAAAGCAACACCTTGAGTAAGACTCGGTTAGAAGAAGTTAACAAAGACATGACTATATTAGAGAGTGAATATAATAAAAACAAAACTACTCGCTATCAGTTATTTCAAGATAAAGATTGTGAGACTCAAGAAAAGCTCCTTCTTGATGCAATTGAAAAAGCTGAAAGTGAGGAAAAGAACGTAAAAGATCTTCTCACCTCTATCTCCACAAACCTTCACACACTCAACACACATGCCCTTAGTGTGGGTGAAAAGTTAGAAAAAGAGGAGATAGCTCTCTCACTACAAGAATCATCCTTTATTGAAGAGCTCACCTCTTTCTCTTTCACTGATGAAGAAGATTTTCTCAACTATCGTCTCTCTTTACCCCAAAGAGAGGAACTAGCTAGTGAGTTAAAAAGCTTAGATGAAAGAGATACAACTATTAAAGCCAATATTCAAAGTAGAACAGTATCACTTCAAAAGGAGAAAGCTAAACAAATAACGCACGAATCACGCGATGAACTCCTTGATAAAATAACAACACGTAACGATGAACTCAAAACAATAGTTGAAAAAAAAGCGACTATAGTAACTACTCTTACCCATAATGATACGATAAAAAAAAGGGGAAGGGAAAAAGAAGAAGAGATAAGTAAAATAAGTAAAGTAGTTGCCAATTGGAGATATCTTAACAATCTTATTGGATCTGCTGATGGGAAAAAGTATAGGAAATTTGCTCAAGGAATCACATTCGAATTAATGGTAGATCATGCAAATAAACAACTGCATCGTATGAGTGATCGCTATATATTGCTACACAAAAGTGACCAACCCCTTGAATTACAAATAATCGACTCCTACCAAGCTGGAGAAGTGAGATCTATTAAAAACCTCTCTGGGGGAGAGTCTTTTATTGTCTCTCTAGCTCTCGCTTTAGGGCTATCGCACATGTCTAGTAATAAAGTTCAGGTAGATTCACTCTTTTTAGATGAAGGATTTGGAACATTAGATGAGAATGCCCTTGATACAGCATTAGAGACACTCTCAAAACTTCAACAAACAGGAAAAATCATAGGAATTATCTCCCACGTTGCCGGTCTAAGGGAGAGAATAAGGACACAAGTGCAAGTAATTCCAATTCATGGTGGGAAAAGTGAAATAATAGGACCTGGGTGTTCAAAAACTATTGGTACAAGATAGTCTTTTGGTAATCTGAAGGGAGAAGACCATAGTGTTTTTTAAAAGCTCTTCTGAATGTTTGATTATTTGTATACCCACATAAAGAGGCAACTTCCCCTATTGTTCGCTGTTTTTCACTAAAATAATAGATTGCCCTCTCTAACCTACATGTTTCAACAAACTGAGCAAAAGAGGTCTCCATTCGGGTATTCATAAAATGGTATAAAAAACTCTCTTTCATAGAGAAAGACCTTGCCATATGAGATAAATTAAGGGAGCTGTCCATATAATTCTCTGTAATATAATCTCTAATTTTCTCTTTTAGTAGTTCATCCTTGTTAAGATTTATTGATCGCATATCGGAAGCAAGGGAGATAACATACTCTTTTACCTCACCAAAACTACTACAAGTTGCACCTTCCTTTTTATTCATTGCTTGATGAATTTTAGCAACACTTCCTTCAAGTGCAACCATGAGTTTCTCTAGTTGCAACGTGCTAAGATTTCGTTTCACAAAATTCTCTTCTTCTATAACATCAGCTGTCCTTTTTACATCTTCAACTTCCCCCTGAACAACTGCCATTATTATTTTCTTCTCTAAAGAGGGGGGATAATAATAGGGCCCTTTAGAGCTCATAATGTCTTCATAACTTACAACTTCATCATATAAAGAGTCTCTTTTCATATACTCAGTAACTTCAATGCACTCATGGGTTGCACTTGGAATTGCATCAAGATCTGATTTCACTGAACTCAATGATAAAGAGAAGGCAATGGGTACGAGGTTAGAAAACTGGGTAAAAAATCTATCTATATCTTTTTCCATCTTTTCTTCATCTTCAGACCATATCATGATCCAAAGCGAGAAAGAGAGGTCCATGTATAAATAAGCATTTCTACCAAACACCTCCTGTGTTTGCCTAAGACCTACAATTCGACAAAAATCGAGATCTTTTAAAATTTCGTTACTATATGAATCAACTTCTTGCTGAACAAAGATGTGAAGCATTCTATAAGCCCTCACACTCGTAAAATCGATATCTTTATGAATTTGGTACAACATTGCTTCTATATCTGTTCGACTCACCATTCTTCCATAAATGAGACGTCTAAAAAAGGAATCTGTAATAAACGGGAGTGATCCAGCTTGCCTTGCCCTATTCCTATCTGCCTCTACTATCGATTGAATTACTGAAACAGCACTCTCATATTCTAACTCTTTCCCATCTTTTGTAACTAAATTTAATAAACTTTTCCACTCCTTATAATTTGAATATATAAGGTAAAGAGCGGTAACACTTATGATAAGAAAAGCTAATATTGTCGATATTGAAAGAATAGTCCAAAGAGGATTTAGAGTTGCATTAATATCCTTTAATGAGAGCATAGAGTAGAATTTCAAACCAGAAACATCTGATGAGACAACTGAAACAATATAATTCTCTCCATGAAGACGCTTCACATACTGACCATCTTCTAGGTCATAATCTACACCATCTATTACATCGCCATGAGTTATGATAGGAACAAGATCTTCATCAATAATTGTAGTAAACCCATGATTGCCAACATCTTGTTTCAATAATATTGAAGAGAAAAACTCTTTATTAAGGAGGAAGATGATTTTCCCAGCATTACTCACAGGATTGTTTAAGGGGAATGTTTGGACAAAAGGGATTACCTCTTTCTCCCTCCCATTGACAAGAGCTTGTGTTGATGGAAAGAAAAAAGTTGTTTCACCTGTCTCTAGATATCTATTTTTCCATTGACCGAAATTCAATTCTCCAATTCGTAGTAAAGATGGATACATTGTTTTAATATCCATATAGGCATTATTTGAAGAGAGCAAGTATTCACTTGCCCTCGAGTAGATATAGATCTCTTCAAGCATTGTATTAATGCTTTTTGCAACAGGAAGTGCCCTTTTTGCATCTATGATAGTTTGAATATCAGGAGAACCCTTTTCAATCTCTTTTTGGTAAATGAATTTATTAATTGAGGTATCAAGAAGAAGAAGTTGAGAGAGCTTAAGCGCTTGCTCTAATGATGAGTCAGTTGTAATTTTTATGAGCTCTAATAATGCTAAAGTCTGCTCTTTCTTCTCCTCTTTAGCTCTGTTAATCATCCAAGATTGGCTAAATGTGAGAAGGATAAAACACAAAACTATAACAGCAATGATGAGGAGGATTTTTTTTGAGAAGCCAAAAGATATGAAGCGATTATCCATAATTATGTGATTATAGCATAACAGGCTACCATAATCCTATACTTACTTTTTACACTATTCCCTCTTTAAGCCACATCAGGGTACTCCAAACAGCTGCACCATTGTTATGCTGCCTCTTTCCTTTCGTACTCCGCCCTTCTAAAATAATGTGGGTGAGGGTAGTAATCATCTCATCTACAATGAGTGGAAAGAGATCATATACATTGTTCTCTTCCTTAATATCATCTTCAAGATTGTAGAGTTGAATTGATGGAAGATGCTTTTCTTCTTCACTACCACTACTTGGATAGGACCATCCACCAGAACCTGGACACATTTCAAGTTTCCACACCCCTTGTCTTAAAGAGAGTGAACCATCGATACTTTGATGAACTATATTCTCCCTCACCTCTAGGTGAGTTGAGCCATCTAAAATTCTTTTTATACTCACACTATCTTCAGCTTCATTATCAGCTATAGGAACATCTAAAAAATCTGCCATTGTCGCAAAAAAGTCACTTAAACAGACAATACTACTACTTATTGTGTGGGCAGGAACTGATGCAGGATATTGTATGATAAAGGGAACCCTATGCCCTCCTTCAAAAATATCTGACTTACTGCCACGAAAATGGTAAGAAGGATTGTGTCCCTTTTTAAGTAGTTCATCAAAATTAGCTTGGTATGAGCACCCATTGTCTGAAGTAAAAATAACAATCGTATCTTCAAGCAAAGAGAGCTCTTCTAGAGTCTGATTTATTCGTCCAACCACATCATCACAATGAAGGACAAAATCTCCATACTCATTTGTACCAGATTTCCCTTTAAACTTTTTATGAGGGAGTATAGGGGTATGGGGAGCTGTGAGAGGTAGATAGAGAAAAAATGGCTCATCTTTATGCTCAATTATCATCTGTTGAGCTTTACTTGTAAAATGATCTAATACTTCTTCATGAATAAAATCATCCCCTATTGGACCTTCTCTGAAAAACTCTTTCCCTTTTCTTGATGAGACCATGGAAGTTGGAACTTGTGTGAAGCGATCTTGTTCAATGTATACATATGGACTCATATCGAGTGAGCCGCTGATTCCATAAAAATAGTCAAACCCCTTGGTAATGGGGCCATCTTTAATTGGTTTCGAGTAATCAACGCCGTCACAATAATCAAAATCAGGTTTTTCTGAAAAACTATCTTCTGTTGCAAAGTCCATCCCTAGATGCCACTTTCCAATACATGCTGTGTAGTAGCCTTTCTCTTGAAAAAGGTGTCCTACTGTTTTTCTATCCTTTTCAATGAGAGCCCTTGAATAACCTCCAAGTACTCCCATCTTTAATTCACTTCTCCAATTATAGCGTCCTGTAAGAATTGAATAGCGGGAAGGGGTACACACTGCACTTGTTGCATGTGCATCTGTAAAGGCCATCCCTCTTTCACACATTGTATCAAGATGGGGTGTCTTGAATCCTGATCGTTCATTAAAGGCTGAAATGTCTCCATAGCCCATATCATCGGCTAATATGTAGACAACGTTTGGATATTTTTTATTATTGCTCATTGATTTTTTCACTATATAAGGTACATAGGGAAATACGGCTACCTCAAAAAGAGATAGCCGTAATCTAAATATTACTCTTATTTATATTGTCTGTTATATGCTTTTTGCATAAGGTCTAATACTCTTGGAAGTTGTAATTTTTCAAGGTTGTTTAGATAATCATTCCACACTTTATCATCATGGACATCAAGAGAGCCAACCATAAATTTTACAGCACTTTGTCTAATGTAGTTTGCTAATTCTCTTTTTACTGTTGAGAACTCTTCAGTTTCATCGCCAGTATATTTGAGAGCAGGTACTTCATTTGCAGTATTTTCATAAGGTTTGTAAAGATTAGCAGTTTCATCATATAAAACTTTTTCGTTATTAGCTGGTAAGTAGTAAGCCGGATCTGTTGAAGGAACTGGCTCTTTAGCTAATCCGTTTTTCATATCATACGTGAGTGCTGCAGCAAAGATTTGAATCCATGTTTCGTTCTGTGGATCTTTGTCATTCCATTGAGTGAACTCTTGCCACACAGCAGGTTTTCCATCAAGACCAACCTGACCTTCTGTTGCCCAATCCCATGCAACTCCTCTAAATCCATTACGTTGAGTGAGGGTTCCTTCAGGGCTATACATATAATCAAAATATCTAATAATTGCATCAGCATATTCTGATTCTGTTGAAATAACTACGTTTCCAATTGTTGGGTTTTGGAAGAAGTTTACTGCTTCTTGAACCCCTTTAGGTCCTTTTAAAGGAGCAATAGCTCTAAAGTTATTGAATCTATCTCCACCTAAAGTTGAGAACTGTCCTCTCCAACCACCTGTTGCAAAGCCAACTACAGGATCTTTTGAAGATTCAACTAACTGGGTTAATTGACTTGAATCTTGTGTAAATGAACCATTATAAATAAGCCCTTCTTTATAAAGTTTATTAATATATTTTAATCCATCTCTAAAGGCATCTTTATTTACAGCAGTATCAACTTTCTTACCATCCATGAGGTAACCAACATTATTATCGGCATCTGCATTAATATTTGTATCAAGGTCCGAGTAGATGAATGAGTTCATGAGGAATCTTTCTACTTGGTCACTCCAGCCAATAATAGAACCAGCGAGTGGAATTTCATCTGCTTTGCCATTATTGTTAGGATCATTTTCTTTGATAGCTTTAAGATATGTATAGAATTCATCTGTTGTTGTAGGAACATCCATATTAAGAGCATCTAAGAAAGGTTGGTAAACAAACATCTTTGCTTGATTTGAACAGTGATAACACCCTTCAAGTCTAGGAAGTGAGTAGATATTACCATCAATGTTGGTCATAAATCCAAGAGAACCTGGAAATTGTTCAAGCCCTTTCATTAAATTAGGTAACCATTCGTTATTATAGTACTTATTTAATGGGAGAAAGAGTTCTTCTTGTGAACCATAGACAGTTTCAAGCTCACTACTCATCTCAAAGCCTAAGAATGCATCTGGATAATCACCACTAGCTAATACTAATGCTAACTTTTCTGTAGCAGCTTGCTCTGGAACCATAATAAAGTTTACCTTTATTCCAGTTTTCTCTTCCATAAATTTGGAAAATTTATTGGTATTATAATCTTCAACACATGGTGGTTGAACAACCATAATATCAACAGTTATAGGTGTTTTCACGACTGGGAATGTTCCAACAGGGGTGTATTCAACCTTACTTGCGCTACCGGCAGATTCTTTGCCTCCCTGTGCAAATACCAACATTGGTACCACAAGAGCCAAAACTAGCAACATGACTATGCTTTTTTTCATAGTTCCCTCCAATTTATTTCTCCCCACTGGGAGTATTTTTATCCTTTCACAGATCCAATCATTACCCCTTTAACAAAGAATCTTTGTACAAATGGGTAGAGGATCAATAATGGCAAACTTGCAACTACTATAAGAGCATACCGAATAGTTTCACTTAATCCTTGCGCTCTAATTGCTGCTGCAACATCAGTTGTCATAGATGGGGTATTCTTATTAATTATCAAAATATTCCTAAGTACAATCTGAAGTGGGTAAAGCTCTTGAGATTGTAAATATAGAAGTGCATCAAAATACTTATTCCATTGCCCCACCGCATAAAAAAGGGCAAGAACAGCAACAATAGCTCCACTTAGAGGGAAGACAAAGGAGAATAAGAATCTAATATCAGAACATCCATCTATTTGAGCTGCATCGTAAAGCTCATCACTAATGTTTTCACTTAAAAATGTACGAGCTATTATAACGTTCCACACAGTAATCGCATTTGGTAATATAATGGCCCATCTCGTATCATAGAGGTGTAAGTTTCTTACAACTAAATAGAGGGGAATAATTCCACCAGTAAAAAGCATCGTAAAGAGGATAAATTTTGTTACGAAATGCCTTCCATAAAACTCTTTTCTAGAGAGTGGGTAAGCAAGGAGCATCGTAAGCATTACAGAGATAACAGTTCCACTTGCCATATAGATAAGAGAGTTTAAATATCCATTAGCAATCTGACTATTACTAAATACTGCTTTATAACTGATCAAATCAAATTCAACAGGGAATAGCCAAACCTTACGACTAATTACAGCACTTGGTGCGCTTAAAGAGTTACTTACAATATATAATAGGGGATAAACCACTATAATAAAGGAGAAAAGCAGGAGGGAATTATTTAGTATAACAAAGAGTCTATCTGCTTTTGATTCTAATCTATTTCTTCTTTTAAACATTACCAGAGCCCCCCTTCCTTGTTGTAAACTTTAGCGAGGCGATTAAAGAGTAGGATTAAGACAATGTTTATACATGAATTAACCATATCTATTGCAGTTGAATAGGAGAAATCACTATTAATGAGCCCCATCTTATATACATAGGTTGACATTATTTCAGCAGTTTCAAGGTTGAGTGGGTTTTGCATAAGGAAGGCCTTTTCAAACCCGAGACTCATTACAAACCCCATATTCATGATAAGCATAATAACAATTGTTGTTGAGATAGAGGGTAAATCTATATAAAGAACTTTTTGAAATCTATTAACACCATCAACCCGTGCAGCCTCATATAACTCTGGGCTTACTGCAGTTAATGCTGCCAAATAAATAATCGCATTATACCCAGTGTTTTTCCAAATCTCTGACCACACATAAATGTGTTTAAATAAGGAAGCCTCTCCCATATAGTTTACAGATTCTTTTCCAAGCATTCTTCGCACTGTATTAAAGAGCCCTAAAGAGGGATCTAAAAACTGCATCAATATCGCAACCATAACTACAGTTGAGATAAAGTAGGGTGCGTAGGTTACCATCTGCACACTTTTACGCCACATCTTACTCCGTGTCTCATTCAATGCAATAGCAAGAATTACAGCAAGAGGAATTGATGCAACAAGGGCATACATACTTAATAAGAATGTATTGAGCATAATCTGAATTGATGAAGGATTTCTAAAGAACTTAGCAAATTGATAAAATCCAACCCAAGGACTTCCCCACACCCCTTTCGATACTCGATACTTTTTAAATGCAAGTAACACCCCATACATAGGCACGTATTTAAAAAGAATAAAGTAGAGAATAGGAAGGGCAACTATTACATAAAATTGCCAGTGAAGGAGTAACTTTCTCTTTAAGGAGATTTGTCTGTATTGTAGTTTTTCTTGTTTCACACCACTATTCTTACACACCTCTTTTGAGGGCAAAAGAGTAAGAATTCAAACCTGAGGTTACATGTACCATTCTAGTAAGGGTAATTTTTCAAAACAGAGGTCATTTTTTCAAAAACATCATAATAATCACATCTTTAAAGTAAACTAAAAATATTACTCTACAAAAGTAAAGAGGAGCCTAGTAAGATACTATCTAGGAATGAGGATGAGTAGGATGAGAAAAGAAAAAAATCAACAGATAGTAAAGAAATGGAAAGAATTAGAGTATGGAATGTTTATCCATGTAGGGCTCTATTCAGTGCTAGGGGGAGTTTATAAAAACAAACCCGTCACTCGTGGATATTCTGAACAAATATTGTCTCACGCAAGAATGCCACAGTATGATTATGAGAACATAGCAAAAGAGTTTACCTTTCATAACTTTGATGCAGATAAAATAGCTCAATTGGCTAAAGACTCCCAGATGAACTATATTGTTATCACAGCCAAACATCACGATGGGTTTTGCCTATTTAATACACACACAACACCTTATAACACAATGAACACACCGTTTGGGAAGGATGTAGTTGCACTGTTAAGTAAAGCATGTGAAAAGCATGGTATAAAACTTGGAATCTATTTCTCTTGGATAGATTGGCACCTACCTGAAGCCCACCCAATTAGTGAGGGGAACAGTGACCCAATACCACCATCTCATCAAGAATATAACATTGCCCAACTCACAGAACTACTTACTCAATATGGTGAAATCTGTGAACTCTGGATGGATATGGGGCACCCCACCTTAGAACAATCTAAACAAGTGTATAATCTTGCCCACCACCTTCAACCATCTATCATGGTAAACTCACGAGTGTGGAACGATCAAGAAGATTTCCTCACCATGAGTGATAATGCTCTTCCAACTGTTCTTCTTGACACCCCGTGGCAAACTCCTGCTTCAATTTACCAGCAAACGTGGGGATACAGAAGTTGGCAAAAAAGGGAGAATTTAGAAGAAAAAATAAAAGAGCTCGCTTTAACGCACCTACATGTAATAGAGACTGGAGGCAATTATCTTTTAAATATTGGCCTGACAGGAAGCGGAGAAGTAGTTGAATATGAAAAAGACGTTCTGTTAGGGATAGGGAAAGAGATTGTAAAGAACAGACCGAAGAGAATCTTACAAAAACCACAAGTTGAGCTTCGTGTAGAATCAAATACAACTCATTTTCCACCAGGAGAGAAGATGTATCAGTATACAGGGGCAGAGTACTACACATTTCACCCTATTATTACAGGTGTTAAATGGCTTGTGCACAATAGGGAAAAAGGCTCTTACTCCTTTACAATCACATCTCCATCTAAGATAGAAACTGAAGTGAAATTAGCTTTTACTTTAAACGATACCACCTCCTACTTCACATTCCAAAAGGGAGAAGTGGAGTATGTAATAACAGAAGGAATTATGCTTGATTCATCTTCTTCAAATATAATTACTATTCATACAGTAGCAAATGAAAACACAAAAGTTGAGCTATTTGATTCATCTATTACCTTGATTATGAAAAAGAGCCAATAAAAGGAGAAACTATGAGTGTCCATAAACCCAAAATAGAAATTTGTTTAGAATCGATTGAAAGTGTAATTGCTTCCCAAAAAGGGAATGCCGATAGAGTTGAATTTTGTAGCGACCTATTCGAAGGAGGCCTTACCCCCTCTTTAGGATCATTTCAAGTCGCCAGAGAGAACTCTACAATAACAATGAGTGTGATGATTCGACCTCGTGGTGGAGACTTTTGCTACTCTGATTATGAGTTTGAAGCTATGAAAAAAGATGTACTCACCTTTAAAGAAGCAGGAGCTGATGTAATCGTATTTGGAATACTTACTCCAGATGGACATATAGATGTAAAAAGAAGTAAAGAACTTATTGATCTTGCCCGTCCCCTCCCTGTCACCTTCCACCGAGCATTTGATATGTGTGAAAACCTCCCCTCCTCTCTTGAAGTTCTTATTGATTTAGGGGTTGAAAGAGTCCTTACAAGTGGTGGAGAAGCTACAGTAATAGATGGAATAGAGGTATTAAGAGACCTTGTGATTCAAGCAGGAGATAGGATTATCGTCATGCCTGGAAATGGCATCAGTGAGAGAAACTTTGCTCATGTTGACTCTGTTATTAAAGCAAAAGAGTATCATGTGTTCCTTCCAAAAGCTGTAGAGTCAAAAATGAGATACCGACCAGATCACATTTATATGGGAGGGATGTTACGTCAACCTGAATTTTTATTAAGCCACACTGATGCAGAACGTGTAGAGAAAATTACAACCTTACTGTAAAGAGGACCTTTATGAAAAAAAGAATATTTGTTGGTGGCCTACACCATGAGTCTGATACATTTAACCCTATTATTACTGGAAAAGATGATATTTGGGTCCTTAGAAAAGATGAATTACTCAAAGATAAAGCAAGAAGTAGCCTTGCTGGAATCATTTCAACACTCACCTGTGCTGGATATGACATCATCCCCTCCATTGTAGCAAGAGCTGTTCCTAATGGAGAGTGGGATAGAGAGTATTATTATGAATTGAAGAATGAGTTACTCGATTGTCTCAAAGAAGCCCTGCCTGTAGATGCTCTATGCTTATCATTACATGGATCTATGAGGGTGAAAGGAGTTGGCCCTGCTGAACAAGACCTTCTTGCTTCTATACGGGAGATAGCACCTCTAGTGCCAATCATCTCATCTCTTGATATGCATGCAACTATCACAAAAGGGATGATGAGGCATGCAGATGCTTTTGTTGGATATAAATGTGCCCCTCACACAGATACGTATGAAACAGGAATTCACGCAGCTATGATGACAATACGCGCATTAGAAGAAGGTTTTCGCCCAACAATGAGTGCGTACAGAGTTCCTATGTTACTCGCTGGAGAGCAAAGTGAAACTTCTGTTGAACCAATGATTACCCTCATAAAAGCATGCAGGGAAATAGAAAAAACACCTCATGTACTTGCTTGCTCCTATCTATTAGGCTTTCCATGGGCAGATAGCGGAGAAAATGGTGTGCATGCAATTGTTGTAACAGATGGCGATAAAGATTTAAGTGATACTTTATCAAAGAAAATGGCTCACCTCTTTTGGGAGTACAGAGAAGAGTTCACCTTCTATAACGAAACAAGAGAACCCCTTGATGCTATTAGTGAAACTCACCGCTTAGTTGAAAGTGGAGTATACCCTGTTGTTATTAGCGACAGTGGAGATAATCCAACTGCAGGTTCTAGCCAAGACGTGACAACATTTTTAACACAGATTATTGAAGACAGACGACTCACTTCCCTCACCCCTCCCCTCATCTACCAAGGTTTTTATGACCCTGAGGTTGTTAGAAAAGCAATTCATAGTGGAGTTGGTAATAAGATTAACACAACGTTAGGGGCTACATTTGACACCATAACAAGTAGCCCTGTTCCAATAGACGCAACAGTTGTTGCAGTACATGAGAACTTTGAAAGAGCTAATGGTGCAGATATTGTTCTCATCAACGCTCATGGAATAGATATTGTTGTAACAAGTCACCATGTGGGATGCTATGATCCTGAGATGATGAGAGCATTAGGAGTACAGGTAGAAGAAAGAAAAGTGATTATTGTTAAACTTGGTTACCTTGAACCTGAAATTAGAGCAATAGCGAGCCACTCCATGATGGCTCTCACTAGTGGAAGTACAAATGAAGTATTTGAAAGACTCAATTATACTCACCTCATTCGTCCAATCTACCCATTAGATAAAGATTTTACTCCAGACATCTATAAGTTATAAGAAGAATATAGAAATAAGAGATATATAAAAAGTAGATAAAAAGATAGTGAGTAAATCATATGAATTGCTCACTACTTTTTATTAATAGAGCTCTTTTTCCTCTTTCACATATTCATCATAAAGCACTTTGCAATCGCTATGCCCTATTTGTTCTAGGTGCAGAACCTTCTCATCATTTCGATTATTCTCTAAATATGTGTAAATCATATCATCTCTGAAGCCAGCAATTTCAGCCTCCCATGCTTCACAACCATAATAGACACTTTTAATATTTGCCCAAATAATTGCACTTAGGCACATAGGACAGGGATAGCCTGTAGCGTAGAGTTCACATCCTGTTAAATCGTGAGTTCCAAGAAGTTTTCCGGCTTCCCTAATTGCATTCACTTCAGCATGGGCTGTAGGATCTTTATCTTGAAGGACACTATTACTTGTTATAGCAAGAATTTCACCATCTTTTACAATAGCAGCTCCAAAAGGACCTCCAATATTACGCTTCATTGTCTCATGTGCTTTATTTGCAGCTTGTTTCATAATTTCTATCTTTTTCAACATAATGCCTCTCACTTGGTAATTTCAATACCAAGTGAGTATAACACAACATGAAGGATAGGAAAAATAAAAAGAAGTTGTTTGAATAATTGTCTCTTATTGCCACATTTACTGAACAGTATAAGCTATACCCTCTCTTGAACCATCTAAAGAAGGTATAATTGAAGTTTCTCCAAAGTCGATTGTTGGTGGATAGTATATCACATCAACTTCTCCATCAATTTCTATAAAGATTGTTTTAATATCTGGAAAGTTGATTGCACAGCGAAACCTATTCTTACTAAAGTTCTCTAATGTATACGTAATTGCCTCTTTTTCTGCCATTGCATAGGGAAGAGCTCTTGTTTGGTACACAGCAGACATCAGCCTAACTGTTACAGTATTGACAATAAAATCATCTCTTTTGACAACTCTATTGAAATCTACTTCATCTCTTTTAGCAAGCATCTCTATCTTTTCTCTATCAGCTCCTATGAGAGATAAAAATTGATACGGTAATTCTTCTTTCAGATGAAGAAGGTGTTCAATACGTAGAGAATGCATCTGTTTTTCGTCAGGAAAAATTGGTGAAGCCCCTTGAGTGATGTTCTCTACAGAAGAAGCGCATTCCTTAAGATACGAAATGGTTCTACCAAACCTAATGTACCCAGGAACATAATTGAAATTTGAATGTGCCATAATAACCTCCGTTTTAGCAAAATTATTTATTGACGCTTGCAAGTAGGGGTATCCCCTTAAATCAACGTCTATTAATTAAAATATCACATGAATGGGTAAAAGTAAAGATATATGAAAGTCTTTATAGTTAATACAATGTAGCACACTCTCAAAGCACAAAGTGGTTATCTTAACTTACTTTTTGATCTCTCGTAACATGAATATCATACATTTCTAAAATCTTCTGTGCATGAAGAAGCTCACTTTGAGTTGTTTCAGGAGTTTCTCTAAGAGCATAAGGAATTCCCAATTCTTTATATTTAAATGATCCTAATTGGTGAAAAGGGAGAAGATCAACACTTTCGATGCAAGAAAAAGATGATAAAAATTTACCCAATTTATGGAGTAAAGAGTCATCTTGAGTAATGCCTGGAACAAGCACATGGCGTATCCACACTCTCTTTTGTATAGATTCAAGATAGGTAAGGGTATCGAGTGTATTGTCATTACTTTGGCAAGTAAGACGAACATGTTGCTCTTTATCAACACTTTTAATATCGAGTAGGACAATATCTACTTCATCTAAAATCTCTTTACTTATCATTAGGGGGACACTTCCTGCAGTATCTATGGCGGTGTGGATATTATTCTTTTTAGCTTCTTTTATAAGATTTAAGGTAAACTCTGGTTGTAACAGAGGCTCCCCACCACTAATGGTGAGGCCTCCATCTTTTAAAAAAGAGCGATAGGAGAGGACGTCTTGTATCACAGAATCAACACTCTTCTCTTTTCCCCTTAGAGTGGACCATGAATCAGGGTTATGGCAATACAAACATCTCATCTTACATCCTTGTAAAAAGAGAGCATAACGAAGACCAGGTCCATCTAAAGCTGCAAGAGTTTCTACTGAATGAATTTTTCCTATAACTGACATCTCATCTCCTCCTATGTTCTCTACAATACAGTGTGGAACGTTCGCTCAATCACATCGAGTTGTTGCTCCCTTGTAAGTTTTACAAAGTTCACTGCATATCCACTTACTCGAATGGTGAGCTGTGGATACAATTCAGGTTTCTCCATTGCATCGAGAAGCACCTCTTTTTCAATCACGTTTACATTAATGTGGTGACCTTTTTCCATAATATATCCATCAAGAAGAGAAACTAAATTACTTACTTGATTATCTACACTCTTTCCTAATGCTGAAGGAACAATACTAAAGGTGTAGGAAATGCCATCAGCTGCATCTTTGTACGGAATCTTTGCAACACTTTTCATGCTCGCAACTGACCCCTTTTTATCTCTTCCATGCATAGGATTAGCACCCGGTGCAAAAGGCTCACCTTTCTTTCTTCCATCAGGAGTACTTCCTGTTTTCTTTCCATACACTACATTACTTGTGATTGTAAGTACTGATAATGTGGGAATACTCTCTCTATACGTGTGGTGTTTTTTTAACTTATCGCTAAACATCTTTACAATCCATGTAGCAATATCATCAACTCGATTATCATTATTTCCAAATGAAGGATACTCACCCTCTATTTCATATTCAGTTGCTAATCCATTATCATTACGGAGTACTTTCACTTTTGCATACTTTATTGCTGATAAACTATCTGCAACAACAGAAAGGCCCGCTATCCCTCCAGCGAGAGTTCTCACCACATGTTCATCATGAAGAGCCATTTGGATTCTTTCATAACTATATTTATCGTGCATGTAATGAATCACATTAAGGGTATCAACATAAAGTTTAGCAAGCCAATCACTCATTGTTTCAAACTTTCGTTTCACCTCTTCATAATCGAGGTATGTTGAAGTTATAGGGGCAAACTCGACAGAGACTTGCCTACCATCAATTTCATCTTTTCCCCCATTAATTGCATATAACAGAGCTTTCGCTAAATTCACCCTCGCACCAAAGAACTGCATCTGTTTTCCAATTTGCATAGCAGATACACAACAGGCAATACCATAATCATCTCCATGCACAGGGTTCATAATTTCATCATTCTCATACTGAATAGAGCTACTTCTGATTGACATAAGGGCACAATATTTTCTAAAGGGTAGAGGTAAGCGAGAAGAGTAAAGAACTGTGAGGTTAGGCTCTGGTGCTGGCCCTAAATTAGTAAGGGTGTGGAGGAAGCGATAACTCATCTTTGTCACTAAGTGCCTTCCATCAAGCCCGATTCCTCCAATGCTTTCCGTTACCCACGTAGGATCTCCACTAAAGAGTTCATCATAGGCGGGTGTTCTTAAAAAGCGAATGAGTCGTAATTTCATCACAAAATGGTCAATGAACTCTTGAATTTCACTTTCACTATACGTTCCATCTTGTAAGTCTCTCTCGCTGTAGATATCTAAGAAAGTAGAAACTCTCCCTAAACTCATAGCTGCCCCATTTTGCTCTTTCGTTGAAGCAAGGTAGGCGAAGTAGATCCACTGGATTGCTTCTTTCGTGTCCTTTGCTGGCTTAGAAATATCGAATGAGTAGGAAGCAGCCATTCGAGTAAGTTCTTCCAATGCTCTTATTTGTTCACTTAGTTCTTCTCTGTGCCTAATGAGGGACTCATCCATCACATCCCCAATAGCATTTCTTTTAATCTCTAGTTTCTCTTGTATAAGATAATCAGTACCAAACAAAGCTACCTTTCTATAATCTCCAATAATCCTTCCCCTTCCATAGGCATCAGGAAGACCTGTAATAATAGCACTGTGGCGAGCTTTTTTCATCTCATCGGTATAGACATCGAAAACACCATCGTTATGAGTTTTTCTATATTTGAAAACATTATCGACATGAGTTGGAACTTCTTTACCATATGCTTGTAAGGCAGTATGGACTAAGCGAATTCCACCAAATGGCATAATTGATCTTTTTAAAGCTTCATCTGTTTGTAAACCTACTATCGATTCTAGATTTCTATCGATATAGCCAGGGTCATGACTTTCAATTGTTGCAATTGTTTCATTATCTATTGCATACATTCCACCCCTCTCTCTTTCAACAAGCAATAATGCTTTCACTTTCTCCCAAAGGGCGGCTGTTCTTTCACTTATAGGTGAAAGAAATGATTCATCTCCATCATATGGGCTATAGTTCTCTTGTATATAATCTCTTACTTCCATTCTATTATCTCCTCATGTAGCTATGTTGTAACAGAAAAAGAAAAAGTGAGTTGTGATACAAGTCACATATGCAACAAAAAGAATAAGAATCCTCCACATATACATATTTATTTCAGTTAGAAACAATATTTATAGTCTTTTAGGATCAAATTAGGTATCTTGTTATTATGGAAAACCACAAATTAGCCTGTAATTGCAAAGAGGCAAGTTGTCTAAAAAAAGTTCCTCTTTTTTCTTCTATAGATACTGACTCTTTACAAGAGATCACTTCTCACATGGAACATAGGATCTATCAAAAGAATGAGATGATTGTCCTTGAAGGAGATCAACCTCTTGGATTTACTGTAATCCAAAAAGGATCTGCTAAGGCATATAGAATCACAAGTGACGCTAAAGAACAAATCCTCTATGTTTTTCCTGAAAAAGATTATTTTGGTGCCCGGTTTTTATTTACTGAAGATGAAGTTCCCTACTCAGTTGTTGCACTCGAAGAGACACATGTGTGTATCTTAAGTAAAAAGCAACTAAAAGACGTTCTTAGTAATCACCCAAAAGTAGCTATTGTCCTTATTGAAGCAATGGCAATGAGGATGAAGAGATTAGAGCTATTAATGCAACAAACTGGAAAGAAAAAAGCAGAAGCAAGAATCGCAGCAATCCTATTAGAATTTATAGATACATATGGTGTAGAAAAAGATGGTAAAGCATATATAACCCTACCATTAAGCCAAGAAGGTGTTGCTAATTATGTGGGCGTTGCACGAGAAACTCTTTCAAGAAAACTATCCCTCTTTGAAGAGCACAACATTATCTCTTTTGATGATGCCCCAGAGATGATTATTCTCAATAAACAGCGTTTAATAGATCTCAGTACGGGAGAAGAGGAATTATAATATGACATCAATTAAAAAAGTAGTAATAAAAGCTGAACTTACACTTTGAACATTAAAAACATATTACACGTATACTGCTGAAACAATAATTATAAGGATGATAGAGACAACAGTGTCGAGTGAGAGGGTATTTGCAACATAGTCCATATTCTCTTTATCTGTTTGCTTCATGAATATTGAAATAACAAAAGGTGGGGGTGTTAAGAACATCACCATCATTGCATATGAATAAATTCGTGGTAGATCTAATATAGATTCAACAAGTACACTATTAATAAGAAGAACAAATAGCAAAGAGAGAACTTTTCTCACTACAATTGTCTTCATAGAAATTGCTAGGTTATTTCGTTCAATATGAATTGTGTACCCAATACTGATAGCGATGAGGGGAACTGTGAGAGATCCTACCATATCGATAAATGAAGAAAGTGATGCCAAAAAGGGTGTTACTTCTACCATTGGGGCTATAAATGAGAGAACAAGACCACTTAAAATAGCAATGATTACAGGGGAAGTGACAAATTGTTTTATAAGCACTTTAGCATTGCCAATTCCATCTCGCTCTTTGATTAGCATAGCCATCAGCACAAAAAAGACAAACATGACCTGCCCAAGATCAACAACAGCCATTTTCCCTACATTCTCATTACCATAAAGAGCAAGGAAGAGCGCATATCCTAGCATGCCCATCTCAAAGCCACCCATCATAAAGGCAAAATAGGGACTTTTTATACCTAACACTCTTCCTATCACCCTACCTAGAATTACCATCAAATAACAAGTTAAAAAGACGACAACAATGAGGATAAGCATACGGGGAGTTGCCTCAATAGACAAAAAGGCTTTAAAAAGGAGCGCTGGAAGGGCGATATCAGAAACTAATCTTTTTAATCCTCCAATTGCCTCTTCACTAAAGAAGTGAACTTTTTGGAGGGAAAAACCAACAATGAACAGTAAAACTACCGGTAAAACCGGTAGCAAAGTATTAAGCATAAAAATTATTCCTTAAAAAGAAATTTAGAACGTATTTGTAATGTAATATTCAAGTTGCCCAATTTGGAATTCTCTATCAGCAAGAACAGCTTTTACGACATCTCCTATGGAAATTACACCACTAAGTTTATCATTATCAACGACTGGAAGGTGTCTAAATCTACCAGTTGTCATCAAATGCAAACACTCATCTAAGTTTTGATGCATCTTAACATAGGTAACGTTTTTTGTCATTACAGTTGAAACTGGAATAGCGGTTGAAACATCAATTCTTCCAGCCATAAATTTAATAATATCCCTTTCTGACAAAATACCTGCAATCTCTCCCTTCTCATCAATAACAAGAACTGCCCCAATCTTATGTTGAGATAATTTTAAAATTGCCTGAGCTAATGAATCATCTGCGACAACTGTGACGACATCTGACCCTTTTTGTTCTAATATAGACCTTACTGTTGTACTCATATCAAAAACCTCCTGATTTGATAGCTCTCTTTATTTCTACTTACTATGCTATGCCCACATTTTTCATAAGTCAATCCCTATATTTTTTAGTAATACAAGGCAAAGATGTGGAAAATGAGAATAATAATCCCCTTATTAATGTGAAAATTGAAATCAATTCCAAACAAACAGTCTTTTAATATAACAAATTCACATTAATGTGAAATATTCCCCCCTTATCTTACACATAAATCAGCTAAAAAATATTTATTTTATTTTTATTTTCCTACTTTTATAACCTTTCCTGTTGTATGATGTTTATAGATATAGATTGTGTCATGAGCTATTATCTTGACAATAAAACAAATAAGGAGAATAACATGAAAAAAAGAGGTGTTTTAATTTTAGTATTATTAGTTGTAGTGATCTCATCAGGTTCATTATTTGCTGCTAACACATTTAGTCTTGGATTGGTAAACTACTATCAATTTGAAGACTTTGGAGGTGGAGATACTGGAGCTTATGTTCCAAGTGTACGAGCAGAATTTTTCTTAAGTGATTATCTAGGAGTCTCAGCAGATGCACTCGTTTTATGGTCAGACCCAGATGCTGAAAATTATGTGATGATGTATATCATTGACGCTGTTTTACGATTCCCACTTGGCCTTGTTGAACCTTACATAGCAACAGGACCTGCCTATCTTGGTGTAATTGCTAATGGAGAGTCAGAAATTGCTGAAGATGCGCTTGCATACAACGTACGTGGTGGAGTTGATTTCAATATTCTTGAGTGGCTCTCAGTTGGTGCTGAATTGAACTTCTTAGTTCCAGATGTTGTTGAATTCTTTGAGAATATTGGCGATTTAGATGAAAGCTACATTAGACAAAATAGCCTTGTTGGTATTTCTGCAAAGGTTAAATTCTAAACAATCTCTCTCACTCTAGAGATATAAAGCTACTGCATAGTTCTTAAAAAAACTATTGAGTAGCTTTTTTTATCTTCTTCTTTTCTTTTCTTCTTCTTATATGTTTTAAAGATTCTTCGATTGTTTCATCTATTAGTAATGTGATACATTATGGAGCTATGAAGAAAGTTGCTCTTATTTGTACAGGGGGAAAGTCCCCCCTCACAATAACACTCCCACCCCACTCTTTTGTTATTGCAGCTGATAGTGGACTTGAATTAGCTCATCGATTAGGTCTTACAGTTGATTATGCTATTGGAGATTTTGATTCACTTCATAACCTCTCTCTCTTAGAATCTGTGTCCCACACGGTTCTTAATAGAGATAAAGATATAAGTGATACAGAAGCTGCCCTTATTCATTTAAAAAAAATTGGAATTGAAAAATATATATTAATTGGAGGGGGAGAGGGGAGGTTTGACCACCTTATTCACCTTTACTCCCTTTTTTCCCTATATGGAGCTCCTATTGAATGGATTACAGAAAAAGAGCACCTCTATACATTAGAAGATGGTGTTTCATATGATTTTCCTCATCTCTCTACTGTGAGCATCATTCCAACACATCCAAAAAGCTTTTCAAAAGTAACATGCGGTGATTTAAAATGGCCCTTAAAGGAGTTCATAATCGACTCAACTCATATGAGCCTCTCTAATATTATTACCCACTCTCCCGTCACCTTTACTATAGAAGGAGATCCTGTATTTCTCTCTTTTTTCTATGTGTGAAGAATTTCCATGACAGAAACCTAACTTTACGGTACAATACGTTATAACAACTATCGATATCTAATGAAATGAGGAAACGCTGTGAAATACCATGAATATGACTTAACCGCTCTTATGGAAGGCCCCCTTCCTTCACTATTTTGCTGCATTGGAGATCCTGTTGCAGGAAACCCTACTCAATACATGATGGAAAAAGCTTTTGAACATCTACATCTTCCATATCGCTATCTCACGGTGGATGTTAAAAAAGAGAATCTAGAAGATGCGATAAAAGGGCTAAAAGCACTCAATTTCAGTGGATATAATATAACAAGTCCCCATAAGATTACCTCTATCCCCTTCTTAGATACCCTCACTGAATCTGCTACCCTTTCAAATGCAGTGAACTGTGTCTACCAAAGTGACAATATTTCTACAGGAGATAATACAGATGGGAAAGGGTTTATTACTTCAGTAGAGAGTGTAAGAGAAATAAAGGGGATGAATGTTCTCATTTTTGGCTCAGGTGGAGCGGCTCGAGCAATCATCACGGAACTTGCTCTTCATAAAGCATCTTCAATAACAATAGTAAATAGAAGTATAGAGAAAGCTCAACAGATTAAAGATGACTTAAAAGGGCGCATAGAGACAAAAATAGATGTGTTACCACTTAAAGATGGGATGAAAATCGACTCATCCTACGACCTCATCGTTCAAGCAACTAGTGTTGGGTTATTTGATGAAACAGGAAGACTTCCCCTCATCTGGGAAAAAGGGGATTATAGTAACACTATTGCAAGTGATGTGGTGTTTAACCCTGTAAACACCCTCTTTTTACAAGAAGCAAAAAACACAGGATGTACTTGTGTTGATGGACTTGGGATGCTCGTATTCCAAGGAGCAATTGCTTTTGAAACATGGACTGGAAAAGAAGCCCCCTTAGAGGTGATGAAAATGGCACTAATAGAAGCTTTTTCTCATAAAGGAATTTGAGATGGAAAATAGTGAGCAACTCGATACTTTACACATGTCAAAAAAGTTAAAAAACATCCTCCTGCTTTCAAAGAAAGTACTAGGTGAGCATGATGTAACAAGCTTAAGTGAAGAAGAGATAACAGAAATAAATAAAAAATCTATTCCTAAAAATAGGTTCACTAAAAAGCTCTTAACTACAAGAATAAAAGAAATTGATCATGACACCTTTATCATTCCAGTAGAAGATGGTGCCCTTACTGGGTATTTTTATCAACCAAAAACTCATGCAACTTCTCAAATGACCTCCCTTCGTCCCATCATCATTTTTTATCATGGAGGAGGATGGGTGTGGGGAAATATGGAGCTCTATAAGTATGTATGTATGCGTTTAGCATCCCTTACTGATGCTGCTGTGTTAGCAGTAGATTATCGCTTAGCACCGCAACATAAATTCCCTACTGCTGTAGAAGATTGTTATGAAGCGTTTATTTGGGCATCTCATGGAGCTCGATACTGGAAAGTAGATCCAGAGAGAATTTTTGTTATGGGAGATAGCGCAGGGGGAAACCTTGCAGCAGTTGTATGCCGACTAGCACGAGACAGAAAAGGACCCCACATTGCAGGTCAAGTACTACTCTATCCAGTGACAGATGGACGAATGAGGACGGCAAGTTATGATGAATTTAAAGAGAGCCCAACCCTTACAGCTAAAAGTATGCAATTCTTTATAAAAAGTTATCAAAGAGAACCAAAAGATATTCTAAACCCCCTATTCTCTCCCCTATTAGCAAAAGACCACTCTCGTCTCCCTCCAGCACTCATAATTGGAGCTGAATATGATCCTTTACGGGATGATGGTCGATTATATAGTGATGCTTTAGAGTCAGCCGATACCCCAGTAAAGTATCTTGAATGTAAAGAGACTGTTCACGGCTATTATGTGTTTCCAAGAGCTACAGGAACACAAGAGAGTGAAGCAGCTATCATTCAGTTTATTTCTGGTAGGCCTGTTTCTCAAATTAGTTTGATGAGTTTTAAAGAACTTAAAGAACAAAATAGAAATGAATTAAAAAAGATAAAGAAAAATAAAAACTTCATTGCCGCAGGTGTTTCAAACTCTTAATTCTTTCTATATACAACATCTGTTGAGTCTTCAATCTTTCTTGGACGAGGATCTTTTCCAATAAGAAGGCCTATAGACTCTTTATACACCTTACATACCCTATGTATTGATGTTGCTGCAGAAAAGTAGCAATACCAACACCCTTCATCCTCTTTATATCGCAAAGAGCTTGTCAGGATATAAGAACTTGCCCACCCTGAGTGGGGAGGAGAAAGAATAGGCTCCTTTTTCAATGTAGTGAAATGTAGCCCATCATCACTCTCTAAAAGAAGGATAGCCGAAGACCTCTTATTTCTTTTCTCATCAAAAAAGTGGGCGCAC
This sequence comes from uncultured Spirochaetaceae bacterium, assembly GCA_964453215.1. Classification (GTDB taxonomy): domain Bacteria; phylum Spirochaetota; class Spirochaetia; order Sphaerochaetales; family Sphaerochaetaceae; genus SABI01. The sequence continues at coordinate 29,382 of CAYVRR010000001.1, read as the reverse complement.
TGCACAGCTCTATAGACATTTTTAGCTCGCTGTACTTGCAATTGACCACTAGCTAGAGATCTATAATAGTCATTCCCTTCCCCTTTTACTAAAATATTATTACTCTCTGCTTGGTATGTGCCAACAATATCTACACTTATTGCACTCACTGTATAGCGTGCTATGTCGAGCTTCTTATGTGCAACAGAGGCACCAATATATAGTCGGTATCCTTGGTCAGTAGAAACAATATGGGGATGAGAAAGTCTCCCTTTCTTTATAAAATCATTTGAAACAGGAATATCAGAGGAACTAATGAGGTGTCGAGGCTTACTCCAAATCGATAAATCTGTTGAACTCATTATCTCAATACGAGATTCTTTGTGGTGCTCTTTTGAATTATTGTGACGTCTTTTATCAATAAAAGGGATATTCATCCCCCTTTTTTCAAACAAAAGATAGTACACTCCATCTTCTATAAATATAGAAGGGTACTTTCCCCCTATCTCAATAATTCTTAAAAATGTCCAGCTAATACCACTTTCAGAAACAAAATGGTGAATCCCTAACCAAGAGTGGCAAAACAGATGCCACTTATCATCAACAGAGTCTTGTGGATACAAGACAAAGGGGTTTGATAATCGATTGGTATACCAAGGACCTTGTAAAAGAGGTTCATCTGAGAAGGGAAACCATGAAGCATGAATTATATCTTTTAATGCCTTAGCTGATGTACTCATTATTCATCCTTATGTTCCCTCTTTTTACTATATTTCTTAGCAAAAAGGGGAGAAAGATATTGTTCTAAATTAAATGTAGCCATCACCTTTTTCATTAATAGGGTATAGAGTAAAAAGGATCCTCCAATGCTCACAATAAAAATAAGGGCAATATAGAGGGGGACAAGGGGACTTTCTGGATTAGAGAAATTAATCATCACAGCAAGTGATAAAAGAAATAATCCGACCATAATAATAAGATTTACGAGTGTTGCCCCTATAATAAAAAGAAACGTATTTAATTTTTTATTCATTTTCCTTGTTCCACCTCATTTGGAGTATGTCGAGTAAATAATAAACTAATCATCAATAAAATTGCACATACTACAACAGATGCATCTGCAACATTAAACGTTGGCCACCGTTCGAAACCTAAAAATCCAAAAACTTTTACACTTACGAAATCGACAACCCACTCTTCTCTAAAAGCTCTATCAATAATATTACCAATACCTCCCCCTAGAATCCCACAAACTGCCCACCTTTGCAAGGTAGAAATCTCTTTGCTCTTAAGTACATAAAGAACTAAAAGTGCTAAGAGGATAAGGGGCAGTATAACAAAGAGGATAGACTTTAGCTGGGAAGGAAGATCTTTTCCTATGCTAAACCCGATTGCTGAATTTCTAACATGCACTATCCAAAGAAGATCATTGAAAAATGAGCGATATATAGTTCCAACAGGAACCTTCATCACAATCCACATTTTTGTGAGTTGATCGGCTATGATAATAATAAAGGTGAGGATAAACGGGAACAATATTTCTTTTGCTCGTGTTTTCATTAATTAAGCTCCTTAGAGGAATGTTGGTATGTCGATAAAGGTAGCTTCAAGTTGGCACTCATCTATCAGAGCCTTAGCAAAAGCTTTAACTCCAAAGACTTCACTTTGGTAGTGTCCACCACAAATCATCGTAATGCCCTCTTCCTTACACACATTATACATCTCATGGGAAGCTTCCCCCGTTATATATGCATCATATCCTATATCTATCGCTTGTAGAACTTCTTTTGAAGCACCACCTGAAACAATTGCTATGTGGTGAATCTCTTTGTTTCCAAAAGGGAGAACGGTCAACCCTTTTTCAGCTGAAAAGTCAAGCCTTGTAGTAATTTCATCAACACTCAGAGCATTTTTAGAAACTCCTTTATAGCCAATATCAAGGCCATGATACGAGCCAAAGGGGGTAATGTCTTCTAACCCTAATAGATGAGCCATAACACCATTGTTTCCAAGGGTAGGATGGGCATCGAGTGGCAGGTGAGCCGCAAATAGAGAAATTCCATGTTCAATAAGAAAAGCAACCCGGTTGTAATGAGAATTGGTTATTGCAATACTCTTACCCCAAAACAGACCATGGTGAACAAACACAGCATCAGCTCCCTCATCTTTGGCTCTCTTAAAAGTTTCTAAAGAAGCATCAACTGCAGTAACCACTTTTTTAATCTCTTTATCACTAGAGCCTACCTGTAGTCCATTAAGGGAAGCATCAACTGAAGCATAGGTCTCTAAACTAAGTCTCTCATGTACGTATCTTTCTAACTCTTTTGTATTCATAGTTCCTTGATTATAAAGAGTTGACATCAATTATTCCACCACCTATAGTGACCATCATGGCAACATTACCATTTGATATACAAGAGCTTACCATTGAAGAAGCTCAATTTAATATCCCATTCGATCTGATAGATACCAATGTCTCTATTGATGAAGCTCAAATAGTGGGACAACCGCGTGCAATGAGAGCATTAAAGATGGCTCTTTCAATACACTCTGATGGATATAATATCTTTGTGAGTGGAGAAGTTGGAACTGGAAAAAGAAGTGCAATAGAACTCGCAACAAAAATGTGGGAGCACGATATGAGTAGTGTTCGTGATATCGCATTTATCCATAACTTCCATAACCCAGATAACCCCATTCCCCTCACATTCCTTCCAGGAAAAGCACGAGCATTCTCTATAGAGATGAAATCCTTTGTCTCTTCTCTCTATAATGAGATGTCTCACCTTATGAAAGAGGAAAAAATAGAGTCAATAAAAATAGCTCAATTAGTTGATCCATTAATCAAGGAAGTTGCAAAACTCTATACCGATAAGAAAATCAGGCTCTTTTTAACTCACATTAAAGAAGATATTACAGAACACCAATATCTTTTTAAAAATGAGAATTTCACGACAAAAGATCTTCAATCATTTTTACGTCGCTATACCGTAAATGTATTAGTAGATCATGGATCTACTACAACTCGACCCCTCATTTTTGAGTATCATCCCACATTTAGCAATCTTTTTGGCTCCCTTGATGATATAAAAGAGAGCCAAGGAGAGCATTATCTCCCATTTCTTGCCCTCCATGCAGGGTCTCTCTTACAAGCTAATGGGGGCTGCATAGTAATAAGTGCCCATGAAATGTTAAGTGTGGAAGGTCTGTATGAAGCATTAAAGCGATTTCTCAACACAAAAACATTGGTGATACAAAACTCCTCTTTAGGAAGAACCTACTCATCTGGTGTTCGCCCCCTCCCGATTGAACTTAATGTAAAAGTTATCATGGTAGGTTCATCTGAAGCATTTGAAGAATTTAGTGCTCATGATGCTGAATTCTTAAAACTCTTTAAAATATCTGCTGAATTTGATTATACCATGGCCTTTGATAAAGAGAATATCGATGGGACAGTTGCATACCTCTTACGAACAGCAAAGAATGAGAACCTCCTTCCACTTGAAGTCTCCGCTATAAGTGAGATTCTTCGCTACTCTACCCTTTTAGCTGAAAGTAGAAATGAACTCTCTACTCAACTTGCCCTCCTTGCAGATGTATTACGGGAAGCTCATTATTGGGCAGTAGAAGAAAAAGAAGACTCTATCACACACATAAGTGTGTTAAGGGCTACTGAAGAGAGAAATTATATTGGAAGTGTGAGTGAATCTCGCATCCAACAAGAAATCACAAGTGGAGAGATGATTATAACCTTAAAGGGATACAAAACTGGGGTGGTAAATGGTCTCGCTGTTCTTGATATTGGTTCAACTACCTTTGGAACACCTACGGTAATTAGTGCAACAGTAGCCCCTGGGAGTGAAGGAATTGTTAACATTGAGCATGAAGCTGGGTTAAGTGGAGAAATTCATGATAAAGGGTTGCTCATTCTTGAAGGATATTTAAGAAAGAAATATGCAAGAAACTTTCCCCTCTCTATTTACTCTGGAATTTGTTTTGAACAGTCCTATGGAGAAATTGATGGAGACTCTGCAAGTAGTAGTGAACTCTACGCTTTATTATCTGCTATTGGAGAAATTCCGATTAAACAAAATATTGCAGTTACAGGAAGTGTAAACCAAATGGGTGAATTACAACCAGTTGGTGGAATTAATGAGAAAATAACAGGTTTTTATAGAGTGTGTAAAGCACTAGGAAACGTGAGCCATCCTGGGGTAATTATTCCATATCAAAATAAGAAAAACCTTATACTCCCATATGATATAATTGAAGCAATTGGGAAAAAAGAGTTCCATATATATCCTGTTCATACAATTGATCAAGGGATGAGTGTTTTAGCAGAGAGGCCATCTGGAGTGAGAAACCAAAAAGGGGTATTCCCAGTAGATACTCTTAATCGGGCAATAGAAGATCGACTTAAAATCTTATATGATATTTCCCGACCTCAAGCTTAGTAGTGCTCTTTTATTGCCATCGCCCAACTATACATGGCAATAGAGAACGCAGTTGAGACATTTAACGATCCCTTTGTTCCAAAAAGAGGGATAGAAACAACTCCAAGAGAAGATGATGCTACCTTTAGGAGTTCAGGTGAAACTCCCAACTCTTCTGAGCCCACTATCATCACGCCTCTTGTGGGAAAAGAGAAGGTCTCTATAGAAGCACCTCCTACTTCAAGGGCAAAGACGGGCTTATCTTTTATTAATTCAATAACATCTAAAGGAGTTCCTGTGGTGTATGGAACTGAATGGGTACAACCAGAAGCACTCCTAAGGGTACGAGGATGTTCAACATCAGCGCACGGAGTGGTAAGGTAGATATGGCTAGTGGCAAAGCTATCAGCAGTTCTAAAGATAGAGCCAACATTGAAAGGGCTTCGAATTCTATCTAACACAACAGAGATAGGAAATTGTTTTCTCTTATTCACATCTAATTTGTTCTCTTCATCAACAAAATCCCAATCCCCGAGACTCATATTCATATCACCCATTAAAAGAAATAGTAAATCACTACTTAACCAATTATCAACAGTTCCACTTCGAGCCATAAAAATAAGAGTGTGAGCTTTATCCTTAGTCTCACTGCTAATTCTTTTTTCTTCACTAGCAATAATAATCTTACACAAATCTATCAGATACATAATATCAACACTCTTCGAATGGGTAAAAGATTCTAGTAAGCGAATAATTTTTCTTATCTTAGTATCTTCTGGTAAAGAATTGAGTTTTTTTATTGTAATCACATCTTCTACCCCTCACTACTTTTTCTAGGAAAAACACATATAACGCATTCTCCTTTAATAGAATCCCTTTCATTAAAGAGTGCAAAAACCTCTAACGCCGTCCCTTTTACATACTCTTCAAAGGTTTTAGTCATCTCACGGCCAACCATTACAAGACGAGTTGCCTCTATTTCCAGAATTGCATTCAGAAGTTTCAGGAGTCGAAAAGGGGATTCATAGAGGAAAAATGCTTCATCTCGATCAATGAGTTCTCTCAGTCTTTTAGTTCTCTTTCCAGGTTTCACACTCACAAACCCTTCAAAAGTAAAACTTTTTCCCATTAACCCTGCAACAGAGACCGCAGTTGCTACAGCTGAAACACCTGGGATAGGAACAACAGAGAATCCAGATGAGCGAACAAGTTCAACAAGATGAGCACCCGGATCACTAATTCCAGGAGTTCCCGCATCAGAGACAAACGCAATAGAATTGCCCTCTTCAAGGAGCTTCACAATTCCCATTGCAGAAGCTTTTTCATTGTGGGCATGAGTTGCAATTAGCCTCTTTTGAATCCCATAGTGTTGTAACAAGCGACTTGTTATCCTCGTGTCTTCACACGCTATGATATCAACCTCTTTTAATGTTGAAATAGCTCTATAGGTGACATCTTCTAAATTCCCAATGGGAGTTGCGACTATATATAAGGTACTCATATCAGTATTCTACTATAGGGTGATGACACTAAGCAATCATCAGGTAAATAGATACAGAACTTCTTTTATCCCCCTCTCATTGAATATAATACAGACAGAACATGCCCCATGGTGTAGTCTTGCCATTTCCTTCACTTGCTATAATGAACAATTTCTCCATGGCATTAGTATGCCCATCTTTGTTTGAGGATGAAAAAAATATTAGCCATTACCAATTTCTTAAAAAAGATTACTCTACTCCTTCCACTACAAGGTTCAAATAAACCACTTTTCATGCATGCCAAAGAGATTATCACTATTTCACTACCCCTATTACCTCTAAAATGATGATTTTTTTTATCTTATCGATATACGGTCGAAAGAGACAATACTAAAGAGTTGAATGGTATTTTTTACCAATATGTGAGATATTAAAGATATCAATGCAATAGTGAATATATTTAAATCTATTATTAAGAACAACTTATGATTATTTTTTATTACTTGGCACACTCTATGCATAGAGATTACTAGTTAATGTTCAATAAGGATTAGGAGAAACATATGAAAATTTTTAAGAGAATGAAAGGAATTATCAACTCAAACATCAGTGCTAAGTTAGACAAATTTGAAGATCCAGAAAAAATGATTCGATACATGATGAGAGAGATTGATGAAACTATTGTTGAAGCAAAAAGTGGTGCAACAGCTAAAATTGCAACTTTAAGTGTCATTGAAAAAGAAATTGCTGAAACACAGAGTGAAAAAGAGAGATGGCACCAAAGAGCAATACTTGCGGTAGAGAAAAAGAAAGATGACCTCGCCCGTCAAGCAATTGCGGAAAAACAACGAGTTGATAAACACCTCACCCATTTAATGGCAGAAAAACAAGGAATGGAGAATATCATCTCATCAATGCAAACACATGTAACTGCATTAGAAGCGAAACGGGATGAAATTAAAGACAAAGAAAGAATGCTTGTCCAACGAGCTTATCATGCAAAAGAGAAGAAAAAAGTACTAGAAACACTTAAAGGACTCGATGCAGGTGCAACATGCCGCCGATTTAATGAATTTGAAGAGAAGATTGAACACCTTGAAGCTCAAGCTAATGTTGCGAGTTTCACCACTGAAGCACAACAAAGTGAACAAAAGTTTGCAACATTAGAAAAGAATGAATCGATTGAAAATGAGCTCAACCTATTAAAAGAGACCTTAAAGAAATAGGGACTATATCCCACATACCAAGAGTCACAATTGTGGCTCTTTTTTTATATAGACACCTCACTCTTATATTTTCTAAAGAGCCCTCTAAACTGATCATAACTGAGCCCAAGAAGGGAAGCAGCTCCCTTTTGGCTTCCATGAGCTTCTTTTAATGCTAAATTAATATATGAAATATCTAAATTTCTTTTCGCCTCTTCATAATTATGTAATTCTGTTATTGTTGAGTCCTCTTTCTTCTTTTTTGTGTTAGAAAAAGGATTACTAAAAGGGTCAATTATAATTTCATCAATATAAGACCTTCCAGCTCGATATACAGCCCGTTCAACCACATTCTTTAACTCCCTCACATTCCCTGGCCACGAATAGGAGGTAAGAGATTGGAGAACCGACTCACTGAACCGAGGATTACCTTCAATACCACACTCTAAAGCCATTTTAGAAGCAAAGTAGTGAGCTAACAGGAGAATATCTTCTCCCCTCTCTCTAAGAGGTGGGAGAAAAAGGACTTCAAAACTGAGCCTATCAAGTAAATCTTCCTTAAATTTACCCTCTGCACAAAGTTTAGGAAGATCTGCATTCGTTGCCCCTATGATACGAACATCAACTTCATGAGAGCGGGAAGAGCCCACCCTTTCAAACGTTCCATACTCTACCACACGAAGAATTTTCTCTTGCACTTCTATTGGAATCAAACCAATTTCATCTAAAAAAAGAGTTCCTTTATCTGCTTCTTCAAACCTCCCCTTTCGACTCTTATTTGCCCCAGTAAAAGCTCCAGCTTCATGCCCAAAGAGTTCTGTTTCTATTAAGGAGGGGGGAAGGGAAGCACAGTTAACAGTAACTAAAGAAGATTGCCACCTATGAGAGAGATAGTGTAGGCGTGTTGCAGCAATTTCTTTCCCACTTCCCCTCTCTCCAACAATCAAGACGCTTCTATTTATCTTAGCAACAAGAGATAATTGCTCTTGAAAATTGATAAATGCTTCTGATTCTCCTAAAGGAGCTTGATTTACTTGTCTTATATTACTATTCATAGGTTTATTATACCACTAGATGGTTATATTTACCACACAATGCCACCTGTTTACCTACAACTATCTCTAAAACAGCTAATTTTGCTATAGAATCGAAAATATTTTCTTGGCACGCTAATTGCAATAGTATCTGTGTAACACACAAAAAAATTGCCAATTGGCATAAGGAGATTAATATGGGAGTGTTTTCAAGATTTTTAGACATAGTTAATGCTAATATCAATGCACTGCTTGATAAAGCAGAAGACCCTGAAAAAATGATTAAATTAATGATGAGCGAGATGGAAGATACCTTAGTTGAACTTAAAAGCTCATGCGCCACTATTATTGCAAATCAAAAGACAATTGAACGCAAGATTAAAGAAGCTGAATCAGCAGTAGAACGCTGGGTAGAGAGGGCAAAACTTGCCTTATCTAAAGGGAAAGAGGACCTTGCTAGAGAAGCTCTTGTTATGAAAAAAGAGATTCAAGAAGAGCTAGAAAAGCTAAGAAATGATTTCAAAGAAAAACAATCAATGATAGACTCATGTAAAGAGAATATTGTTAAAGTAGAAGAGAAATTAAGTTCTGTAAAATCAAAATACCAGCATTTCCCAAAAAAAGAGACAACAGCAAGTAAAGCAAATTCTTATGAAGAAGATGATTTTGATTATCGATTCAATCAAATGAGTGAACGTCTTGAAAAAATGGGGACAAATGGTCACAATTCGAAATTAGATAAAGAATTTTCAAACCTCGAAGAGATGGATGAAATTGATGCAGAACTTGAAGCCCTTAAAGCAAAAGAGGGAATAGGAAAGAGTCAAAAATGATGTTTGGTGAAACGTTAATTAGTGTAATTTCAATTGTTACCCCATTTGTATTTGTTGCTTGGATCATCAGCACAAGTCGTGGTCGAAAGGATAAGAAAAAACATTCTGATGAAGACCTTGAACAAGGGATAAAAGAATTAGCAAAACGAATAGAAAATTTAGAGATTATATTTAAAAATAATCAATCGAAGGATAGGTAATAGCATATGGCAAGTCATAAATTATATCGTTCAAGGAACGGAAAAGTATTTGGAGTCTGCCAAGGGATTGCTGATTGGAAAGATCTCCCAGCTGACACCCTTAGACTCATAGTTGGGATATCGATACTCGTTACAGGAATATTTCCAGGAGTGCTTATATATGCAATCATCGCACTCATACTTCCCTTAGAACCATCTTCAAGAACTACATATTATGAGAGGGAAGAAGATAAAGATAAAGACTTTTCAAAAGATTCTCTTCATGAAACTTTTGAAAGATTAAAAAGAAAAGTTGAAAACATGGAAGAATCTGTCTTTAATAAAGAGAGAGATTGGGATAAAAGATTCCATGAAGATGATAAATAGTATTACATCCTTCCCCTCCATATATGCTGTGCCCCCCTTGAGGTACAGCTTTTTTTTATCCTTAATTTTATATACGCTTTAAATTTTCTTACCACTCCCCTTGCTCTAAAAGTATTGTGGTGATATATTTCCCCTATTAGTTAGGTACCTAAGTAATAAAGGAAATAAAATGAACCTCCCTTGTGAACACGAAATGTCACTCATCACACAACTTAGCAAAATTCAATTTCAACTCATACACCAATTTTTAGCACAAATAGATATGTATCCTGGTCAATATCATCTTCTAAATCTTCTCATCTCATATGAAAAAGGATTAAACCAAAAAGAGATTGGCAAAAAACTCTTTATTAAACCATCAAGTGTAAATCAAATCATTGTAAAACTTGAACAGATGAACTACATCACCCGCTTAGTTGACCCTTATGATAAAAGAGTGCTCATTGTAACTATCACAGATGATGGGAAGGAGATATTAGAGAGAGGGAGGGAGAAATTATCATATATTCAAAACCTTATGAAAAAAGGGATATCCAAAGAAGACCTTGCCCATTTTGATAAAGTTGCCCTAAAAATGAAAGAAAATCTCTTAAGTGAGAGAAATGGAGAATATATCACGTGTCATTAATTTTACGATACCTAAAAAAATCATATATAGGGGTTTTGCTCATCCTCATATTCTTAATTATAAAAGTAGTGTGTGACCTTGCCCTCCCTTTTTATACATCTACTATTGTAAATATTGGAATTCAACAAGGGGGGATTGAGAGTGTTATCCCCACCTATTTAAGTAAAGAGGGGTATGAAGAAATTACCTCGTTAGTTTCTCATGAAGAGGAGGCATTACTTAGAGAATCTTACACCTATACAGCTCCTTACTACACAGTAACAAAAACTGATAAGAACCTTGAATCAATCTTTTTACCCTACTTTTCAACGCTAGAATCTACTGCTGAAGGGAAAAAACAATACCTTTCAGCAATTCTTGGAATAACTCAAGAGTATGAAAGAGCAGGAATAGATGTGGTTGCAATTCAACAGCGCTATATCTTATCTCAAGGAATGAGAATGGTAGGAATCTCTCTACTTAGTGCCCTTTTCTCCATTCTTGTCTCCTTTGTTGCCTCCCGTACCGCGGCAAACACAGGACGCCACTTACGAAGTGAAATATTCACGAAAGTACTCACATTCCATCAAAACGAAATTGACCACTTCTCTACAGCTTCCCTTATAACAAGAAGTACAAACGATGTACAACAAATACAACAATCCCTCGTAATGATTCTTAGAATTGTATTCTTTGCCCCCCTCATGGCTATTGGTGGAATTATAAGAGTCCTTGCTACAAACAACTCAATGACGTGGATTATTGCCCTTGCTGTGAGCTTAATCTTTGTTGTTGTAATCATTATGTTTCGCCTCGTAATGCCAAAGTTTACAATCCTTCAAAACTTAGTAGATAAAGTGAACTCACTCGTGAGAGAAACCTTAAAAGGATTAAGCGTTATCAGAGCTTTCTCTAATCAAGATTATGAAAAAAAGAGATTTAAAGAAGCAAATGATCAACTTACAGCTACTTCTTTATTTGTAAACAGGGCAATGTCTGCAATGATGCCATTTATGATGCTCATTATGAACCTCACAGGGATCCTCATTGTATGGATTGGTGGCATACACATATCTAATGGAGACATGCAAGTTGGAGATATGATGGCCTTCATCCAGTACAGCATGATCATCATCATGTCTTTTTTGATGATAACAATGTTAAGCATCGTCATTCCTCGCTCTACTGTCTCTGCAAAAAGAATTGATGAAGTACTTCACACTCAACCCACCATCACTGATGGGAAAGAGTCACAAAAACTCCCCATCAATGTATTAAGGACAATTGAATTTAACAACGTCTCTTTTTCTTACCCAAAAGCAGATACGGAAGCAATAAAAAACATCTCCTTTGTCGCTACTCCTGGAACCATCACCGCAATAATTGGCTCAACAGGGAGCGGAAAATCAACAATCCTTCAACTCCTACCCCGTTTTATTGACCCAACAAAGGGATCAATCTCTATAGATGGAGTTGATATAAAATCATTAAACCTCTCTGAGCTACGAAAAAACATTGGCCTAGTAAGCCAACATGGGAACCTCTTTAAAGGAACAATTAGAAGTAATATCGGTTTTGGAGATAGACAATTAAGCGACGAGGCAATACAAGAAGCTGCAACAATTGCTCAAGCAGATGAGTTTATCAACGAAAAAACAGGTGCATTTGATTCAGAGATAACCACTCTTGGTGCGAATGTATCAGGGGGACAAAGACAGAGGCTAAGTATAGCGCGAGCTATTGCATCGAAACCTCCAATTTTATTGTTTGATGATAGTTTTTCTGCACTCGACTTCAGAACTGAAGTTTCTCTTCGTAAAGCATTACGAGAGAACATCACAAACTCTACAATTATTATAGTAGGACAAAGGATTTCCTCTATCATGCATAGCGATACAATAATTGTCCTTGATGAGGGGCAAATAGTTGGAATGGGAACACACAAAGAACTCATGAAAAATTGCAGTGTGTATCAACAGATTTCTAGAAGCCAATTATCAGATCAGGAGTTACAAAGCTATGAGTAAAGAACAACCAAAACCAACAATAAAACCTATGGGTAGGGGTCGAATGGCCGCTCCTGTACAAAAACCAAAAAACTTTAAAAAAAGTGCCCGCCGACTCATCACATGGTTTACACCCTACAAATTAGCCTTCTCTATTGCTATTCTTTCTGCTCTGATTGGAACTATTTTTACAATTCTCGGACCAAAGATATTAGGACAAGCAACAACTACAATATTTGTTGGAATAAACTCATCCCTTCAAGGGGGAAAGGGGATAGATTTCTTACTTATTAAAAGAATCCTCACTCTCCTCGCTTTTATGTACCTCACAAGTACAATCTTCACATTTATTAGTGGCTATGTTATGAGTGGAATCACTCAAAAAATTTCAAAGAAAATGAGAAAAGACCTTGTTGATGTAATTCACACCATGCCATTTAGAAGCTTTGATGCAACCACACACGGAGATATCCTCTCTCGAGTCACAAATGATGTCGACATGTTAAGTCAAAATCTTAATCAAAGCACCATCCAACTCATCTCAAGTCTTACCATGATGATAGGAGTGTTGGTAATGATGCTCTCTATCAGTGTACTCATGACTATTATCACCATCGTCATCCTTCCACTCTCTCTCTTTATTATCTCAATTGTTGTAAAGAAATCACAAAAATATTTTGTAAAGCAACAAAAAACATTGGGAGAAATAAATGGGCAGATAGAAGAAGTATATAGTGGACACCTTATTGTTAAATCTTTTAACGGAGAAAAACATCAGCAAGAGATATTCAACTCAACAAATGAAGAGCTCTACAATAGTGCGTGGAAATCACAATTCTTAAGTGGACTCATGATGCCCATCATGCATTCAATTGGAGATATTGCCTATGTCCTAATCGCACTATTAGGGGGACTTTTAGCAATTCGTGGCTCTATCACTGTAGGAAACATTCAAGCATTTATCCAATATATGAGAAACTTTACTCAGCCAATTAGCCAAGTAGCACAAGTATCTGCTTTATTTCAATCAACCATAGCTGCTGCTGAAAGAGTCTTTGAATTTCTTGATGAAGAACCTGAAAAAGAAACAGAAGTCCTTTGTACCCTTAGCCGCTTGGAGGGGGAGGTCCTATTTGACCATGTTACCTTTGGCTATGATAAAAAAAATCCGGTCATTCATGACTTCACCGCTCACATAAAACCTGGGCAAAAAGTTGCAATTGTTGGCCCCACTGGAGCTGGGAAAACTACAATGGTAAAACTTCTTATGAGATTTTACGATGTTGATCAAGGAGCTATTTACTTAGATTCTCAGAACATAAATCACTTGAGTCGAAAAGATGTGAGGAGCCACTTTGGAATGGTATTGCAAGATGCATGGCTTTTTAAGGGATCGATTAAAGAAAACATTCGATATGGCAATCTTAACGCAACAGATGAGATGGTAGAACAAGCTGCTAAACTTTCTCATATCGACCACTTTATCCACACTCTTCCCGGTGGATATGATATGGAAATTAACGAAGACTCATCGAATATCAGTCAAGGGCAAAAACAACTAATCACTATTGCAAGGGCAATGGTGATGGACCCCGAAATATTGATTCTCGATGAGGCAACAAGCTCTGTTGATACGAGAACAGAAGCCTTAATACAAGAAGCAACAGAGAGAATAATGAAAAATAGAACAAGTTTTATCATCGCACACAGACTCTCAACAATTCGTAACGCTGATCTAATTCTTGTAATGAAAGATGGAGATATCGTTGAAATGGGCAATCATGAGTCGCTTCTCAAAGAAAATGGGATGTATAAAGACCTTTATCAAGCACAGTTTGAAAAAGGTAGTGCATAGAGACTTGTTACATAATTATATAATCTGTAATATAAAATTCAGCACCTTATTGGAGGATCAGAGTTGACTATAGGATTAGATATTGGCTCTACTACTATAAAATGTGTAGTGGTAGATAATCAAAATCAGATTGTATATTCTCACTACGAGCGCCACTTTTCCCAGATAGCCGAAAAAGGGGCAGCTCTTTTACAATACATTAATGACAACATCACACACAATAAAAAAGCAAAGCTCATGATTAGTGGCTCAGCAGGAATGGGTCTTGCTGATAGATGCTCAATTCCCTTCGTTCAAGAAGTCTACGCTACACGAGTTGCAACAAAAAAGATCATTCCACTTTGTGACGTTGTCATTGAACTTGGTGGGGAAGATGCTAAAATACTCTTTTTCAATCAAGGGATGGAGGTAAGGATGAATGGCTCATGTGCCGGTGGCACTGGAGCATTTATTGATCAAATGTCCTCCCTTTTACACATAGACATTGATGAATTTGATGAATTAGCAAAAAAAGCATCAAGAACCTATACCATTGCTTCAAGGTGTGGAGTCTTTGCAAAAAGTGACATTCAACCCCTCTTAAACCAAGGAGCTCAAAAATCTGACATCGCTAGTAGCATACTCCAAGCAGTAGTAAACCAAACAATAGGGGGCTTAGCACAAGGTAGACCCATTACAGGAACTGTTGTCTATCTTGGTGGACCTCTCACCTTTATGAGTGAATTAAGAAAACATTTTGATTCAACTTTACATACAAAAGGGATATGTCCACAAAACTCCCTCCTCTTTGTTGCTCTTGGTGCTGCTTATTGTGCAACAAATGAAGTAGATATACAGGAGATTATTCACAGATTCTTACACCAACAAGAGAAAGAACAAGTCTCCTTCTTACCTCCCCTTTTTTCATCAAAGAAAGAGTATGAACAATTCCTCCATCGTCACTCCAAAGAAACAGTACCCCATGCATCGTTTGATCCACGTAATCCCAACACCTACATTGGAATCGATGCAGGATCTACTACGATAAAAGTTGTTGCACTTAATGATAGTGAGGAGATTATCTACAGTTTTTATCAAAACAATAATGGAAACCCAGTAACAATCATAAAAGAAATTCTCACTACACTCTATCAAACCTACCCCTCTATGGTAATAAAAGGGAGTGCCGTAACTGGCTACGGGGAGCATTTAATAGAGAATGCTTTTAGCATAGATGCAGGAATTGTTGAAACAGTTGCCCACCTAAAAGCAGCCCAACACATCTCACCTGATGTTGAATTTGTAATAGATATCGGTGGACAGGACATTAAATGTTTTAAAATTCATAACAGGATTGTTGACAGTATCTACCTCAATGAAGCCTGCTCCTCAGGTTGTGGATCTTTCTTACAAACATTTGCATCCTCCCTCTCTGAAAACATAGTAGATTTTAGTAAAAAAGGTCTCTTTGCCCCATACCCAGTAGATCTTGGCTCCAGGTGTACTGTATTTATGAATTCAAGTGTGAAACAAGCTCAAAAAGAGGGAGTAAGTGTCGATAACATCAGTGCAGGACTCTCAATTAGTGTTGTAAAAAATGCCCTCTACAAAGTCATACGAGCCCATAGTGCTAAAGAACTTGGTAAGCATATCGTTGTGCAAGGGGGAACCTTCTACAACGATGCTATTCTACGTGCATTTGAAATGGAGCTACAATGTAATGTAATACGCCCATCTGTTGCTGGCCTCATGGGGGCCTTTGGGGCAGCTCTTCATGCTAAAACCCTCTCTCTTAACAAAAGTTCTATCATCACCAAAGAGCAATTAGATACATTTAATCACACGGTAAAACATGTTTTCTGCCACCTATGTACGAACCACTGTAGGCTGACGGTGAATAACTTTGTTCCAAGGGGAAGATATATAAGTGGAAACAGATGTGAACGTCCTGTCACTCAAAAGAAAGAAAGCAGTACTTTAAATATCTACAAGTGGAAGGTTGATCAACTCGAGAACCTTGGCCTCTTTGATTATGATGCTATTGATGAAAATACTATTGGCATTCCTCTTGGCTTAAACATCTATGAACTTATCTATTTCTGGAAAGCCTTTTTTGAGACTCTCGGAAAGAAGATAGTTTTATCTCCCCTCTCAAATAGAGAGCTCTATATAAAAGGACAAGCAACAATAGCAAGTGATACAATCTGCTTCCCCGCTAAATTGATGCACGGCCATATTCAAACACTGCTAGATAATAATGTACAAACAATCTTTTATCCCCTTATGACCTACAACGTAGAAGAGGATCTTGGAGATAACAGATTTAATTGCCCAGTTGTAGCCTATTACCCAGAGGTGTTGTATGGAAGTATTAACGAATTAAAGAAAATACAATTCATTCATCCCCCCATAGACCTACAAAGAATAGAAAAATATCCTAAAAAATTGATGGCCTCATTAAAGCCTTACTTCCCTGATTTATCAATGAGTAACTTAAAAAAAGCTATCAAAAATGGATTTACCGCCTATTACGCCTACCTTCAAGCACTACAAAATGAAGGAATGAGAATTGTAGATGAAAGCAGGTTATTGGGTAAAAAGATTATTCTATTAGCAGGAAGACCCTACCATGCAGACCCCGAAGTACATCACGGAATTGACACCCTCCTCACCTCTCTTGATTGCGCGGTCATCAGTGAAGACTCCTATTATCTAGAAAAAAAGAGAGTCGATACTCATATACTCAACCAATGGACGTATCATGCTAGGCTTTATGCTGTAGCAAAAGCTATTAAAGATGAAGATGATATCCACCTAGTTCAACTTGTAAGTTTTGGCTGTGGCCTTGATGCTATTACAACAGATGAAGTGAGAGATATTGTTGAAGCATATGATAACATGTATACACAAATTAAGATTGATGAAATTACGAATTTAGGTGCAGTCAAAATTAGACTGCGTTCCCTTTTATCTGCTATTACATAATGGAAAGAAAACATGAAGAGTTCACAAGATGTAGTTTTTACGAAAGAGATGAGGCTAACCCACACAATACTTGCTCCTCAAATGGCTAGTATCCAATTTGCCCTTTTAGTTATGGTTTTAAAACAGGAGGGCTATAATGTTGAATTATTGGAAAATGAAGGACAACAGGTAGTAGATAAAGGACTTACCTACGTTCATAACGACACCTGCTACCCCGCCTTACTTGTAATTGGTCAAATGATAGATGCTCTCGATAGTGGAAAGTATGACAATCATAAAGTTGCCCTTGCAATCACCCAAACAGGTGGGGGGTGTAGAGCGAGTAACTATATCCACCTCTTAAAAAAAGCCCTCAAAAAAGCAGGATATGAGTATGTTCCAGTCCTCTCTTTAAACTTTAAAGGGATGAATAAAAACAGCGGTTTTACTATCACCTATACGATGCTAAAGAAAGGGGTTGGTGCCCTTTTATATGGTGACACCCTCATGCTCTTAAAAAATCAAACAAGGGTCTGGGAAGTTGTTCCATCAGAAGCAGAGAAACTTACTCAACAATGGATTACGTTTCTTGAAGAAGAATTTAGACAAAATAGAGGATATCGCCTAAAAGATATTCAAAAAAATCTTCGCACCATGGTAGATGATTTTCATGCAATAGAGAAAGACTACTCAAGGCCAGTTGTTAAAGTGGGAATTGTTGGAGAAATCTATATGAAGTATGCCCCTTTAGGGAACAACCACCTTGAGGACTTTCTCCTATCCCAATCGTGTGAAGTGATGATTCCAGGTATTATGGGATTTATATTATATGGTGTGCAAAACCAAATTGAAGATATTACCCTCTACGGAGGCTCATTTATCAGAAAAATTGTTATGAAAATGCTCCTCTCCTACCTCTCTAGGTTAGAGAATGTGATGATACATGAAGTAGAAAAAAACTCTCACTTCATTGCCCCTCGCTTCTTCCACGAAAGTGTAGAGTCGGCAAAAGAGGCAATTTCGATAAGTTGTAAAATGGGTGAAGGATGGCTGCTCACAGCTGAAATGAGAGATCTTGCTTCATTAGGCTATAAAAATATCATCTGTGTGCAACCTTTTGGATGCCTACCAAACCATATCGCAGGAAAGGGGATGATGAAAACACTCAAAGACCTCGATTCAACAATAAACATCGTTCCAATCGATTACGACCCCGGTGCCACCAAGGTAAACCAAGAAAACAGAATAAAACTGATGCTAGCTGTCGCAAATGAGAGACGAATTGAGAGTGAAGCGCGAAGATAGCCCTTTCTCTACATTGAAATAGTTTCCAAAATAGTGCTATATTTCCCTCATGGAATACAAGCAAAGAACCGTTACGTGTGGTCAATTACGTAAAGCAGATGTTGGTAAAACTGTTGTTCTCAATGGATGGGTACACCGAAGTCGTAATCATGGAGGAATCCATTTTATCAACCTAAGAGATCGCTATGGGATTACCCAAGTAGTTGTCTCTGATACAGCACCCGCTGAGACAATAGAACTAGCTGCCTCTTTACATGCAGAATACTGCATAAGTGTTGAAGGGATTGTAAAAGCAAGACCCGACATGATGATAAATAAAGAGATGGCTAGTGGGGAAATTGAAGTAGATGTCTCATCAATTCAAATCCTCAGTGTATGTGAGACTCCCCCATTTTTAGTTGATGAAGAGTCTGATGCAAAAGAAGAGACACGCTTACGCTATAGATACCTCGACCTACGCTCCTTTGGTATGCAAAAACGGATTAAACTGCGACACGATTTTGTTCGTGCTATTAGAGAGTTTCTTAGTGATAGAGACTTCTATGAAATAGAAACACCAACCCTCTTAAAATCAACTCCAGAGGGGGCAAGAGACTTCTTAGTCCCTTCTCGCTTGTATCCTGGAAAGTTCTATGCACTTCCTCAAAGCCCTCAACTACTAAAACAAATTCTCATGGTAAGTGGCTTTGATAAATATTTTCAAATTGCCCGTTGTTACAGGGATGAAGACGCGAGGGGAGATAGACAATTAGAATTCACTCAACTCGACATGGAAATGAGCTTTGTTACAAGAGATGATGTGTTATTAATCATGGAACAACTTTTTCACCATGTTTTTAAGAGCGTGATGGATTATGAAACTCCTACACACTTTTTACGTCTAAGCTGGTACGATGCTGTTAACACCTATGGTGTAGATAAACCAGATTTACGATATGATTTACCTCTCTTAGACTTTAATGAATTAGCCCTTTTAAGCTCATTTGCTACATTTAAAGATGTACTTAACAGTGGTGGCTGTGTAAAAGTTATAAAAGCACCAGCTAGTAGTGATCTCACCTACTCAAGAAAATATATTACAAGTTTAGAAGAAGCTGCAAAGGTGTATAAAGCAAAAGGCCTTGCATGGGCAAAGATAAATGAGAAAGGTGAATTAGAGGGAGGAATTAGTAAATTCCTCACCCATATTCAAAAAGAAGTTATTTCCTATACAGAAGCAAAGGTGGGAGACATGCTCCTATTTGTTGCCGATACCTGGAAAATAACATGTGCTTCCCTAGGAGCTGTGAGGGTAAAGCTTGCTAAAGACCTACAACTTATAGACAATAAAAAGTTTGCTTTTTGTTGGATTATCGATTTCCCACTCTTTGAGTACAACGAAGAAGCTGGCCACTGGGAAGCTGCACACCATATGTTTAGTATGCCTCAAGCCAAGTACATTGAGACCCTTGAAGAGAACCCAGGGGAGGTGAAAGGGGACTTGTATGACCTTGTATTAAATGGGTATGAAGTAGCATCAGGATCTATAAGAATTCATGACATTGAACTACAAAAGAGAGTCTTTAGAATATGTAACATCCCAGATGATGAGAGCCAAGAGCGTTTTGGGTTCCTCTTAAATGCCTTTAAATATGGGCCACCACCTCACGGAGGGATTGCTCCTGGAATTGATAGAATGGTGATGATTATGGCAGGAGAGACGAGTATTAAAGAGGTAATTGCATTCCCTAAGAACACTGCAGCAATCTCCCCTATGGATGATTCTCCTTCTTACGTGGATCAACAACAACTTGATGATTTACATCTCATTATTAAACACGAAGAGAAAAAATCGTAGCGTGAAAAGAGTTGCAATTATTGGTGGGGGCGCTAGTGGACTTTTTAGCGCCCTTCATGCAGCCATTGAAAAAGAAAAGAGCAATACAGATATTTCTATCACGATATTTGAATCACAAGAGAAAGTAGCAAAGAAACTTCTTATCACAGGTTCATCTCAATGTAATATTACAAATAGCGCGCCATTAGATGAGATGAAAAAGCATTACTATGAAAAAGAAAAAGAGATAGAATCAATTCTCACTACACACAGTGTAGAAAAAACACTTCAATTCTTTAACCACATAGGACTCTCTCACACCATACGAGATGATAAAAAAGTTTTCCCCTCCTCTTTTAAATCAATTGATGTTATTAAATCACTTCAGAGTCAAGCACAAGCACACAACATCCTCATCATCTACAATACCCGAATAGATGAAGTAAAGCACACCAATAATTTATTCTCCCTCTACTCTAACAACACCCTCATTAACACTTTTGATGCCGTTATATTAGCAACAGGTGGCTTTACATTCCCTCGAACAGGAAGTAAGGGTGATGGGTATAGATTAGCACAACAAGTGGGTCACTCTATCGTAACACCTCGATTTGCACTCACTGGAGTACAGGTGAATGATGTAGCTATCCACTCACTTAGTGGGTTAACCATTGAAAAATGTGCAATTGAAATTGAACATGGGAATTGGAAAAAAGGATCACTTCTTTTTACCCATGAAGGGCTATCTGGTCCTGTAATTATTAATAATTCTCGATACCTTTCTTCCAACTCTACAATGAAAGTTTGCTACCTTGTAGATAAGAGGGGAGAGGGGAGAAAAGGTAAAGAAGTTCAAAAAGAGATTGCTTCATTGTGTCAAAGGATGGGTAAGAGTATGTTTAAAACAGTACTTGCAACCTACCCCCTTCCCCACTCTCTACTTGAATACCTCCTTAATAAGAATAATATTGATGGAAAGAAAAAAGCGAGTGAAGTGGGAAAGAGAGATCTAATCGCTATTTCCTCTTCTCTTACAAAGGATGAATTTATTATTACTATCGACAACATGGAAAGTAAAGCGATGGTAACTTGTGGGGGTGTTTCTCTTGATGAAATAGACCTAATGACCATGGAGTCAACTATTATTCCACACCTCTACTTTTGTGGTGAAATTATTGACATTGATGGAGAAACTGGTGGCTATAATTTACAACTCGCATGGTCTACTGGTGCAATTAGTGGAAAAGAAGCAATAAAGAAGTTGCATTAAGGAGCATCTACCTTAAGGGGTGAAGCCCCTTTACGAGAGATGAAAACATGATTACTTTTATAAAAAGTAAAAATAAATAAGTGAGGAATTAACATGGGTGAATCAATTCACGTTTTAACAACATACAATATGTCTAGTGGAACATTAATTACTGATAAAGGATCAACAGTTGCCTTAGGAAGTGAAAAAGGGAGTGTAGCTCCTTATGAACTATTATTAGGTGGTCTCTCCTATTGCCTTTACAAAACCTTTGAGTCAGTTGCTGAGAAAATGCAATTTGAATATAGCACAACAGATATTGATATTGTTGGTGTCAAAGGGGATGACAAGGTAGGCATGCTTGAAACTGTTACTATCAAAGTTGAAGCTAAAGGGGTAGGTGATGAGAAGAAGTTCAAAAAAGCTTTTGAGATAGCAACACGGTATTGCTCTCAATACAACACCCTCTCTAAAGTAGCTACGATGAAGTATGATATTAATTTCCTTTAATTATCTCTTTTGTGATACAATAGGATAAGATGAAAGTACAGACTAGCGAAAGATATTCAATAATACGACTCTTTGAGACATTTATTCACTCTCTTTCAACTGTCTCTTCAGAGGATTCATATCTATTGAAGATAGGTTCACTGAGAGTGCCATTCTCTTTTCGTCTTGCCCTCACGCTGCAGCAAGAATTACTTCCAAAGCTCGCTCACTACTACATAGACATGGGCTTAGTGGCAACAGAGAACTCAAAAGCCCTTGTTCCAGATATATTAATTCATGATAGAAACGATGATAATAGGGATGCCTTGATGTCAATTGTAGTGAGAAATAGGTATTTAAGTGAAAGTGAACTTATGGGATTACACACCCTTGGAAATACAACCAAGTGTGACCTGACCCTCGCAATAGCACTTTTACCAATGAAAGATTATATTCTCATTTATAGAAGTGATGAGTTATTTGTTGATTACTACCATTTCTATATGGAACATCAACACTGCTCATTTTTAAAGCGACGAGAAATAGGAGATTTGGAGATTGATGAAAAACAACTCATTCTCCCTATTTCTCTAAAGAAAAGAGGCGGCCCTCGCCAATAGTCTTACGTATTACCCTCGTATGAGCATCTTCACACCCATTCCATGGTGCATCTATATGTTCAACTTTATACTTTTGAGTCATCCATAAGACCTCTTTTTCAAGACGCTCTAGATTTGAATAGACTAATTCAACAAGTTCATGAGAAAAAGAATAGCATACATCTTTGGGTAATACTTTTTTTGCCATCTTTAACACATCTTTTGTATGATAAAGACATAGCCCTTTAGAGGATAAAAAAGAACTCTTAAACTCATCATTTTCAGTAAAGAGTTTTACGAGGGTGAAGGCGTAGCGTAGTAACCGAGTTTCCATTTTCCTACAAACAAGACACCCCTTTTCCCTTTTATCAAGAAAAGAGATGAGAGAATCTATCTCTTTTTCTAAGCCCTTCCCCTTTTTACTTTTTAAGATGCTCTTTTTGTGTGTACCAAGATCTTTCATCGTTTCTAATAAAAAGGTGTGTGATACAAGAGAGAGAGACTGAGCTGCTCTCTTATTCATAAGATCACTCCAGTGAGTGGGACAAAACCCTATCTTATTCACCTCAATTCTTGTCTCACTATGCATAACACTAGAGCCCATATAGTAGTCAATTGCATCTTTGTGTGCCTCCTTCATAAGGTGGCACATAAGACACTCATCCCCTTTTTCAAGGGCATCCCATACAGGTATTGTCTCTAGAAGGTATTTCATATTACTAATTACCTTTTTTCATTCTCATGAGCTCATCACATCTGCTTTCACTTAATGGACTCACATCCCAATTCCCTACACTCAACATGTGGGTAATAAAAGTCATCTTTGCACTATTTTCTAACACTTCAATGAGGTCAAAGGCATTGATGAGAGTCTTCCCTACTGTCAACACACCATGGTTTTCCATGAGAACAACATCACTACTTGCAACACATTTTTCAACAGATGCAGCTAAGTCTGGTGTTCCCATTCTCTCATACGGAGCAAATGATGGCTCTTCTAATAAAAACCAACTCTCTGCGAGAAGTTTTGTATTAATAGATTGTTTCATTGCAGTAAAAGATGACGCATAGACAGGATGAGCATGTACCACTGCTTGAATATCGGGTCTGGTGAGTAATACTCTTCTGTGCATCTCACTTTCTATACTTAGAGGAAGATGAGGTGTATAGTTGGTATTATCAAACCCAACGATTGCAATTACATCATAAGTCAATGTTGCTTTATCAACTTGACTTGGGGTAATAGCAAAAAGCTCCTCGTTGATTCTAAAAGAGATGTTACCACCACTCGTTGTTGTCAGTCGTGTTGAGTATAATCTTCTCATAGTTGAAGCTACTTCTTCTCGAATTGTTTGATATGATGAAATGTCCACTTTCTTTAACCCTCCTACGGTAAGTATACTCTACCTGTTTTAGTGAAGAAATAGAAGTAGATACCGTTGTCTGAACGGGGTAGTTTTGCTACAATGCCTACGATATTGATACAAATAAGGAGTATCTACATGAAAATGTCCCGCCTATTTTCTCGCACTTTACGAGAAGCACCTGCTTCTGCAGATTCAGATGGATATGCTTTTCTTCTCCGCTGTGGATTCATTGAACAACTTGGAGCTGGCGTATTCACCCTCCTACCTTTAGGGCTAATTTCTATTAGAAAAATTGAAAAAATTATTAGAGAGGAAATGGACGCTATTGGGGGACAAGAGATCTTGATGCCTGTAGTAAACCCTGCAGATATTTGGAAAGAGACTGGACGCTATTACTCTATCGACAAAGAGATGAGTCGTTTTAAAGACCGAGTAGGAAGAGACATGGTCCTCGCAATGACACACGAAGAGTGTGTGAGTGATGTTGCTCGCTACCAAATAGATAGCTACAAACAGCTTCCTCAACTTGTGTATCAAATTCAAACAAAGTGGAGAGATGACCCTCGCCCTCGAGCTGGATTAATTCGAGTAAGAGAATTCACAATGAAAGACTCATACAGTTTTGACACCACACAAGAGGGATTAGAGGTACAATATAATAACCACTACAATGCATACTTTAAGATATTTAATCGCTGTGGCCTTCCCTCCATTGCCGTTGGAAGTGATTCTGGAATGATGGGAGGAAAAGTAGCACATGAATATATGTACCTTTCCCCTATTGGAGAAGATAGTATCATTACCTGCTCATCGTGTGACTACACTGCAAATAGGCAGGTGGCAACATGTGTAAAAGAGTATTATCAAGAAGCAGAAAAGAAGATGGAGAAAGTTCATACTCCCAATTGTAAAACAATAGAAGAACTTGCCCAATTTTTAGATATCCCCACCCGTAAAACAGCAAAAGCTCTCTTTATGATGGGCTCCTTTGTTGATGATAAAACAGGAGAAGAGGAAGAAAAGCTAATAATTGGTGTAATTAGGGGCGATATGGAGATAGAAGAGAATAAGCTTCAACATGCTTCTAAAGCGAATGGATTACGAGTAGCCCATGAAGAAGAAATTAGGGCTATGAAGATGACCCCTGGGTATGGTTCCCCTATTGGAGCAACTGAGTCAGTCATTGTTGTAGTAGATGATTCTGTTGCCAAAAGCAACAATTTAGTTGCTGGAGCAAATAGTGAAGAGTACCACTATATTAATACAAACTTCTTAAGAGATTATAATGGAATAGTGAGTGACATCGCATCTGCTAAAAAGGGAGATATCTGCACCACTTGCGGCCACCCTCTTAATATCAGTAAGGGAATAGAAATTGGAAACATCTTCCAACTTGGAACTCGCTATTCAGATGCACTAGGAGTAACATATCAAGATGAAAAAGGGACACGCAAACCTGTTATCATGGGCTCCTATGGAATAGGGGTTGGACGCCTGTTAGCATGCCTAGCAGAAGAGTATCATGATGAAAAGGGCCTTATTCTTCCCATCACGACAAGTCCCTACCAAGTACACTTTGTCTCTTTATTAAAGGATAGTGAACCATCTGATGCACTGTATGATGAACTCACACGTGAAGGTATTGAAGTGCTCTATGATGAAAGAAAAGAGAGCGCAGGGGTTAAATTTGCTGATGCAGATCTCATAGGAATTCCACTTAGAATCACCTTAGGACAAAGGGGATTAAAAGATGGTGTTGTTGAGTTAAAACTCAGAGAAGATTTAAACACAACCATTACTATCCCCATCTCTAATATTGTAGAAGAGATAAAGAAGATAATCAAAGAGAAGATGGACCAATTAAAAGGGTAATTGGTCTATCCTACAGCTCCAGCTGCTCTCAATATTTTTACAACATAGGCCCGTTTTGCTTGTACTGCATAATCTAGAGCACTCTTATCTTGGTAATCACGAGCGTGTACATCGCTGCCACATCGAATGAGGGCAGAGATTACTCTCGTGCTATTGCCACTATTTACAGCCATAATAAGGGCTGTTTCCCCTAAATAGTTTACATCAAACAAGTCACTTCCAGCCTCTACAAGGGCTTCAATAATACTCGCATTCTGGTTGTGATTAGCCGCTAACTGCAACGCAGTTGATTTATATTGAGGTTCTCTATAAAACACATCAGAACCAGCTTCTACTAAAGTTTTTATCACCTTTGCACTAGAATTAAAAAGTGCTGCCCTCATCAAGGGAGTGAGACCATAATCATCAACGCCATGTATATTAGCGCCTTGTTCAATTAATGAAACAATTTTCTTAACATCTTTTGCCACATCACATTCAGCAAATAGAGCTTCTTGAAGTTCTGTTAAATCCATTGACGCCTCCTGGTGAAATTATCTACACCTACCCCTATTGAATACCAAAGGGGGTAATAAGTAAAGAGGAGGAGCACTATCAATCGTTATTTAGTTGTCCTTAAAGCTACTCTATAGTAGTATAAGGCATGATACCAATAGATATTATTAAAAGAGTACCAAAAGTAGAACTTCATGATCACCTCGATGGAAGTATGCGGGTGAGTACCATCATTGAATTAGCTAAAGAAGTACATTTCCCCCTTCCTTCCTATGATGAAAAAGAGTTACAAGAGTGGTTTTCTCGAGGATGTGAAAGAAAAAGTCTCCCCCTCTATTTAGAAACATTTAGCGTCACAGTTGGCGTATTACAAACAAGAAAAGCGTTAAAAAGGGCGGCAATAGAAACAATAGAAGACCTTGCTAAAGATAATGTTGTCTACGCAGAAATTAGATTTGCCCCAATATTACACCTTGAAAAAGGGCTTAGCCTTGAAGAAGTTGTTGAAGCTGTTCTTGAAGGACTTGATGAAGGGGTGAGAAGAACAAGGATTTCCTACGGACTCATCCTGTGTGCGATGCGAAATCAAAGTCCATCAATATCACTTCAAATTGCAAAACTCGCTGTTGCATATAGAACTCATGGTGTTGTTGCCCTAGACCTTGCTGGAGATGAACATGGCAACCCCCCTAAAGCTCATCTAGAGGCATTTCAATATATACGAAATCAAAACTTTAATATCACAATTCATGCTGGAGAGGGGTTTGGACTTGAGTCAATTTGGCAAGCTATACAAGTGTGTGGAGCACACCGAATAGGGCATGGAACTCGGCTCATTGATGATATGCATATGAATGGCATTCAGATTGAAAAAATGGGCTCACTTGCCCACTTCATTCAAGATAAGAGAATTCCTATTGAAATGTGCTTATCTAGCAATGTAGGAACAGGGGCAGCAAAAGATTTTGCTTCTCACCCTTTCTACCAATTCTATAAAAATGCCTACAGAGTATTTTTATGTACAGATAATAGACTCATGAGTAACACAACACTCACAAAAGAGATGCTTATAGCAACAACTGAGTATAATCTTACCTTAAAAGACTTAGAGAGAATAACAATAAACGCAATGAAATCTGCATTTATTCATCATAATGAGAGAATTGATATCATCTTCAATATTATTAAAAAAGAGTATGCTGCTTTAAAAGAAGAGTTTCCCCACTATGCTTAACGATTGTCAAGAAAGACTTTGATAGGATTTATTTTTAGCCTCACTACCATATACAGATATGCAAAAGCAAACCCTGCTAAGTGGGTGAGGTGTGCAACTCCAGCTCGTGTTCCTACCACCTGGTTAAAAAGTTCAATCGCTGCATATACAACAACAAGAACAGGTGCTTTAACAGGAAGAATCCCAAACACAAATATTCTCGCATGAGGATAAAACACTGCAAAAGCTAACATAACAGCAAAGATTGCTCCACTTGCTCCAACCAATATCACATTTACCCCAGCTACAAGATAGGCAATAAAAGAGAATATACCACTTAAGGTGCCAGTAAGAAGATAGAAAAGGAGAAACTCTTTACTCCCTAACTGCCTCTCAACGTGAGTGCCAAATATAAAAAGTCCAAACATATTAAAAAAGAGATGGCTAAGCCCACCGTGAACAAACATGTAGGTAACAAACTGCCATATCCAATATTTGTAGACAATAAATCCTGGAACCATAGCAAGAGAGAGATAGAGCGAGTCAGATACCATTGTGAGAAGAAAGATAATAACATTGGTAATAATGAGCTTTAACGTTATATTTGTATATGAGTATCTAAATTTCTTATTAATGATTGATCTATTCATAATCAGTAACATACTCATTTGTAATTGAGTTCGTCAATTGTGCAAACAGTGCACAATGTATCTATAGTGTGAAAAATCTGCACACAACTTCTTCACACTTCTTACACAAAGAGGTGACAAGGCACTATAACCAATTCTCTACATAGTGATGTATTGTATATAGATATATAAATATTTAATTAAAAATGAAAAGTTGGCACACAAGGTGCATGTAAGTATGTACAGAGCAACAGTTTTTTTCATACCTCCTTTAGTGTGATTTCCATGGGGGTCAGCAGAGATTCTCTCCCCACCCAACCTTCCTGCTGACCTCCGCTTTTTTTTACCCCACATTCAAATATTATGGGCTCATCGGATTTTTCTGTGGGTTATGCAATCCTTCTTGATTTAATATGTGCTCTGCTATTATCCCAAATCCTTAAAAAGAAGTATTCTTGGTCTCTGTAGCCGTAGGCAGCTCTCCTCGTAGTTTTTATCATGTTATTAACGCCCTCAAGAGGACCATTGGAAATAGGATACATAGCTCTTGAAAGGATTCCATCCATGCGATTGATGAGCATTTTATTAAATGACTTAAGCATTGGAATCTTAACTTCATACTTCTTTGAGAGTGCTAACCATTGATCCATTCCAGATGTAAGATCTTCAATATTTCTCGTTTGTAAAGCTCCTTTTAACTGATCTCCTAAAAAGAAAGCTATGTTAAGATGTTCATTGCTACTAAGTACGGTATCAAGCTTTTTCTCATTACTAACTGACCATTTACGTTCTCCTGGCGGAAGAGATAACCCTCTCTTTTCATACTTCTCATGTAACTCTCTGTTATGTTCTCTTGCAACTTCATCTTTCTTCCTGAGTCCCTCTCTACTACTCAATAAATGGAACCGTGAATGCTTCAACTTAGTATAATCCTCACGAATAATATCTAAAGCTTGATGATCTTCATGGAGTTGTTGAAGCAATTCTTTCTTTTTCTCTGATCCATTTCGAAGTGGAGTGCATTCTTTTCGCGTTTTCTTTATAGATTGTCTAATTTCATCTTCTTGCTCTTTTAAACGATTTTGTTCAAGTCGTCTTAAGTTTGTTATGATGCGGTCATTGAAATTTTTTACAATATGAAAGGCATCATAGACTATCTTAATATGAGGATACCGAGTTTCTATAGCTTTGCAATATTGAGCATTCATATCCATTGAAATAGCTTTTACATGACGCATCCACTCGCGTCCTACGAGATCAAAAAAATGATGAAGCTGTTCTTCTCGATTCCCTTCCTCAAGAAATAAAATCTCTCCTGTTTGCCAATCTATAATCACCGTTGCATAACGATGACCTTTGTGAAGAGAAAACTCATCTACGGCAATGTATGGACTATAATGTGTTGG